>NZ_JBDZDK010000001.1:0-507159 GCF_040049155.1 Sphingomonas silueang
TCGGCCAGGATCAGTCCGCTTGCCCAGACAATGTGGCTCAATCTTCGCCCATTGGGCATCCGTCAGTACGTCTCGGTCCATCCAAAGCGTGAATCACATTCGTAAAGCTTTGTGAATCCCCACAGACCCTAGACCGCGACCTCCGCCTTGATCGCGCGGTGCGGGGCATAGCCTTCGACCGCGAAATCCTCGATTCGATAGCCGTCGATATCGGCCGGGCGGCGGGTAAGGCGCATGGTGGGGAAGGGCCGCGGTTCGCGCCGCAACTGCTCCTGCGCCTGATCGAGGTGGTTGAGGTAGAGATGTACGTCACCGCCGACCCAGACCAGTTCGCCCGGCGTCAGATCGGCCTGTTGCGCCAGCATCAGCAGCAGCGCCGCCGCGCCGACGTAGTTGAACGCCGCGCCCAGCAGCAGGTCGACCGAGCGCTGGAACAACAGGCAGTTGAGCCGTCCGTCCGACGTCACATGATATTGATAGACCATGTGGCACGGTGGCAGCGCCATCGCCCCCAGTTCGGCGACGTTCCAGCCGTGGAACAGCATCCGGCGGCTGGCGGGATTCTCGCGCAGGGTGCGGACCAGTTCGGCGATCTGGTCATATTCCCTGCCGTCCGCGCCCAGCCAGCGCCGCCATTGCTTGCCATAGACCGGCCCCAGCTCGCCCCAGCGCGCGGCGAAACCGTCGTCCTCGACGATGCGGCGCTCGAACGCTTCCTGCGTGATCGCCTCGCCCGTCTCGCGGCGATAGGCGGCGAGCGGCCAGTCGCTCCAGATGCGGACATTGTCGCGCAGCAGCGGCTGGATGTTGGTGCCGCCGGTCAGGAACCACAGCATCTCCCGGACCGCCGTCTTCCAGTAGACGCGCTTGGTGGTCAGGATCGGCGCGGTCCCGTCCGACAGGTCGAAGCGCAGCATCGCGCCGAAGATCGAGCGGGTGCCGACGCCGGTGCGATCCATCCGCTGGTCGCCCCTCGCCAGCACCTGCGCCATCAGGTCGAGATATTGCTGTTCCGGGTGGCGCATCATCGGGGTTCCTGGCGGTGGCGGCGCATCGGCCTGCCCGACGCCATGCCACCCGTGCACCCCAGCGTCGAGCGCCAAAAAAAGGGCCGGCACGCAAGGCGCCGGCCCAGGGGTTTTCCGCAGGAGGAAACTGTGAAGCGGGCGGCGGGGACTAGGCCACCGCCCGGGTACGAAAACTCAGTAGTTGTAGGCGCGCTCGCCATGCTCGCCGAGGTCGAGGCCCTCGAGCTCGACTTCCTTCGAGACGCGCCCGCCGGTGAGCGCCTTGGCGACGAACCACGCGATGGCGGTGCCGACCGAGGCCCAGACGATCGTGACCAGCACCGCGAACACCTGCACGCCGAGCTTCTCGCCCATCGCATAGTCGGCCGCGCCGGGGCCGCCGAGCGACGGGGCATAGACCACCGCCGTGCCGATCGCGCCGATGATGCCGCCCACGCCGTGGATGCCGAAGGCGTCGAGCGAGTCGTCATAGCCGAGCTTCGGCTTGACCACCGTCACCGCGAAGAAGCAGACCACCGAGGCGACGGCGCCCAGCACGATCGCGCCGAACGGCCCCGAATTGCCCGCCGCCGGGGTGACGGCGACCAGCCCGGCGATGATGCCCGAGCAGAAGCCCAGCGCCGAACCCTTGTGGCCCGAGAACTTCTCCGCCAGCATCCAGAACAGGCCCGCGGAGGCGGTGGCAACGAAGGTGTTGATCATCGCGAGGCCCGCGGTGCCGTTGGCTTCCAGCGCCGACCCGGCGTTGAACCCGAACCAGCCCACCCACAGCAGCCCGGTGCCGACCATGGTCAGCGTCAGCGAGTGCGGCGCCATGCGCTCGGCGGGGAAGCCGACGCGCTTGCCCAGCAGAACGGCAAGCACCAGCGCCGAGACGCCCGCGTTGATGTGCACCACGGTGCCGCCCGCGAAGTCGAGCGCGCCCGCCTTGAAGAAATAGCCGCTCGATGCCCACACCATGTGCGCGATCGGGAAATAGGTGATCGTCAGCCACACGATCGCGAAGACCATGACGGCGGCGAACTTGATGCGTTCGACCACTGACCCCAGCACCAGCGCGATGGTGATCGCGGCGAAGGTCATCTGGAAGCTGATGAAGACATATTCGGGGATTTCGACCCCGGCGGTGAAGGTCGCCGCCTGCGACGAGGCCGTCACGCCCGCGAGGAACGCCTTGCCCGGGCTGGCGATGAAGTTCGCCAGCGTCGCGCTCGACACGTCGGGGCCGAAGGCCAGCGAATAGCCGTACATCACCCAGATCAGCATCGCGAGCGCGGCGACCGCGCCGATCTGCGTCATCACCGACAGCATGTTCTTGGTGCGGGTGAGGCCGCCGTAGAACAGCGCGAGGCCGGGCACGATCATCATCAGCACGAGGACGGTCGAAACCATCATCCACGCGGTATCGCCCTTGTCCACGGTCGCGGCGGGCGCGGCGGCGGCGTCCTGCGCCCATGCGGGCAGCGCGGCGAACAGGCCGAGGCCCGCACCGGCAAGCAATTTCATCGGATGTTTCATGATGTCCCCCATCATCACAGCGCGGTGAGGTCGGTTTCGCCGGTGCGGATGCGCACCGCCTGGCCCACGTCGAGCACGAAGATCTTGCCGTCGCCGATCGCGCCGGTGTTGGCGGCGGCCTGCACCGCTTCCACGACGCGCGACGCGATGTCGCTGTCGCACACGACCTCGATCTTGATCTTCGGCACCATGTTGGTGCTGTATTCGGCGCCGCGGTAGATTTCGGTCTGGCCCTTCTGCCGCCCGAACCCCTTGACCTCGGTCACGGTCATGCCCGCGACCCCGATCTCGGTCAGCGCCTCGCGTACCTCATCGAGCTTGAACGGCTTGATGATGGCGATGACTAATTTCATGTCGCCCCCTCGTCGCTTGTTTCCCTGGGGAGCAGCATCGCAAGGGGCGTGCCAAGCGCGGAATCACGCAGTTTCGCGTGGTTGCGGACGGCGGCGGATCGGTATCGAGCGGTAAAATTGTGCAGCGCGGTGCAACTGCCCGTTTTTCAGGCAGGATCGGCGAGCAACTGCCGGGCAGCCGCCAGATCGTCGGCATCGACCATCACCCGCACCGGGATCAGCAGCCAGCTGCCCTCCGCAAAGCTGGTTTCGGTATCGAAGGCGACGGCGGGAAGCCCCTCGCTCTCCAGCCGTCCGACGATGATCTGCGCCTCTACGCGCGGAAATCGCCCGAGTTCCGCCAGCGGCATCAGGCGGTGCCGCCGACGGTCAGGCCGTCGACCAGCAGCGTCGGCTGGCCCACGCCCGCAGGCACCGACTGGCCTGCCTTGCCGCACATACCGATCCCTTCGTCGAGCGCGAAGTCATTACCGACGCCCAGCACCTTCGTCAGCACGCTCGGCCCGTCGCCGATCAGCGTCGCGCCCTTGATCGGCGCGCCGATGCGGCCGTTCTCGATCCGGTACGCCTCGGTGCAGGAGAAGACGAACTTGCCCGAGACGATATCGACCTGGCCCCCGCCGAACGACCTGGCGAAGATGCCGTTCTTGACCCGCGACAGCAGCTCGGCGGGGTCATCCCCACCGCCGCGCATGAAAGTGTTGGTCATGCGCGGCATCGGCGCATGGGCGAAGTCCTGACGCCGCCCGTTGCCGGTGGGCGCGACCCCCATCAGCCGCGCATTCAGCCGGTCGTGGATATAGCCCTTCAGGATGCCGTCCTCGATCAGCACCGTCTCCTGCGTCGGCGTGCCCTCGTCGTCGATCGACAGCGAGCCGCGGCGGTCGGCGATCGATCCGTCGTCGACCACGGTGACGCCGGGCGCCGCCACCCGCTCGCCGATGCGACCCGAAAAGGCGCTGGTGCCCTTGCGGTTGAAGTCGCCTTCGAGGCCGTGGCCGATCGCCTCGTGCAGCAGGATGCCGGGCCAGCCGGGGCTGAGCAGCACGGTCATCTCGCCCGCCGGGGCATCGACCGCCTCGAGATTCACCAGCGCCTGCGCCAGCGCCACGTCGATCGCGCGGTTCCACGTCGCCGGGTCCATCAGCGAATCGTACAGGTAGCGCCCGCCGATGCCGAAGCTGCCCGTCTCGCGCCGCCCGTTCTGCTCGACCACGATCGAGACGTTGAGGCGGACCAGCGGGCGCACGTCGGTGGCGACGAAGCCGTCGGGGCGGACGATCTCCACGACGCTCCACGATCCGATCAGGCTGGCGGAGACTTGGCAGACGCGCGGATCGCGCGCGCGGGCGGTGGCGTCGATTCCCTGGCACAGCGCCACCTTGTCGGCAAAGGGCACGAGGTCGAGCGGATCGGCGGCGGTGTAGAGATGGCGATTGTTGCCGCGCGGGGGCGGGGCCTTGGCGCCCTTCGCCGGATCGATCAGCGCCATCGTCTCGCCCGCGCGGCGGATCGCGGCTTCGGACAGTTCGTTGGCATGGGCGAAGGCGGTCGTCTCGCCCGACACCGCGCGCAGGCCGAAGCCCGCATGGGTGTCATAGGAGGCGGTCTTCAAGCGCCCGTCGTCGAACCCGAACGCTTCGGAGCGGCGGTACTGGAGGTAGAGTTCGCCGTCCTCGGCATTGGCCAGCGTCGCCTGGGTGGCGCGGAGCGCGGCTGCGGGATCGAGGTCGCCGGAATAGAGGAAGGCGCGGGGATCGGTCGGGGTCATCTGTCCGATATAGGCACGACCGAGCCTCAGCCCAACGGCTTCGTCACGGTTACATGCTCCGCCAAGCGAACGCCCTTGTTGATTTCCGTGCCGTAGCTCGACGGCAGTCCGGCCCGCTCGGCAACATCGGACTTACGCACGCCTTGCAATGCCTTGGCGTTGCGAATGCCGAAGAGGTGGATGCTGACGAGCTGGCAACCCTTCGGCGCGGCATCATATTCGGCACGCAGCTGTCGGGCGAGATCGTCGATGCCGGTGCTCAACGCCCCGCGCCATCTCCATGGTCGCGCAGCTTGCTCTGGTCCGCCCCGTCGGCAGGCCCGCCCACGAGGATGAAGCGCCGGTCGCAGTAGCCGCAGTCGACATAGCCCGTCTCGTCGATCTGGAGCCACACGCGCGGGTGGCCGAGCGCGGGGGCGATCTCGCCGCCGCCGTCGCAGGCGACGCGGGGGGAGGAGACGCGGAAGGTTTCGGGCGGAGGCAGCATGGGACAGGCGAATAGCAACGCCGCCGCGCGGCGACAAGTTGGATCGGCACTTGGCGCGGGCGCCGCCGGGGCGTAATCGCAGCGCCATGACCAGCCCCGACCTTCAAGCCGCCATCTCCATCCGCGACCTGTGCAAGACCTATGCGGGCGGCAAGGGCGGGGCGGCGCCCAAGGTGGCGCTGAACGGCGTGTCGTTCGACGTGCCGCGGGGCACGATCTTCGGGCTGCTCGGGCCGAACGGGGCGGGCAAGTCGACGCTCATCAACACGCTCGCGGGCCTCGTCAACAAGACCAGCGGCACCGCGGCGATCTGGGGCTTCGACATCGACCGGCACCCGCGCAATGCCAAGGCATCGATCGGGATCGTCAATCAGGAAATCCTGTTCGACCCCTTCTTCACGCCCGCCGAGACGCTGGAGATCCAGGCCGGGCTGTACGGCGTGCCCAAGGGGCAGCGGCGGACGATGGACCTGTTGCGCGCGGTGCATCTGGAGGACAAGGCGAACGCCTATGCCCGCACGCTGTCGGGCGGCATGAAGCGGCGGCTGATGGTGGCCAAGGCGATGGTCCATGCCCCGCCGGTGCTGGTGCTCGACGAGCCGACCGCAGGCGTCGACATCCAGCTGCGCCAGCAGCTTTGGGACTATGTGCGCGAACTGAACGCGGGCGGCGTGACGGTGGTGCTGACGACGCATTACCTCGAGGAAGCCGAGGAGCTGTGCGACCGGATCGCCATCATCAACCACGGCCGGGTCGTCGCCAACGAGCCGACCCGCGCGCTGATCGGGCTGGCGCAGGAGAAGGTCGTCGAACTGACGCTCGACCGCGACGTGGCGACGCTGCCCGATGCGCGCTGTTTCGAGAAGGTCGAGCGCAAGGGCGATCGGGTGCTGGCCGTCACCTATCGCAAGGACGTGGCGAACGCGGGCGAGGTGCTGGGCGCGGTGGCGGGCCAGGGATACGGCATCGTCGACGTCGTGACGCGCGAGGCCGATCTGGAGGATGTGTTCCTGAACCTGACCAAGGGGTGAGGGGGGCGTTGCGGTTTCGGATGCCGTCCGTTCGTCCTGCGTAGCCGTTGAGCTTGTCGGGACAGCGTATTGGAGGATTGGACGAGGTGCTTCGATAAGCTCAGCCCCTACTCAGCACGAACGGTGAGGTGTCATCAGACCCGCTCCCCCGTTCGTCCCGAGTACAGTCGAGGGACGGGCCGCAGGCGTTGCGCGGGGTGTCTCGACTTCGCTCGACACGAACGGTTTGGAATGGGCAGCATTTCGGGTGCGGCTCACGACGCGGGAATGAATCCCGCGTCGTCGGTCGTCGCTGTAGCGACGCCGGCCGTCGCCGCTTTGTGCGCTTGGGGCTTCGCCCCGCGCGCACCGGCGTGCAGCTGCGCTGCGCGCCTCAAAGCTTGGCGGTAATCTCCGGCACCAGCGTGAACAGGTCGCCCACCAGCCCGACATCGGCGACCTGGAAGATCGGCGCGTCCTCGTCCTTGTTGATCGCGACGATGACCTTGCTGTCCTTCATGCCCGCCAGATGCTGGATCGCGCCGGAAATGCCGACCGCGATATACACCTCCGGGGCGACGATCTTGCCGGTCTGACCGACCTGATAGTCGTTGGGAGCATAGCCCGCGTCCACCGCCGCGCGGCTCGCGCCGACCGCCGCGTTCAGCTTGTCGGCCAGCGGATCGATGAGGGCATGGAACTGCTCCTCCGATCCGAGCGCGCGACCGCCCGAGACGATGATCTTGGCGCTGGTCAGCTCGGGGCGTTCCGATGCGGCGATCTCCGCGCCGACGAACTTCGCCAGCCCCTTGTCGCCGGTCGAGCCGACCGCTTCGATCGCCGCCGATCCGCCGGTCGCCGCCGCCTTCTCGAACGCGGTGCCGCGGACCGTCAGCACCAGCTTGGGATCGCTGGTCTTCACGGTCGCGATCGCGTTGCCCGCATAGATCGGGCGGGTGAAGCTGTCCGGCCCCTCGACCGAGAGGACTTCGCTCACCTGCATCACGTCGAGCAACGCCGCGACGCGCGGCGCGATGTTCTTGCCCGTCGTGGTCGCGGCGGCGACGAAGGCGTCACGGCTCGCCATCAGCTCGACCACCAGCGGCGCGACATTCTCGGCGAGGTTGTGGGCATAGGCCG
The DNA here is from genome assembly GCF_040049155.1 of Sphingomonas silueang. NCBI lineage: Bacteria > Pseudomonadati > Pseudomonadota > Alphaproteobacteria > Sphingomonadales > Sphingomonadaceae > Sphingomonas > Sphingomonas silueang. Next base: position 7,308 of record NZ_JBDZDK010000001.1, read on the forward strand.
CATCGTCGGCGACGAGTACCTTCGCAACCCCGGCGATCTGCGCCGCGGCCTGCGCCACGGCGTCGACGCCTTGCCCTGCGACCAGCAGCTCGACCTCGCCCAGCTTCGCGGCGGCGGTGACGGCGGCGTAGGTCGCGTCCTTCACGACCGAGCCGTCATGCTCGGCCCATACCAGTGTCTTCATGCGACCACTCCCAGCGTCTTGAGCTTGGCTACCAGTTCGTCGGCATCGGCGACCTTGACGCCTGCCTGCCGCCTGGCGGGCTCCTCGACCTTCACCGTGGTGAGGCGCGGGGTCACGTCGACGCCGTAATCGGCGGCGGTCTTTGCCGCCAGGGGCTTCGACTTCGCCTTCATGATGTTGGGAAGCGAGGCGTAGCGCGGTTCGTTCAGGCGCAGGTCGGTCGTGACGATCGCGGGGAGCGTCAGCGCCACCGTCTCCAGCCCGCCGTCGACCTCGCGCGTCACGTTGACGGTATCGCCCGACACCTCGACCTTGCTGGCGAAGGTGCCCTGGGGCAGGCCGGTCAGCGCGGCGAGCATCTGCCCGGTCTGGTTGTTGTCGTCGTCGATCGCCTGCTTGCCGAGGATGACGAGGCCGGGCTGTTCCTCGTCCACCACCGCCTTGAGCAGCTTGGCGACGCCGAGCGGCTCGACCTTCGTCTCGCTGGTGATGAGGATCGCGCGGTCGGCACCCATGGCGAGCGCGGTGCGCAGCGTGTCCTGCGCCTTCTGCTCGCCGATCGAGACGACGACGATCTCGGTCGCCACGCCCTTTTCCTTCAGCCGGATCGCTTCCTCGACCGCGATCTCGTCGAACGGGTTCATGCTCATCTTGACGTTGGCGAGGTCGACGCCCGACCCGTCCGCCTTCACGCGGGGCTTCACATTATAGTCAAGCACGCGCTTGACCGGCACCAGCACCTTCATGGGCACTCCCTCTCAAAACTCTTGCTCGGCGACATCGGCGGTTTCTGTGGCGGCTCGGCGTGGTTTTCGCAAGTCCGGTACGGAAAGGCCGGGTCGCCGGGACGGCAGGCGGCGACCCTAGACCGAATCGCCCTGCCACCCCAACGAAAAAGGGCCCGGACGTTTCCGCCCGGACCCCTTGCCGCGTGGCAGGTGAGGGCGATCAGGCCGCCTTCTGCACCTCGGCCACGATCTTGCGGGCGGCGTCGCCCAGATCGTTGGCGGGCACGATCGCGAGGCCCGAATTGGCGAGGATGTCCTTGCCCGCCTGCACGTTGGTCCCCTCGAGGCGGACGACCAGCGGCACCGACAGGTTCACTTCCTTCGCGGCGGCGACGATGCCCTCCGCGATGATGTCGCACTTCATGATCCCGCCGAAGATGTTGACGAGGATGCCCTTCACCGCCGGATCGGCGAGGATGATCTTGAACGCCGCCGTCACCTTCTCCTTGTTGGCGCCGCCGCCCACGTCGAGGAAGTTGGCCGGGAACATGCCGTTCAGCTTGATGATGTCCATCGTCGCCATGGCGAGGCCCGCACCGTTGACCATGCAGCCGATGTCGCCGTCGAGCTTGATGTAGGCGAGGTCGTACTTCGACGCCTCCAGCTCCATCGCGTCCTCTTCGGTGGTGTCGCGCAGTTCCATCAGGTCCTTGTGACGGAACATGGCGTTGCCGTCGAAGCCGACCTTGGCGTCGAGCACGACGAGCTGGCCTTCCTCGGTGACGGCCAGCGGGTTGATCTCGATCTGCTCGGCATCGGTGCCGAGGAAGGCGGCGTAGAGCTTCGAGGCGACGTTCGCCGCCTGCTTGGCGAGATCGCCCTTCAGCTCGAGCGCGGCGGCGACGGCGCGGCCGTGGTGCGGCTGAAAGCCGGTCGCCGGATCGATGTCGATCGAGTGGATCTTCTCGGGCGTGTCATGGGCGACGGTTTCGATGTCCATGCCGCCTTCGGTCGAGGCGACCATCGAGACGCGGCCGGTCGCGCGGTTGACGAGCAGCGCGAGGTAGAATTCCTGCGCGATGTTCGCGCCGTCGGTCACGTACAGGCGGTTGACCTGCTTGCCCGCCTCACCGGTCTGGATCGTCACCAGCGTGTTGCCGAGCATGTCGGTGGCATGCGCGCGGACCTCGTCGAGGTTCCACGCGAGGCGGACGCCGCCCTTGGCATCCGGGCCCAGTTCCTTGAACTTGCCCTTGCCGCGGCCGCCGGCGTGGATCTGCGACTTGACGACGTACAGCGGCCCGGGGAGCTTGCCCGCCGCTTCCACCGCTTCCTCGACCGACAGGGCGGCGAAGCCCTGGGGCACCGGCACGCCGAACTTCGCCAGCAGTTCCTTGGCCTGATATTCGTGAATGTTCATGACGTTGCCTTCCGCCTCTCGGGTGGTTGTACGCAAGTTTGCGAAGTTGCCGCGCGTAAAGCACATGTGGGCAGGCGAATCCAGTGCAAAACCGCCTTATCGATAATGCGTCGCAAATGTAATAAACGATGCGGTGTCGCTTTGTCGGGCACCGATCGCTATATCGCCGCCATGCACTGGGCAATCGGCATCCTGATCTTCGTCGCGACCGTGATCTTCATGGAGGGGTTCGCCTATGTCGCGCACCGCTGGCTGATGCACGGGCCGGGCTGGTTCCTGCATGCCAGCCACCATCGCCCGCGCCACGGCAACTGGGAATGGAACGACCTGTACGCCGCGATCTTCGCGGTGCCCTCGATCGTGCTGCTGCTGGGCGGGGTGCAATGGGGCTGGTGGCCGGGCACGATCTGGATCGGGGCGGGCATCGCCGCATACGGCGCGATCTATTTCGGGTTCCATGACGTGATCGTCCACCGGCGGCTGTCGCATCGCTACCTGCCCAAGTCGGCCTATATGAAGCGGATCATTTCCGCGCACCGGCTGCACCATGCGGTCGAAACGAAGCACGGCACGGTCAGCTTCGGTTTCCTGTGGGCGCCGCGCCCCGAGGATCTGAAGGCGGAACTCAGGGCGCGCGGCAATGCGGGGGTGCGTGCCCCCACCGCCGCGACGCGCGACCCGGTGGAGCATCCGTGAAGCCCGAGGGGTGGCAGGCGCGCGCGCTGTCGTGGGTGCTCGCGGTGTTCGCGACGCTGGCGATGGTCGGGGCGGTGGCCACCATGTCGACCAACACGCCCGGCGGCATGACGCAGGGCGGCGGCGGCGAGACGGCGCGCAGCGACGGCGCATCGCCCGCCGATCGACGGACGCCGACGGTGGAAGTGGACACGCCCGCAGCCTTCACCACCGGCGCGCCGCGCGCCGACACGCCCGAGCAGATCACCGCGCGGGCGCAGGCGAATGCGCTGCGCGACATCGCGGGATGGTTGCAGGCGCTGACCTATGCCGTGCTCGCGCTGGTGGCGGTGACGGCGGTCGGCGTGCTGGCGCTGTTCCGCATCGCGCAGGCGCGGGAGCGTGACGCGCGTTGATCCTCGACCCGTGGTTCTATGCGCTGGCGATCCCGGCGGTCGCGTCGCAGGGACTGGCCAAGGGCGGGTTCGCGGGCGTCGGCGCGCTGGCCATGCCGATGCTGGCGCTGGCGATCGATCCGGTGCAGGCCGCCGCGATCCTGCTCCCCATCCTGATCGTGCAGGACGTGGTGGGGGTGTGGGCCTTCCGCCGCACCTTCGATGCGCATGTGCTGGCGTGGATGCTGCCCGGCGCGGCGGCGGGCATCGCGCTCGGCTACTGGTTCGCCAGCATGGTGCCACCCTCGGCGGTGCTGGCGGCGGTGGGCGGCATCTCGATGCTGTTCGGCGCATGGCGGCTGTGGACCGAGCGACACGGGGTGCCGGTCGCCTCCGCCTCGCCCGGATGGGTGGGCAGCCTGTTCGGGATGCTGTCGGGCGTGACCAGCCAGATCGCGCACGCCGGTCAGCCGCCGTTCCAGCTGTGGGTGCTGCCGCGCAGGCTGCCGCGCGACGTGCTGGTGGGGACGACCGCGATCTATTTCTGCGCGGTCAACTGGCTGAAAGTGCCCGCCTATGTCGCGCTGGGGCAGTTCACGCGCGAGAATCTGACGACGGCGGCGACGCTGCTGCCGGTGGCGATCGCATCGACGTTCGCGGGCGTATGGCTGGTGCGGCGGGTGTCGGCGGAGCGGTTCTACCGGGTGATCTACTGGCTGATGATCGCGGTGGGGGCGAAGCTGGTGTGGGACGGGGTGGGTTGAGCCACCCGGTTCGTCGTTCCCGCGCAGGCGGGAACCCATAGCCGCTGTCGTTCGGCAGGGAGGCGCAACCGCTGCGTGTATGGATCCCCGCCTTCGCGGGGATGACGGATGGGGGGTCAGGCTGGTGCCTGTCCCGCTGCCCATGCGCCGATCAGCCCGGCATCGCCGCGTAGCGTGCCCGGCACCACCACCGGCCCGGCAGTAGGCCGCAGCAGTTCTCGCCGCACCACCGCGTCGAGTCGCGCGATCAGGCCGGGGGCGCCCGACAGGCCGCCGCCGACCGGCACCACCGCGACCGGCAGCGTGTTGAGCAGCATCGCCAGCGGGCCGCCCAGCAACTGTGCCCAATAGTCGGCGGTCGCCTGCGTGGCCGGATCGTCCGCAGCGGCGATCGCGTGGCTGTCTGCGTCCACCCCGTGGAGGAAGCGGTGCAGTCGCTCGATCCCGCGCGCGCCGCCGATCGTGTCAAGGCAGCCGCTGCGCCCGCAGCCGCAGGGGAACACCGGCACGGCGCCGCCTGTACCGGGCGCGGGGCGCAGCACGCCGCCATGCCCCCATTCGCCCGCAAGGCCATGCGGACCGGTGACGATGCGCCGGTCCACCACCAGAGCGCCGCCGACCCCGGTGCCGAGGATGATGCCGAACACCCAGGGCTGTCCCATCGCCGCCCCGCGCGTGGCCTCCGCCAGCACGAAGGCGTCGGCGTCGTTGATCGCCGTGACCGGCAGGCCGAGCGCCGCTGAAAGATCGTCGGCGAGCGCGCGGCCATGGATCGCGGGCACGTTGGCGCTGGTGATCCGCCCGCCCGCCGGATCGACCAGCCCGGCGGTGGCGAGCGACAGCGCCGCCGCCGGATGCCGGGCCAGCGCATCGGCGAAGGCGGCCACGAACTCCGGCCAGTCGCCGGGCGTCGCCGTGCGCGCGCGGGCGACGATCGCGCCGTCCGCGTCGAACCACGCGAGGTCGATCGTCGTGCCGCCGATGTCGGCGCACAGGCGCATGGGAGCCGCTACGCGCCTGCGCCGAGCCATGCGGTGCGGAAGGCGCGCTGCGCCGCCGTCGGCGTCTGCCCCACCGTCTCGCCGCGCACGATCGTCAGCGCCGGATCGGGGAGCGGGGTCAGCGTCGCGGTCCGCTCGCTGCCCCGGCTGCGATAGCGGATCGGCACCGCGACGCCGGGCTTCAGCGCGCCGAGCGCGGCGTTCCAGCCCGCGACGTCGGTGATCGCGGTGCTGCCGAGCGCCACGATCGTATCGCCGCGATCGACCCCCGCCGCGCGCAGCGGCGTGCCCTCGGCAGGCGACTGGGCGAGCGTCACCCCGCTCGCATCGGCCATGGCGGCGGTGCGACCGATCCAGCCCGCACCGGGATTGGCCGGACGCAGCGTGAGGCCCGCCTGCGCCAGCAGCGGCGCGAAATCGGGCAGGCCGCTCGACGCGATGCTGCGCGCGAAGAAGCCGTCGGCAAAGGCACGGTCGCCGGTCAGCTCGGCCAGCGCGGCGCGCAGATCGTCGGTGCGATAGGGCCGCTCGGGCTGGCCGTGACGCTGCCACAGCAGCCGCATATAGTCGTCGAGCGACTTGCCCGGGAACCGCCCGCGCAGTTCGAGGTCGAGCGCCAGCGCGATGACTGCGCCGTACGGATAATAGGACACGAAGATATTGGGATCGACCGGATCGATCGACCGCGCCGCATCGACGAAGGGCGCGCGGAGACTCATCTCCATCGGCGAGGCGTTGATCCGGGCGGGCAGGCGCGCGGGATTGTTGACGATGCCGCTCAGCGTCGGGGCCAGTTCGCCCAGATAGTCGTCGATGCTCGACACGCCCGCGCGGCGGATGGCGAGCGGGCCGTAATATTGGGTGAACCCCTCCGCCAGCCACAGCGACGGCGTGGGATTGGCGCGGGTGAAGTCGAACGGCTCGAGTTCGGCGGGGCGGATGCGCTCGACGTTCCAGCTGTGGAAGAATTCGTGGGACAGCGTGCCGAGCTGGTCGTCGTTCGCCTCGGCAAGGCTGCGGGTGTTGCTGATGATCGTGGAGTTGCGATGCTCCATGCCGTCGCCGGTGATCCACGGCAGATAGTCGGCGATGAAGGTGTAGGTGCCGAAGTCATAGGGCGCGGGCTTGCCGAAGATCGCGATCTGGGTGCGGACCACCGCCTTCGCCTTTTCGGTATAGCGGTCCATGTCCGCCGCGCTGCCCAGATGATGGAGCGCGAGACGATAGGTCTGCCCGGCCTCGCGCCATTCGCGGACCATGTGGTCCGACAGCTCGGTCGGGCTGTCCATCAGATATTGCAGGTTCGGCGCCCAGAAGGTGGCGGGGGTGCCGGGTACGGCGGGAAGCTGGGTCGCGACCTTCCACTTGGGGTCGAACTGCTCGAAGGTCACGCGCACCGGCTGCGCGTCGTAACCGCTGGCCCAGGCGAGGGTCGCGGGCATGTTGAGGTGCGCGTGGGTCCGGTCGATCTGGGCATAGGTGCCGTCGCCGTGATCGGCGTAGAGCGTGTAGGCGAGGGTGACGGTGCCGTCATGGCCCGCGACGCTCCAGCCGTAGGGATCGGTGCGGGTGAGCGCGAGGGGGCGGCCTGCGCCGTCGGTGGCGGTCACGTCCGACACGTTCTTGGCAAATTCATGGACCGCATAGCGGCCGGGCGACGATCGCGACATCTGGATGCGCAACGGTCCGGCGGGCACGCCGCGCCAGGTGGCGGTGATCCGCGCGCGGTGGTGCGCCGCATCGGCGAGCGCCACGCGGTAGCTGACCCGCGCGCCCGCGCCCGGATCGCGCGCAGTCGACTGGGCGGCGGCGGGAAGTGTGGCGCACGAGGCCAACAGCGCGACGACGATCTGACGGTACATGAAACGCTTCCCCCTTGTGGATGACCGCGTTCTAAGCATGAAGCGCCGTGCCCGCAAAGCAACGTTAAGGGTTTGCAGGGTAGAGCGACCGCCATGTCCCGTGCCGCGTCCGCACCCCAGCCGAATCTGCTGCATGACGCGGTGCGCCGGTGCCGGCGGCACCTGTGGGCGGCGGCGGGATTTTCGGGGCTGGTCAACCTGCTCTACCTCGCACCGTCGATCTTCATGCTGCAGGTCTATGATCGGGTGGTGCCGACGCGGGGGGAGGCGACGCTGCTGCTGCTGACCCTGATCCTCGCCGTCACGCTGGTGGTGTTCGCGCTGCTCGATGCGGTGCGCAGCCGGCTGCTGCTGCGCGCGTCGCTGCGGCTCGAACGGCGGGCGGCGCCGGGCATTTTGCTGCGCATCCTCGGCAGCGACGTCGGCACGACCGCGCAGCGGATGCAGGCGCTGCGCGACTTCGATTCGCTGCGCGGCACCTTGAGCGGGCCGATCATGGTCGCGCTGTTCGATGCGCCATGGGCGCCGATCTATATCGCGATCGCGTTCCTGCTGCATCCGTGGATCGGGGTGCTGGCACTGGTCAGCTCGGTCGTGCTGGCGCTGCTGGCGTGGGGCGGCGACCGGGCGACGGCGGGGGCGATGCGCGATGCGAATGCGCGCGCGGTGCTGGCCAGCCGCGAACAGGACTTCTCGATCCACACCGCGGAGGTGGCGCGGGTGCTGGGGATGCGCAATGTGCTGGTCACGCGCCACCTGCTGGAGCGCGCCGACCTCGTGCGGCGGCAGGCGGATATCGCCGCGACACAGGCACGGTTCCTCGGCATCACCAAGTTCCTGCGGCTGCTGCTGCAATCGCTGGCGCTGGCGCTGGGCGCGTGGCTGGCGGTGCGGCAGGATATTTCGGGCGGCGCGATCTTTGCCGCGTCGCTGCTGCTGGGCCGCGCGCTCCAGCCGGTCGAGCAGATTCTGGGCGCATTGAAGCCGCTGGCGACGGCGCGGGCGGCGTGGGACAATCTGTCGGCCTATTGCGCGCTGCCGGAACCCGGCCACAGCGCCACGACGCTGCCGGTGCCGGAGGGGCGGATCGACGTGCGCGCGTTGAGCGTCCGTGCGCCGGGCGGCGAGCGGGAGATATTGAGCGACGTCAGCTTCTCGGTCCGGCCGGGCGAGATCGTCGCGCTGGTGGGGCCGTCCGGGGCGGGCAAGTCCACGCTGCTGCGCGCGCTGGCGGGGGCACTGTCGCCCGACCAAGGCGAGGTGCGGATCGACGGGGCGAGCCTGTCCGACTGGAACCGCGAGCAGCTCGGGCGGCATCTGGGCTATATGCCGCAGTCGCCGACGCTGTTCCCGACGACGGTGCATGCCAATATCTCGCGCTTCGCCGCGGTGCTGGCGGGCGACGGGCCGGATATCGACGAGCGGGTGGTCGCCGCGGCGACGCGCGCGGGCGCGCACCAGCTGATCCTGCGGCTGCCCAAGGGCTATGGCACGATGCTGTCGGCGGGCGAGGGTGCGGGGCTGTCGGCGGGGCAGGGGCAGGCGGTGGCGCTGGCGCGCGCGCTGTACGGCGATCCGGCGATCCTGTTCCTCGACGAACCCAACGCCCACCTCGACAGCGAGGGCGAGGCGCGGCTGGTGCAGACGCTGGAGGGACTGCGCACGCGCGGGGCGACGGTCATCGTCTCGACGCACCGCACCGGGCTGTTGCAGGCGGTGGACAAGATATTGCTGCTGAAGGACGGGCGGGTGCAGCTGTTCGACGAGCGCGAACGGGTGCTGCGCGGGCCGGGGCCGCAGGCGGTGCCCGCCGCCGCCGGAGGTGTGCGATGAGCGACGCGACCGACATCCCCGCCGGGCAGCGGCAGGAGGCGGTGCGCGCGCAGATCGCGCAGGCGCTGGCGCTGGACGATTCGCCGCGCCGGTCGCTGCGCTTCGGGATCGTCGTCGCGGTGCTGTTCTTCGTGGTGGCGCTCGGCTGGGCGGCGTTCGCGCGGCTCGACGCGGCGGCGGCGGGCGAGGGGCAGGTGGTCGTCGCGGGCAACCGCCAGACGGTGCAGCACCGCGACGGCGGCATCGTGCGGGCGATGGCGGTGCGCGACGGGCAGCATGTGCGGGCCGGGCAGCTGCTGTTCCGGCTGGAGGGGGCGGAGGTCGCCGCGACCGAACGGGCGCTGGCGGCGAGCGTGATCGATCTTCAGGCGCAGCGCGCGCGGCTGGAGGCCGATGTGCGCGGTGGCCCGATCCTGTGGCCCGCCGGGTTCGCGCGTGCGACCGGCGACGACCGGCGGCTGGTGGAGCGGGCCAGGGCGCTCCAGACCGCGCAGCAGGCGGCGCGGGCATCGGCGCTGGCGGCCAACGCACAGGTGCTGGCGCGGCAGGCGGCGAGCGTCGCGCAGGCGTCGGGCGGCTATGCGGCGCAGGCGCGCGCGACCGAGGCGCAGCGCCGATCGCTGCAACAGCAGCTGGAGAGCACGCGCAAGCTGGCCGACGAGGGCTATGTCTCGCGCAACACGGTGCGCGCGATCGAGCGGTCGATCCAGCAATTGGACGGCGCCGACGGCGACTATGCCGCGCGCGTCGCATCGGCGCGCGAACAGGTGGGGCAGGCGCGCGCCGAGCAGGTGCAGGGCCGCCGCCGCTATGTCGAGGATTCGGCGGCGCTGCTGCGCGACACCCAGTTCCAGCTGAACGAGGCGCTGCCCAAATGGGCGGCGGCGCGCGAGCAGCTGGCGCGTACCGAGATTCGCGCGCCGGTAAGCGGGCGGGTGGTCGGCCTGCGCGTCTTTTCGGTCGGCGGGGTGATCGCCGCGGGACAGCCGATCCTCGACATCGTGCCCGATGCCGCGCCGCTGGTCATCAAGGCGAGTTTCCAGCCGACCGATATCGACGGGGTGGTGCCGGGACGCGAGGCGGAGGTGAAGTTCCTCTCGCTGCACGAACGCGACCTGCCGATCCTGCTCGGCACGGTGTCGACGGTATCCGCTGATGCGCTCCGCGACGAGGCGAGCGGGCGGAGCTATTTCAGCGCCGAGATCACCGTGCCGCGCAGCCAGATCGCACAAATCGAGGCCGTGCGCGGGCGCGATACCGGCATCCGGCCCGGCGTGCCGGTGCAGGTGAGCGTCAAACTGCGCCAGCGGACCGCGCTGCAATATCTGCTCGACCCGCTGACCGAAGCCTTTTCGAGGTCGCTGCGTGAACGGTGAACGGAACGAAATCCTCCCCGGCACGGGGAGGGGGACCGCGCCCGCAGGGCGTGGTGGAGGGGGGCGTCCGCATACGCAACCGTTGCGTCCGCGGACACCCCCCTCCACCACCGCTTCGCGGCGGTCCCCCTCCCCATATTGGGGAGGAGCTTGTTTGCTCCTCGTCGCCGTCCCCGCCCATGCGCAGGATACGCTGGTGCAGGCGATCGCCGATGCCTATCGCACCAACCCGACGCTGGATGCGCAGCGCGCGCAACTGCGCAGCCTCGACGAGACGATCGTGCAGGCGGGCGCGCCCTATCGCCCGAGCGTCTCGCTCGACATGGCGCTGCAATATCGCTCCGCCGACCAGCGCAACCTGTTCGACGATTTCGTCACCAACCGCAGCCGGACGATGGCGGCGACGTTGTCCGCGCGGCAGATATTGCTCAACGGCGGGCGCACCGCCGCGCAGGTCTCGGTCGCCGAGGCGCGGGTGCTGGCGGGCCGCGAGGCGCTGCGGCAGGCCGAGAATGCGGTGCTGTTCGAGGTGGTCGATGCCTATGTCGCGGTCCGGCGCGACGCCGAGCTGGTCGCGATCCAGCGCCGCTCGCTCGACAGCTACGGGCGGCAGGTGGCGCAGGCGATCGCGCGCGAGCGCGGCGGCGACCTGACCCGTACCGACATCGCGCAGGCGCGCGCGCAGGCGGAGATCATCCGCGCGCAACTGGCGCAGAGCGAGGCGACGTTGCAGGTCAGCCGCGCGCGCTTCGCCACGCTGGTGGGGCGGATGCCGGGCGAACTGGCCGCGCCGCCGGTGCTGGCGGGGTTGCCGACCTCGCTCGACGCTGCCTTCGCGATCGCCCAGCGGGAAAGCCCGGCGATCGGGCAGGCGATGTTCGCCGCACGCGCGGGCGATGCGCGGATCGCCGCCGAACGCGCCGAGCGCGCGCCGGTCGTCGCGCTGTCGGGCGGCTATGGCTATGGCAGAGCGGGCAGTTTCCAGACGCGCGACCTGGGGCAACAGGCCAGCGGCGGGGTGACGCTGACCATGCCGCTGATCGCGGGCGGGGTGATCGGGTCGCGCATCCGCGCGGCGCAGGCCGATCGCGAACGGCTGGGCTATGAGGTGGAGGGCGCGCGGCGGCAGGCGCTGGCCGCGACGCAGGATGCGTGGAACCAGGCGCTCGCCGCCGCCGCCGCCGCCGAATCGGGGCGAGTCGCCAGCACCGCGGCGCAGGAGGCGCTGACCGGGGTGCAGAAGGGCTTTGCCGAGGGATTCCGCTCGAACTTCGAGGTGCTCGATTCGGAACAGCGGCTGCTGAACGCGCAGCTCGTGCTGGTGAACGCGACCTATGCCGCCTATTTGGCGCAGGCGCGGCTGCTGGCGACGCTGGGCCGGTTGCAGGCGGCGGCGCTGGGTGAGGGGCTGCCGACCTATGACGCGGCGGCCAACACGGTGGAGGCGAGGCGCGCGGTGATCGGGCCGCTCGATCCGCTGCTGTCGGCGATCGACCGGGCACAGGTGCCGGGCAGCGGCTTTGCGCCGACCCCGCCGCTGCCGGTCGCGACCGCGCCGGTGCTGCGCGATGCGACTGCGCCGCCGCCGTCAGGGTCGCTCGGGACCAGCGTGCCGATCCTGCCGACGCCGGTCATCAGCGATCTGAACGATACGGTGGTGACGGGGTAGGGCGGCGGCCTGTCTGTGCTCCGCTCCCTGACAAGCATTCCTCTGCAAAACCTCCCTCTCGTACCCCGGCGAAGGCCGGGGTCCAGTTGGAGGACGCTGGTAAGGTACGGAAGAACCATCGCAACTGGACCCCGGCCTTCGCCGGGGTACGGGGGGCTTCGGGTCAGTCGCGCGACTTTCGCAGAGAAATCCCGACAAGGGAGGGGTCGGGGGTGGGTTGGCCTGCGAGGAACGGTCGCACCCGCTTGCGCGGGGGTACGGCAGGGTCAAGGACCGACCTTGGACCTTCGCAGAGAAATCTCTCCAAGCAGGGGAGCAAGTCGCGGCTGAAATCCTTGGCATTTCGTCCGATTGCCGCCTACCGCCCATGCCCATGTTCCGTTTTCGCCCGCTGCTGCCCGGTACCACGCTGGCCGACCGGCTGATCGCCTGTGCCGGGGCGGGGATCGCCATCGCGCTGACGATGGTGGTGTGCGCCGGGCTGCCGCCGCTCGGGCCGGACCTGCCGGTCGTGGTCGCGCCGATGGGCGCATCGGCGGTGCTGGTGTTCGCGGTGCCCACCAGCCCGCTGGCCCAGCCATGGCCGGTGGTAGGCGGTAATATCCTGTCCACGCTGGTCGGCGTCGCGGCGGCGCAGGCGATCCCGCACGTCATGGTCGCGGCGGGCGTGGCGGTGGCGGGGGCGATCCTGCTGATGTCGCTGCTGCGCTGCCTGCATCCGCCGGGCGGGGCGGCGGCGCTGAGCGCGGTGATCGGCGGCGCAGGCGTGCATGCGGCGGGATACGGCTTCGCCTTCGCGCCGGTGGGGATCAATTCGATCGCGCTGGTGGCGATCGCGACCGTGTGGCACCGCACGACGCTGCGCCGCTATCCGCACCGGCCCGCAGCCGTCGTGCCGCCCGGCACCCTTGCCCCCGCCGACATCGACGCGGCGATCGCCGACATGCACGAGAGCTTCGACATCGCGCGCGCGGACCTCGACGCCCTCCTCGCCCATGCCGAGCGGCATGCGGCGGCGCGGGGTAAGCGCTGATCCGGCGTAGCCGGTTCAAAGCGGCACCGGCCCGCTTCCCCGCCCGGCCACCCATTCAGGATACGCTGTGGGTGGTCGGGCGGGGGAGCGGGCCGGTGCCGCTCCGAAACGCGCAATTCCGCGCGTTTCCAAACGAAGGATCAGCGCGCGGCCAGTTCGCCGTACAGGTCGCGATACGCCCCGATGATCGTCGGGTGGTCGTAATCGGCCAGCACCCGCCGCCGCATCGCCTCCCCCATCGCCAGCCGCACCTCGGGCTCGCCTGCGATGGCGCAGATGCCCGCTGCGGTCGCCGCCGGGTTGACCAGCGGGGTGACGATGCCGCCGTGCCCCGGATCATGCGCCCCGCGCCCCTCGATCATCTCGCGGCAACTGCCCACATCGGGCGCGACCACCGGGATGCCGCACGCGCCCCCTTCGAGGATCACCAGCGGCTGCGCCTCCGACAGGCTGGTGAGGACCAGCAGGTCGATGCGGTTCATCCAGTCCTCGATCTTCACGCGGCCCGCAAAGGTCAGCACGTCGCCCAGCTTCAGGTCGGAGACCAGCGCGGTGCATTCGGCGGCATATTCGGGATCCTCATCCTCCGGCCCGAGCACCACGAAGCGCAGGTGCGGTTTCTCGGCATGGGCGAGCGCACAGGCGCGGATGAAGGTCTTGATGTCCTTGATCGGTACGACGCGCCCCAGCAGCGCGACCAGCGGGTGCGCCGGATCGCGCGCATCGGCCAGATGGGCGAACCGGCGCGCGTCGATGCCGTTGGGGATCACCCGCACGCGCTCCGCCGCCGCACCCAGCCGCCGCTGCACGACATTGTTCTCGCCATAGAGCGCCACGATCGGGTCGCAGGCGTCGTAGCAGGCGGTGGCGAAGCTGGTGAAGGCGCGGACCCACAGGTCGCGCAGGTCGCGCACGCTGCGGTCCATCTCCAGCCCGGTATCGACCTGATCGCCGATCCATTCGGCCATCATCACCTCGATCTGCCGTTCGAGCAGGTAGATGCCGTGTTCGGTGATGAAGGCGGGCCGCCCGGTCTCGCGCGCCGCCCGTGCCGCGACCAGCCCGGCGAAGCCGGTCGAGATGGTGTGATACACGCGCGCGGCGGGGAGCGGCGCGGACAGGACCGCAAGGAGGCCGCCCAGCAGCACCCGCATCGCCCAGAAATAATGGTGGAACGACGCCTTGGGCAGCATCGCCTGATAATGGCGTTTCAGCCGTGCGAAGACCGCCGGATGGGCGAGGATGTCGCCCGGCCGGGGCGTCTGCGGCAGCGTGTGGAGCGCATCGATCAACTGCCCGAGCGCCACCGCCCCGCCCTGCGCCAGAAAGACGATCAGGGCGTCGGCGATGGCTGTGGCGGGGCCGCGCGGCAGGCGGCGGGGCAGTTGCGTCTCGGGTGCCAGCGCCACCTCGACCACCTGCACCACATTGGGCGGGGGGGTGAGGCGGAAGGGCAGCGGCGCGGACGACGGCTTGATCGCGACGATCGCGAAGCGGATCTCGGGCAGGCTGGCGATCAGATCCTGCAACCAGCCCGATACCCCGCCGACGACGTACGGATAGGCGCCCTCGACCACGAGGCAGATGTCGGCGTCGACCTCGTCGGTCATGCCGCCGCGCCGGTCCACCAGTCGCGCGCGGCGCGGGTGCGGTCCTCCGGGTCCGTCGCACCGGGCATCGCCGCGACGAGCGCGTCCACCGCGGCATAATCGCCCGCGCCCCAGGCCGCCTCGATCCGCATCGCGTCGCTCGCGGCATCGCCCAGCGCCAGCGCGTCGGCCAGCAGGTGCGCGCGCTGCGAATCGGACAGCAGCACATTGGCGCGGGCATGGTCGGCGAGCAGTTCGGCGAGCGCGGCACGATCCCCCTTCGCCGTCAGCGCGGCACGGGCGAGGGCGAGGTTCTGCACGACCCGCGCCGAGGCGGCGGCGGCGAGCGCGCGGATCGTCTGGTCGCCATCGGTCAGCGCCTGCGCGATCAGCGGCGACAGCGCGGGCCGGAACGAGCGCACCACCGTCTCCAGCGCGCGGCGACGTTCGACGACATGGCCGTGGCGCATCACCGTGACCAGCGAATGGAGCGTATCGACATCGGCATGCAGCACCCGCCCGTCGAGCATCCGCGCCGCCGCCAGCCGCGCCCCCTGCCGCCGCCAGTCGCGGCGCGATTCGGCCTCGGGCAGCGGCAGGGGCCGCGCCGTGCGGCGGGGCAGGCGCGCGGCGATCGCGGACCCGAGCAGCAGCGCGGCGGGACCGCCTACGCCCATGACGGCAGGCAGCAGGGCGATCCCGCGCCGCTCCCGCAACCACAGTGCATAGCCCAGCGCGGCGAACAGCGCATGGAGCGGCAATGTGCCCGGCCCGCCCGGCGCCAGCACGGCCAGATCGAGCAGCGCCAGCAGCGGCAGCGCGTGCTTCACGCCACCCGCCCCGCGCTGCGGATCGCACTGGCCGCGCCGGGTTCGGGTGCGGCGATCAGCGGGGTCAGCCAGCCGCCGATCTCGGCCATTTCGGCGAGCGCATGGGCGCTGAGCGCATGGAAGGGCAGCGCGTGGATCACGAGGCATCCGGCGATGCGCCCCTCGTCCGCCAGCACCAGCGGCACGGCGATGACCCCGATCCCCGCCAGCGCGGCGCGATCGGCGGGGCGGCCGACATGGATCGGGGCATGGCGGCGGCGGGCGAGCTGCGCCAGCGTGTCGGGCAGCGTGTCGGCGCGCCCGCCCGCGGTCTGCCCGCGCAGCCACGCCCGCGCCTGTCCGCCGGCGAAGCGGTAGCAGGTGAAATCCTCGGTCCGCGCAGCCACGGCGATCAGCGCGCCCAGCGCGACGCGGCGCTCGGCCGGATCGACGGCACCCAGCCGCGCGGCGGTGGCGACGACATGGCCGAGCGTGCGGTCGTCGGTCGCCACCTCCACCTCCAGCGCGCGGTTGGTGCGCACCAGCGCGTGGAACGCTTCGCTCAGCCGCGCGACGTTGCGCCACCCGGCGGCGGCGCGGCGCTCCATCCGGGCGAAGCGTCCGCTGCGCAGCATCGTCACCTCGCCCACGCCCACCGCGCCCACGAACCACAAGAGCGGCGGGACCGACAGGCGGAAGAGATGGTCGAGATAGTCCCGCTCCACCCCGCCGTGCGGTGCGACGCCCAGCCACAGCGCCGAGGCGACGGCGGCGGCGGCGAGCGCGGGCAGCGTGCCATAGGCGAGCGCCATCACCAGCACCGGCAGCCACAGCGGATTGGGCTGCACGTCCGCGAACGCGCCGCCGGTGCCGAGCAGCCGGTCGAGCAGCATCAGCACGCCGAACCCCACCGCCAGTTCGGCGGCGATGCGCGACCGGCGGCGGGCGGCGGTGCCGAGCCGGGCGATCACCGCCCGCTCCCCAGACCACGGGTGACGAAGGCGCGAGCGAAGAGCTGCTGCCCCGGAAAGCCCGGCCGTGCGATCGAGCTGATGCCGCCGCTCGCCTCGATCCGCCACAGCGTACCGACGGGCAGATCCAGCCCGAGGCTGGCATTGGGGCCGTCGCCGCCGAAGCGGTCGACGGTCCATCCGGCAAGCCCGGTCAGCTGCGCCGTGCCGATCGCACCGCTGGCCAGCGCCTGGAGCGTATGGTTCTCGCGGTCGATCAGGTCGACGATCGCGGTGCCGCCGGGCGTGCGGTCGCGCGACTGGACATATTCCGCCTCCAGCCGATAGGTTAGGCCGAGCGCCAGGGCGCCGGTGCGACGGATATAGTCCAGCCCCGCGGCCAGCGTCAGCGTGTCGCTGCCCCCGCCGATCCGGGCGAGGCCGTAGCGGTTCGCCCCCAGATCGAACTGCCCGACGAGGCCGGGGGCGAGGCGATAGGTGAGGCCGCCCGCCAACCGGGACAGGGTGCCGCCGCCGAGCGCCTGTTCGACGGTCGAATAGTCCGGCTGGCGCAGCAGCAGCGCCGCGCGCCATTGCCGCTCGGCCGGTCCGGCGGTGATGCGCACGCCGCCGCCGGTCACGCCGCTGTCGAGTGCGGCGGCAAGCACCGCCTGCACCTGCGTATCGTCGCCGACGCGGACGGTCGCGGCGGCATCGAGGATCGGTTCGGCGCGCTCGCGCGTGCCCGCCGGGGTTTCGACCCGGCTGGCGACCACGCGCGCGCCCCCGCCCAGCGTCAGCGCGTCGCTCGCGCGCACGTCGGCACGCGCCACGGCTTCGGCCTGTTGCAGGTCGCCGCCGCCGCGCAGGGTCACGCCCGCGGCGGCGGTGCCGGGCGCAACGGCCAGCGCGCGCCGTGCGGTGCGATCGGTCGCGCCGATCGCGCGATAGGTTTCGGCTGCCCCTGCCACATCGCCATCTACGCCCCGCGCATCGGCAAGGATGCGGCGCACGCGCCGGTCGTTCGGATAGGCCACGGCCAGCGCCTCCGCCCGGCGGCGGCCCTCGCCCGGATAGCCCGCCGCGACGTCCGCCTCGATGGCGAGCAGTTCGGCATCGAGATCGGGTGCGGCGCGTGCCTCGACCACGATATCGTCGGCGCGGCGCACGAAGCTGACGGTGAGCGTCGCGCCCGATTGCCGCCAGCGCAGGTCGTAACCGGCGGCGGCGCGCAGCACGAGGCTGTCGTCGTTCCAGCGCAGGTCGCCGATCGCCGGTCCGGCGGCGCGGCGGAACGCATCGATCGCCGCCTCGGGCAGCGGCTGGTCGAAACGCACCACCAGCTCGCCGCCACCGTCCTCGACCGCGATCGCGGTGCCCGGTTTCCAGACGAGCCGGGGGTCGCCGCCCAGCACCTCGGCATCGGCGAACACCGGCGGGGGCACCGCCAGCACCGGGGCCTGCGCGGCGAGGAGGGCGAGGAGGATCATCGCGCCAGCACCATGCGCGCGCGGCCGGGCTGGCCTGCCGCGATCAGCAGCCGGGCGTGGAGCGTGGCGAGCGCGCGGTCGTCGGGCGACTCCGCCCGCAGCCGCTCGACCAGCGCCAGCGCCTCGCGCCCCCGGCCCAGCCGGTCGAGCAGTTCGGCGCGGGCGGGCACGTCGGCAGGCGTCAGGCCCAGCGCGCGCTCGAGCCACGGGCGCGCGGCATTCGCGCCGTTCGCCTTGCCCTGCGCATCGGCCATCAGCCGGAGCGCGGGCAGATCGTCGGGATCGGCGGCGAGGTGATCGCGCAGCAGGGCGATGGTGCGCGGTGCGTCGCCGCCGTTCCACGCGCTCCACGCAAGGTCCACGCGGTCGCGGGGCAGCGGGATGCCCGCCGCGATCCGCGCCCGCGCCAGCGCCGCCGCCTGTGCCGGATCGATCCGGCGCGGGGTGGCGGCGGTAACGGCGCGCAGCTGCGCCACGCTCAGTGTCCGCCCGTCGAGCAGCCGCGCCAGTGAGCCGCGCGCCGCGCCCATGTCGTCGGCGGCATTGGCGAGGGTGAGGCGGGTCAGCAGCACCTCGCTGCGATCCGCCAGCGGGTGGCGGGAGAGCTGCGCCAGCGCCGCCGCCGGGCGATCGCGCCCGGCATAGGCGTTCAGCCACGCCAGCTGTTCGGCGAGGCTGCCCTGCACGCTGCGCTGCCGCAGCCATGCGACCCCGGCGGCATCGGGGCGCGGCCCCATCAGATACAGCAGCCGCCGGGCGGCGGGCGTGTCGGGCATGCCGTCCGCCGCCGCGCGCATCAGCAGCGCGACCGCATCGCCGCGCGCGCCGATCGCCAGCAGCCGTTCGGCAAGGAGGGGGAGGTCGGCGCCCGCAGCTTGCGCCCGCTCCAGCAGCAGCGCGCGCAGGGCTTCGCGGTCGCCCGCCTTCACCAGCAGCGCCTCGCGCGCCGCCTCGCGCCGGTCGGGCGGCAGCAGCGCGGCGGCGGCGAGCGCGCCCGCCCGGTCGCCCTGCGCCTGTGCGATGCGCAGCGCGCTCCACGGATCGGCGCGCCGCCAGTCGCCGCCGATGCGGGTCAGCGTCGCGATCAGGTCATAGCGGCGCTGCTTCTCCAGCCGCAGCACGAGGTCGAGGGTGCGCGCGGCATCGGGCCGGGGGATCGCACCGGTCGTCGCCGCCGTGACCAGCAGGTCGGGCCGGTCGAGCGCATAGGCGGCGGCGGTGATCGCCGGGGCGGGAATGTTCTCCTTCCCCGCAACGGCGCGGGCGAGCAGCGCGGCCGCCTCGCCCCCCCGCCCGGCGCGGCGCAGCAACTCGATGCGCAGCGGCCATGTCGCCGCCGTCGTCCCGTCGGGCCGCTTGCCGAGATAGTCGAGCGCGACGGCGGCGCGACCGGCGGCGGCGAGGTCATAGGCGACCTGCAGCGTCGTGACCGGCTGCCCCGCGTCGCTCAGCGCCTGCGTCATCCGCGCCAGCGTCGCGGCATCGGCGGTGCGGATCACGTCGGCGATGGCGGGCGGCGCGGGGGTGTGGGTCGTGGGGATCAGCGCGGGCGGCGGCACCGCGACCGAGGCGACGGGGCGCGCGCGGCGCTCGACGTGGAGCACCTCCAGCGGCCCGGGCAGCAGCAGCAGCGCGGCGGCGAGCACCGCCACCCCCGCCCCCACCGGCACGCCGACCGCCAGCCAGCGATCGCTGATCGGCCTCATCGCCCCGGCTCCGGCCACAGCCGATCGAGCGCCAGCGTGGCGACATAGGGCGAGAAACCGGCGGCGCGCTCGCGGGCATAGAGCCGGGCGACGCCCGCCTTGTCGGCGGGCTGCCAGTAATCGAGCGTGTGGAGCGTCAGCGCCGGGTTGATCGCCTTCGCCGCGCGCAGCCGCTCGGCCTGCCACTGCCAGTCACTGTCGGACAGCAGGTCGTAGCGCTTCGTCCCGAAGTTCCAGCGCGAGGCCATCGCCTCGCCCAGCACATGGTCGACGGCGGGCGCGGCGGCATCGAGCAGCGCATAGCCGCGGTTGAGCATGATGCGGATGGCGGGGAACGCGGCGCGCACGGCGGCGATCAGCGCCGCGCCCGCCGCGACCATGCCCTTGTTGCCGATCGGGTCCTGCCGTTCCATCGCCTCGGCATTGTCCATCGTATCGATGAAGATTCCGTCATAGCCGAGCGCGAGGATCGCGGGCACGATCTCCTCCACCACCGCGCGGGTCCATGCCGGATGGCGCAGGTCGACGCGGCGGGCGTCGGGCCAGTCGGGATTGGGCTTGCCCAGCGCCCCCGCCGCATCGAGCGCGGCGAAATAGGGGCGCTGCCGCTCGATCTCGCCGAGGCTGACATAGCCGAGCAACCGGCTGCCGGGCCCGCGCAGCGGCGCGATCGGGCGGGGGTGATGCGGTTCGAGGACGAGCAGCGCATAGCCGCGCGCCAGCACCGGATCGGTGGCGGGGCCGTAATCGACCGCCCAGCGCAGCTCGCCCGGCGTGTCCGACCACGCCCGCCGCGCGGCGAACACCAGCGCGCCCAGCCCCGCGCCGGCACCGATCAGGGTACGGCGGTTCACAGCCAGCGCCCGTTGTGGCCGACCACCGCCGGATTATTGCCGACGAACAGCAGATAGGTCAGGTTCACGCTCGCCTCCGCGACCATCGCGATGCCGACGGTGGCCCCGATGACCGCGCCCGCCATATAGCCCCAGCCGAATGCCGCGAACCCCGCGCCGAACTGTGCCCAGGTCGCGAGCAGGCTGCCGATCGCGAAGGCGCCCCATGTCAGCAGGATGCGCCCGAACAGGTCGTAATAGGCGAGCACCACCGTGGCGGCGATCACGATCAGGTGGAACACCACGCCCGCCGAGGTCTGGCGGAAGGCGAAGATCGCGCGCACGTCCGCGCCGATCGCGTCGAACAGCGGCACCGCCAGCACCCATGCGAGCGCGGCGACCAGCAGCTGCACCAGCACGAGGATGCGGATGCTGCCGAGGATCGTGGCGATCACCTGCGCCCGCGCCTCCTCGATCCGGTCCATCGTCGCGGTGCCGGTGCAGCGCGCGATCAGGCCGCTGAACGCGCGGTCGAACCGCGTCTCGGTGACGATCAGCAGCAGCGTGAGGCCCGGCACGATGGTCAGCAGGCCGAGGAAGCTGCCCTCGTCGTTGATCGGGTTCAGGCGGAGCTGGCCGAGCGCCACGACGCTCGCCGGGCCGAACCACAGCAGCCATTTGTCGATCCAGATCGCGGCGACCCCGGCGACTCCGGCCAGCGCGATGATCGTGGCGAGGCGCGGCGGCATCGCGTCGCGCGGGGGCAGCACCGCGTCGCCGGTGAAATGTTGCCGGAGCAGCAGCAGGATCGCCGCCAGCGTCGTCGCCACGCCCAGCGCGACGATGCCGAGCACCGTCGCCAGCCCCGCGCCCGGCCACAGCGCCAGCACGGCGGCGGCGATGGCAATGCCCAGCAGATAGGCGAGCGGCACCGCGTGATAGCGATCGAGCGCGGTCAGCATCGGCGCGGCGATCCAGATCTGGGTCAGCCACGCGAGCGTCATCGCGGCGCACAGCGCTGGCAGCAGCGCCAGCCCGCCCAGCACCGCGAACAGCAACGTGCCGATCAGCAACCCCAACGCGCCGCCCGCCACCAGCGCCCCCAGCAATATGCCGGGAATGCCGCCCGCGTCCTCTGCATAGATACGATCGGCGACCAGCCGGATCGCGACGATCCCGATCGGTGCCGCGGCCAGCGCCGAGAGGCTGAAGGCATGGATCAGCACCGTCTGCACGACATGCGCGTCGCCGCCCGACAGATGCGCCGCCGCCCAACGTTCGAGCAGCAGCATCGCGGCGGCGGTCAGCAGCCACGGCCCGGCGCTGATGACCGCGCCGTGCGCGGCGGCGCCCGCGATCCCGCCGACGCCGCCCTCACGCGCCACCCGCGCCAGCTGGAACCCGATACCCGCCATCACTTGTCCGAAGAAACGCGCAGGCGATCCCTAGCATGCGTTTCCGAACAGTTCCTTACAGGAAGAAATCGTTCGCGGTCAGATTGTGGTGGCCGAGCAGCGCGATCGAGAAATCGGGCAGGCTGCCGACGCCGACGTTGCCCTCGACGACGGTATATTCCTTGCCGTCGATCATCTGGAAGCTGAAGCGCAGCTGCGCCGCCCCGGTGAATTTCGCACCCGGGCTGCCGAGCAGCGCGAACGCCTGATCGCCGGGCGCGAGCAGCGAGATGTTGGCGTCGATCGCCGACAGGTCGATCTTGTCCTCGCCCTGGCGGAAATCGGTGATGACGTCGCGCAGCGACGACAGGGTCGAACTGTCGAGCGCCGAGTCGAACTTGAATACGTCGTTGCCCGCGCCGCCGGTCAGCGTGTCGCGCCCGATGCCGCCGACGAGCGTGTCGTTGCCGTCGCCGCCGTTGAGCGTATCGTTGCCGAGGCCGCCGACCAGCCGGTCGTTGCCGCCCAGCCCGTTCAGCACGTCATTGCCCCAGCCGCCGTCGAGCATGTCCTGTTCGCCGGTGCCGGTCATCGTATCGTTCGAGATCGTGCCGGTCTGGGTAATGCCGACCACGTCCTTGACATAGACCCACAGCAGCTGCCGGTCGGTCGCACCGTGCGAATCGGTCGCGACGACGGTCACGTCATAGATGTTGTCGCGGTTGGAATCCTGCGCATTCTCGAAATCGGGGCCGGCCTTGAACGCCAGCACGCCCGTCACCGGATCGATGGTGAACAGCGACCCCTCGCCGCCCGGCGCGATCGAATAGCGGACGGAATCGCCGTCCTTCAGATCGGGATCGGTCGCGGTGACGGTGGCGACGGCGGTCGTGTTCTCGGCGATCGAGAAGCTGCCCTTGTCGCCGCCGCCCGACGAGGTGATCGTCGGTGCCGCCGTCTGTTCGGCGACGTTCTTCACCGTCACGTACAGCAGCTGCTTGTCGACGACGCCGAACGAATCGGTCGCGACGACGGTCACGTCGTAGATGTTGTTGCGGTCCGAATCCTGCGGATTCTCGAAATCGGGTGCCTTGAGGAAGCTCAGTGCGCCGGTCAGCGGATCGATCGTGAACAGATGCCCCTCACGGCCCGGCTCGATCGAATAGCGGACGGAATCGCCGTCGCGCAGGTCGGGATCGGTCGCGGTGACGGTGGCGACGGCGGTCGTATTCTCGGCGACGGCTGCGACCCATGCGCTGTCGCCGCCGCCGTTCGAGGTGATCGTCGGCCCGCCGGTCTGCTCGACGACGTTCCTGACCGTCACGTACAGCAGCTGCTTGTCCACCACGCCGCGGGCATCGGTGGCGACGACGGTCACGTCATAGATGTTGTTGCGGTCCGCATCCTGCGGATTCTCGAAATCGGGGGCGGTGATGAAGCGCAGCACGCCCGTCAGCGGATCGATCGCGAACAGATGCCCCTCACGGCCCGGCTCGATCGAATAGCGCACCGCATCGCCCTGCGCGATATTGGGGTCGGTGGCGGTGATCGTGCCGACGATCGCGCCGTTCTCCGACACGGCGGGCACCCATGCGGCATCGCTGCCGTCGAACGAGGTGATCGTCGGCCCGGCGTTGGCGACCTGCGTCACCTTCACCGCATGGGTACCGATCGCGCCGATGTCGATCGTCGCGACCTCGCCGATCAGCGATTCGAGCTTGCCGCCCTCCACCGCGATCCAGTTGGTGCCCGGTGCCTTCAGGTCGATCTTGACCTTGCCCTCGCCCTCCACGGTGAAGGCGATATCGCGCCCGTTGCCCGACACCGATTGCAGCGTCGCGCGCATCGGCAGGTCGGTGATATGGGTCACGTCGTCGGCGGTCGCGCCCATCGTGATCCGGAAGGTGCCGCCCGCCATCGGCAGGAACACCTTGTCCCCGCTATAGGCGTACCAGCCCGCGACGCTCTGGATCACCTGTCCGGCCTTCTGCCCGTCCACGTCGAGCGCGAACAGGCCGGTGCCCGTGGCCGAGGTGACGCTGGCGGTGATGGTGTCGCCGTCGACGCTGCTGACCACGCGCGCCTTGTCGAACGCCTGCACCCGCGCCGCGAGATCGGCCAGCGTCACGAACTCGGTCCCCGAAGCCGCGGCCATGGCGACGAATTCGGTGAACATCGCCTGGGTATAGGCGCTGGCCGAACCGTCGGCGCTCCACATGGTGGGGCCGTAATCGTGCCACGGCCACACCACCACCGGCGCGTCGCCGTTGGCGGTGAGCGTCTGGAACTCCTTCGCCCAGATCGCCTGCGCCTCGGCCACGGTTTTCTTCTGGAATTCGATCAGCGAGAAGTCGAACGAGGTGTTGGGCGCGATATAGACCTGATCGGACGCGGCATTGCCCGGCGTCATGTAGCCGATGGCATTGGGATAGCCCGCGCCGACCCCCGAATAGCCGCCCGAGAGATATTGCACGTACTTCAGGATTTCCTGCGACGTGGGCAGCTGCTCGGGCGCGCCGGGCACCGCCGCGCCGGTGACATGCGCGTCGCGGCCGAGATAGTCGCTCAGGCGCTGCTGCAATTCGGCACGGCCCTGTCCAAATTCATAGGCGACCTGTTCGGGGGTCAGCGTGTTGGTGTCGTGCGGATGGGTATAGCTGTGGGTGCCGATCTCGTTGCCCATGTCGATCAGCGACTTGTAATAGGGCAGCGATACCGCCCAGTCGGTCGACTGGCCGGTCGCGGGGCTGTTGCCGATATTGACGTAATAGCTGCCGACGAAGTTGTACTTCGCCTTCCACTCGGCCAGCAGCGGGATCAGCTTGTCGTAGATGCCGGGCGCGGTCCCTTCCGGGTTCACCTCTTCCCGTTCCTGGCTCTGGTCCATGTCGACGCGCGAGGCGAACAGCCCGCTCTACCGCGTCATCTGCAGCCCGACCGACAGGCCGCCGCCGTGCACCGAATAGTCGATCGCCTTCTGCAGCAGATTCTCGTCGGCCATCACCGCTTCGGACGAGAAGATGACGTTGCGCCCGCCGGTATGCGTCGCGATGGCGGCGGCATGCGTCTGGTCATAGACGGTGGCGGTGGCGATCGTCTGCCCGGTGCCGCTGACGCTGGTGAAGGCGTTCCAGCCGACGCCCTTGTATTCGTGCACCACCTGGCCTTGCGTATAGCCGTCGAGCACGGTGCCGTTCGCGTCGGTCGCGCGGATCGTCACGTCGGCGGGCCAGCCGCCGGTGACGCGGGTGGCATCGAACAGCAGCTTCATGCGGGCATAGCTGTCGCCGGGGAGCGCATTGCCCGCCGCGTCGTTGGTCATGAACTCGCCCGCCGCGATCAGACCGATGCCGTACTGCTTCGTCGCCTGTTCCAGCGCATGGGCGATCGCATCGACCTTGCCTGCCGCCACGTTGCGGAACGAGGGGAAGACGATGCTGTCGTACTTCGCCAGCGTGGCGACGCTGGTCAGGTCGTCCTCGGTCAGGATGTCGAACGGCACGCCCGCCTGCATCGCCTGGGCTTGGGCGGCCATGAACAGCTGCGAATAGGCGGTCTTGCTGAAGAAGGCGTTGGCGGTCGTCTCCGACCAGACGATGGCGATGCGCGCGGCGGGATCGGTGGCAGCACCGACATCGTTGAACACGGTGAAGGGGTTGGACGAATAGCTGCCGGGCAGGAACACCTGATCGTTCACGTCGTACAGCGTGTCGATCGCCTGCGGGTTGCCGATCGCCGCCTTGGGCACGCGGAACTCCACGGTGGTACGGTCCGCGGACCACGCCGCCTGAAGATTCGCCAGCACCAGCGTCTCGCCGGCGGCACCGGTGTAGAGCGAGACGGTGCCGTCGGCGTTGAAGTTGACGTTGTATTCCGCGCCGCCCGCGAAGCCGAACACCTGATGGCCGGTCGCGGCGTTGCGATCGGTGTTGAGCCACACGGTGGTATTGGCCCCGACCCCGCCCGGCGCGGTCAGCGCGAAGGCGAAGCTGTCGCCGTCGCTCTTCGCATGGATGGCATAGCCCGCGTCCAGCCCGCGATCGATGCGGTCGCGCGCGTTCCAGTCGTCGAGATTGCCGTCAAGCGTGATCGGGGCCGCGTTCGCCATTGCCGTCTTTCCTGTCCACCCGTCCCGCGCTTCGCATCGGGGGTATACCGGGGCAACAGTCCAAAAGGTGGTTACGCGCGAAACTATAGTTAATGCGTTTCAATGCGATACGATCGATCCCCGAACAGGACAGGTCGGCGCGATTTCCCCGCGATCAGCGCACCGAACCCGCATCGCATAGCCAGTCGCGCAACAGCATCGTGACCTCGCCCGACCGCTCCAGCGGCGACAGATGCCCGCAGCCCCGCAGGATCCGGAACTCGGCGGTCGGGATGCGGCGGGCGAGCGCGCGGGCGTCCTCGACGGTGCAGATGCGGTCGCGGTCGCCGACCGCGACCAGCGTCGGCACATGGATGCATCCGATCGCCGCGCCGAGGTCCGGCCGCGCCAGCAGCGCGCGGCGCTGGCGCTCGAACACCGCATTGCCGACGCGCTCGGCCATCGCCTGCGCCGGCCCGCTGACCGTGCGGCTGAGCGTCGGGTCGGCGTGCGGCGCGGTGGCGAGCATCCCCTGTTCACCAAGGCTGCGCGCGCGCACGTCCATCGTCGCGCGGGTGCCGAACAGCGCGATCCGCTCGACCCGCCCGGGGGCCTGGCGGACCATCTCCATCGCGACATAGCCGCCCAGGCTGACGCCCGCGACCGCGATGCGCGGCGGGGCGGCGGCCAGCACCCGCGCGGCCATCGCGCCGATCGTATCGTCCTGCGACAGGTCGCCGAACTCCGGATGGGCAAGGTCGGCCAGATCCATGATCTGCCGCGCCCAGAGCTGCCCGTCGCATCCCATCGCGGGCAGCAGCATCAACGGTACGGGCGAGTGGTCCATGGGCATGCTCCTGCGGCGGGCGGGGTCAGGCGACGAACGGGAAGGCGAAGGCGATGATGCCGACGATCGTCATCACCACGCACACCCCGATCGCGGGCAGCAGGGTGAATTTCTGGTGATCGGCCAGATCGATCCCCGCGAGGCTGACCAGCAGATAGGTCGAGGGGACGAGCGGGCTGAGCAGATGCACCGGCTGTCCCATCAGCGACGCGCGGGCGATCGCCATCGGCGACACGCCGTAGTGCGACCCCGCCTCCGCGAGGATCGGGAGCATCCCGAAATAGAAGGCGTCGTTGCTGATGAAGAAGGTGAAGGGCAGCGACAGGAGCGCGGTGATCGGCGCCATATAGGGTCCGAAGGCGGGCGGGATGAAGCCGACGACCTCCTTGCTCATCGCCTCCACCATGCCGGTGCCGCCGAGGATGCCGGTGAAGATGCCCGCCGCGAAGATCAGCGACACGACCGACAGCACGTTGCCCGCATGCGCCGCGATGCGTTCCTTCTGCTCGGCGACCTGCGGATAGTTGACGATCATGCCGATGGCGAAGGCGATCATCATCAGCACCGACAGCGGCAGCAGTCCCCACACCAGCAGCGTCAGCAGCGTCACGACCAGCAGGGCGTTGAACCAGATCAGGTGCGGGCGGCGCGCCTCGGGGTACTGCGACACCGCCATGCCGGTGAACCCGGTCGGCTGGTTGGCCTTCACATGGCCGATGCGGCGGCGTTCCCTGCGGCCGAACCACACCGCCAGCGCGAGCAGCGCGGCAAGCCCCGCCAGCATGCCGGGGATCAGCGGCAGGAACAGCTCGGCCGGATCGAGCTTCAGCGCGCTGGCTGCCCGCGCGGTCGGCCCGCCCCATGGCGTCAGGTTCATGATGCCGCTCGTCACCATCAACAGGCAGCACAGGTACAGCCGGTTCATGTCGTAGCGCTTGTAGAGCGGCAGCAGCGCGGCGATGGTGATGATGTAGGTCGTGGAGCCGTCGCCGTCGAGGCTGACGACCGCGCACAGCGCGACGGTGCCGAGCAGGATGCGCAACGGATCGCCGTGCACCAGCCGGATCAGCCTGCCCACCAGCGGATCGAACAGTCCGGTGTCGGTCATGGTCGAGAAGAACAGGATCGCGAACAGCAGCATGACGCCGGTGGGCGCGAGGTTCTTGATCCCGTCGATCATCATGTCGCCCAGTCCCGCCGCCTGTCCGGCGATGACGCCGAACAGCGTGGGGATGACGATCAACGCCACCAGCGGCGTCATCTTCTTCGTCATGATGAGGGTCATGAAGACCGCCACCATCGCGAAGCCAAGCAGGGCGAGGCTCATGTCGGTGTCTCCGGGGAAATGGGGGGATCAGAAGGTGACGGCGACGCGCGCGCTGACGGTTTCGCCGCTGTCGGGGCCGGTGTACGCCCCGGCGCGATTGTCGGTGTTCCAGTGGATGCCGTTCACCTGGATGCGGGTGAAGCTGTTGAGGTACCAGTTGACGCCCAGCGTCGCGGCCCAGCCCTCGCCGCCGGTCAGCAGGTCGGTATAGTCGAGGTTCTCGTAGCGCGCGGTCAGCTCGATCGCGCCGGGACCGCCGTCGAAGGTCGGGCGCTTCACCTTGGGCTGGCCGAAGCTGCCGAGGCGCGGGTTGTAGGGCGGCAGGTTGCCGGTCAGGAAGAACCCGCCCGACACGCTCCATGCCCTGCTGTCGAAGTCCGCGCCCGACAGCGTGCGCGCCTCGCGCCGGCCCGCCTCCGCCATCACCCACAGCGGGCCCTTGTAGCCGCCCAGTTCGAGGCCGTAGCCGGTGGTGCCGGTCCCGTTCAGCAGCGTGCCCGAGGACACGCGCAGCGCGCCGTTGAAGCGCCCGCCGATCACCGTGTTGCGGGTCAGCGCGGCGCTGGCCGGAGACAGCGCCTCGTCGAAGCCCCATGCGCCCAGATGCAGCACGGCATCGGGCGTCTTGACCGGGTTCCAGTGCGCGCGCGCCAGCACGGTGCGCCCGTCGCCGACGCTCTGCGATCCGTCGATCCGGTCGCCGGTGACGGTCAGCGAGGCGTGGCCGGTCTTCCAGAACAGGCGCGGCATCAGCCCCACGCCGTAGAAGCCGCGCTGCGGGATGATCGCGGTCGAAACGACGGTGCGCTCGAGGAAGGGCGTCGAGTCCGACCCCGTCGATCCTTCGAACCCGCGATCGTTGAACAGGTGCCCGGCGCGCACGTCATAGTCGATGCCGGGCGCGATGCGGTTGCGCCAGCCCATGAAGGCGGTGACGACATCGACCTCGTTCTCCGAGAAATCGGCCTCGAACTGGTAAAAGAAATGCGTGCCGACCCCGCCTTCCAGCCCGAGGCGCAGCGCACGCATGCCGGTGGTGGTCAGGTTGCGCCCGTCGTACCTCGAGCCGAAGGTCGAGCTGACGTCGGAGAGGATGCGCCCGCGCGGCTTGAAGGTGTACACCCCGTCCGCCGAGTGGAACACCGGCAGCCCCGCACCCCATTCGGTGGTGAGGCCCGACGGGTTGTTCCGCGCCGCCTCCGCCTGCGCCACGTCGCGGTCGGCGGGGCCGGGGGGAACGAGTTGCGGCGCGAAGGGCACGGTGCGGCGCGGCTGGACTTCGGCGGTCGCGGCGGGCGGCGCGGCCTGTGCCACCGGCGCGGGGGCGGGGGGCTGGCCTTCCAGCCGGTCGAGCCGGGCCTTCAGCGCCGCGATCTCCGCCGCCTGCTGCCGCACCAGTTCGGCGAGGTCGGCCTGGCTCGGGGCTTGCGCCAGGGCAGGGGTGGCGACGGCGAGCGCGATCAGCGCGCAGCCGGTGCGGAACGGGATCATTGCGGGGCTCCGGTTAGGATCGAGCGCCATTCGCGCAGGAAGCGCTGGCGGGTGATGCGGTCGAGGTTGACGAGCAGCTGCGGCCCGACGCGGATCGGCCGCGCCTGTGCGGGCGGCAGCCGCCGGGCGGGCACGTCGGTGCGCACCGGCCACAGGCTGGCTTGCGCCAGCAGGCTCTGCCCGCGCTTCGACAGCAGGAAATCGAGGAACAGCTTGGCCGATGCGGGCGCGCGGGCGGCGCGGGGGATGAAGGCGATGCGCGAGGTGACGATGGTATAGTCGCTCGGGAATACCACGCCGATGCGGGGATCGCCCTTCGCCCGGTCGAGCGCATAGGAGCCGATGACGTTATAGGCGATCGCCTGTTTCCCCGCCGCGACCGCCGCCAGCATCGGTTCGGTGTTGGCCTGCAACACCGGCTTCGTCGCGGCGATGGCGGAGAGCAGGTCGCGCGTGTCGCGGGTCGCCGCCATGTCCTGCGTCAGGTACAGATAGCCGACGTTCGATCGCGCCGGATCGAAGGTGGTCACGCGGCCCGTGAACAGCTTCGGCCGCGCCCGCAGCAGCGCGGCGAGCGCGGCATGGCTGCGCGGCATCTGCGCATCGGGGATCAGGCGGCGGTTGTAGACGATGCCGATCGGCTCCGCCGTGACGCCATAGCCCATGTTCTTCCACACCGCGGTCGGCGGCAGCGCGGGCTTTTCCGGGCTGGCATAGGCCTGCGCCAGCCCGTCGTTGATGAGCTTGACCTGCAGATCCATCGCCGACGACCAGACGAGGTCGGCCGAGGGCTTGGCCGAGCGCGTTTCGACGATCAGGCGGCGATAGATGTCGATCGAATTCAGATCGGCATAGCGCACCGCGACGCCCGGATAGGCGCGGCGGAACGCGGCGACCAGCGGCACCAGCTCGGCGCGGTCGGCATTGCCGTAGATGGTGACGCCGCCCTCCGCCTTCGCTTCGGCGATCAGCGCGTCGTAGGAGCGCGGATAGCCCGGCGGACGCTGGGCGAGCGCGGGTGCACCGATCGCCACCGCCATGACTGCCAACAGGAAATATCGCATCGGGCTTCCTCTCGCGCTTTGCCGATTCTTCGGTTCGGCTAAGCTGCGACCCATGCGATACCCCCTCAAGCTGTCAGCAACCTTTCACCGCGGGGGCCGTGGATGCGCATCCTGATGATCGAGGACGATGCGGCGCTCGCCCGCAGCATCGCCGCATTGCTGCGCAGCACGGGCCATGCCGTGGACCATGTGCCGAGCGGCGAGGAGGCGCTGGAGGTGGTCGCGGGCGAGCCCTATGCGCTGGTCATCCTCGATGTCGGGCTGCCGGGGATCGACGGGTTCGCGGTCCTGTCCGAGCTGCGCCGTCGCGGCACGCGGGTGCCGGTGCTGATGCTGACCGCACGCGACGCGCTGGACGACCGGGTGCGCGGGCTGGACCTCGGCGCCGACGATTATCTGCGCAAACCCTTCGAGCCGGAGGAGCTGGAGGCGCGGGTCCGGGCGCTGGGACGGCGGCGCGGCGGCGATCCGGTGCCGGAGCTGAGCGTCGGCGCGCTGGTCCTCAACCGCTCGACCGGCACTGCGAGCGTGGCCGGGCGCGTGCTCGACCTCCGGCGGCGCGAATGGGCGGTCCTCGATTCGCTGGCCACCCGCGCGGGCCAGGTGGTTGCGCGCGAACTGCTGCTCTCCGAAGTGTTCGGCTATGACGAACCGGTCGGTCCCAATGCGATCGAGGTGAACGTCACCCGGCTGCGCACCAAGCTGGCGCCGGACGGGCCGCAGATACGGACGGTGCGCGGGGTCGGTTACATGCTGGATGCCGGGTGAGGGGTGTGTATCGCCACTCCCCGCGCCGGCAGTATCGCCCTGCGAAAGTCCTTTCCCGTACCCCCGCGCAGGCGGGGGTCCAGGAGCCGCGAACGCAAGCCATTGTTTCGTGTGGCTCTGGACCCCCGCCTGCGCGGGGGTACGGCAAGGTCAAGGGCCGACATTGGGCTTTCGCAGCGGAATCCTGCGAGGGAGGGGTCGGGGGTCGGTCGGCCCGCGAGGGAACGGCGGCACCTGCCCCGTGCCGACCCACCCCCAGCCCCTCCCTGCCAGGGAGGGGAGTACTCGCCTGCCCCCACGACCCCCGCTGATGCCCGCCCCCCGCGCCATCGCGCTGCGCACGCGGCTGCTTGCCGCGATGCTCGGCCCGCTCGTGCTGGTGGCGATCGTGGTCGGGCTGGTCGGCGCGACGCTGATCGCCGATGTCGTGCGGCGCACCAACGACCGGGTGCTGGGCGGCGCATTGGGCGCGATCGCCGAGACGGTGGAGGTGGAGCGGGGCGAGGTGACGCTCGACCTGCCGCCCGCCGCCTTCGGCATGCTGGAGAATGGCGAGCGCGACAATGTCTATTACCGCATCGCCATCGGCGGCGACCTGCTGACCGGCTATGCCGACCTGCCCGCCCCCGACGCGCGCGAACTGGCGGTCGACGTGCCGCGCTTCCGCTTCGCCGATTATCGCGGGCAGCGCATCCGCATCGCCGAGGTGCGGCGCGCGCTCCCCGCGATCGCGCCGCCGGTGGTGGTGCAGGTGGCCGAGACGCTCGACAACCGCGCCGCGCTGACCCGGCGGCTGGTGAGCGCGCTGCTGCTGGGCGAGGTGCTGCTGGTCGGCATCGCCGTGCTGCTGCTGCGCCCGGCGCTGGGGTGGAGCCTGCGCCCGCTCGCCCGGTTGCGACAGGCGGTGGAGGCGCGCGACGGGCGGGCGCTGCCCGATCTCTCGCCGCTCGATACCGGGCCGCTGCCGCTGGAGCTGCGCCCGCTCGCCGCCGCGTTCGACCGGCTGCTGGCGCAGCTCGACGCGGCTACCGCCGCCACCCGCCGCTTCACCGCCGATGCCTCGCACCAGATGCGCACGCCGCTGTCGGTGCTGAAATTGCAGGTCGCGCTGGCGCGGCGGGGCGAGCCGGATGCGCTGGACGAGATCGGCGATGCCGTCACCCGGCTGGAACGGCTGCTGACCCAGCTGCTGAGCCTCGCGCGTGCCGAGGAGGCGGGGGCTGCCGCGCCGTTCGAGCGGGTCGACCTGCGCAAGGTCGCCGCCGCCGTCCTCTCGCGCCGCATCGCGCAGGCGGTGGAGGCGGGGGTCGAGCTGCAACTCGACGCGGCGGAGGATCGTGCGTTCACCGTCGCGGGCTACTGGTCGCTGATCTTCGAGATCGTGAGCAACCTCGTCGACAACGGCATCCGCTACAATGCGCGCGGCGGCAGCGTGACGATCGCGCTCGGGCGCACGCCCGATGCGGTGTTGCTGGTGGTACGCGACGACGGCCCCGGCATTCCCGCCGCCGACCGGGAGCGCGCGTTCGAGCGGTTCGTCCGGCTGGGCGCGGCGGACGGGCCGGACGGCAGTGGCCTCGGCCTCGCGGTGGTGCGCTCGGCGGCGGAGCGGATGGGGGCGGGGGTGGAACTGGGCGACGGCGCGCCGGGGCTGGTGGTGACGTTGCGGTTCGCCGAATATCGTCATTCCCGCGCAGGCGGGAACCCATAGCCGCTGTCGGTGCGATGCTTGCCGGTACGTCGGTGCATATGGATTCCCGCCTGCGCGGGAATGACGGGAAGGGGCGTTACGGACGCTCGAACAGCACCTCGCCCGCCCGCACCCGCATCCCCGTAACCACCCCCGCTGCCAGCCGGTACGGTGCGGGCAGCAGCATCACGATCGTCGAGCCATGCTCGAACCACCCCATCTCCTCGCCCCGCGCCAGCCGCGCGTCGCAGGTCGCCACCGGATCGGGGCGTTCGCGCAGCAGCTGCACCGTGTCGAGGAAGGTCAACCGGATCGCCGCCACCAGGATCGCCGCCACCGGCACCAGCAGCACCGGCGTCCCGTCGGCCAGCCGCAGCCGCACCGTGGCGCGCTCGTTGCGGCAGTACAGCCGCTCGACCCGTTTCAGCGCCGGCGGGTTCACGTTGAAACAGTCGCCGGGGAAATAGCGCACCCGGTCGACCGTCCCGTCCTGGGGGGCATGGAAGCGGTGGTACATCCCCGCCGTCAGCCGCAGCGTCACGAAGCTGCCGCCGACATAGGCGTCGCCCTCGCCCCCGGTCAGCTCCGCGATCGAATAGCGCTGGCCCTTGGCCTGCACGATGCTGTCGCGCTCGATCGGTCCGCAGGCGACGACGATCCCGTCGGAGGGGGAGGCGATCTGCGTCGCGCTCGCGCTGAACACCCGTGCGCCGGGCCGCAACCGCCGGATGAAACAGGCATGCATCGACGGCCAGCGCGTCTCCGCCGCGTCGGACAGGTCGACGTCGCTGAACGTGCGCCATACCGCGATCGACGCCCTGGCGACCCACGGATGCTCGATCTTGCTGAACCGGCCCATCGCCCGCGTGAGCGTACGGCGCGGCAGCCAGTTGGTCGCGGCATAGTTCAGCGATTCGATCGCGGTCAGCCTCGCGATCATCCGGGCGAGCGGGGAGGGGAGCGTCTGTTCCATCGCCGTCATCAATAGTACGCGATCGCGTCATATCCGCGTCAGTCATGACGCCGATCGTCCTCGCCCTCGCCGCCGGTACCGCCGGACTTTTCGCCACCAAGGGGCGCAAGCGCCTCGCGCTCAGCCGCGCCAAGCACGGCTCGCTCACCGGCCATGTCCGCTGGGGACAGCGGATCGCGCGGACGATCGCCTTCTACGACTATGACGACGCGCGGTTCTTCGCCGCCGACGGTGCACCGCCCGAGGTCGCGGCGCGGCGGCGCGCGGGGTTCGAGGCGCTATCGGCGCTTTATGCCGAGCGCTTCCCGAAGACCGTCGCGGCGACGAAGGACTTGCGCGAGGGGCTGTCCGACCTGCAATTCACGGGACGCTACCGCGTGCCGTTCCAGTTCAGCGCGAAGGTGCGCGAGCGACTGGCGACCGGGGCGTTCTACGAATCGTCGGAAGGCGTGACCGTCACCGACCTCGACGGGAACCGCTTCTACGACCTTGCCGGGTCGTACGGGGTCAACCTGTTCGGGCACGACTTCTACAAGGACTGCATCGCCGAAGGTTCGGCGCGGGTCGCGGCGCTGGGGCCGGTGCTCGGCACCTATCACCCGGTCATCGCCGCCAATGTCGCGCGGTTGAAGGCGATCAGCGGCATGGACGAGGTGTCGTTCCATATGTCGGGCACCGAGGCGGTGATGCAGGCGGTGCGCCTCGCGCGCTATCACACGGGCAGGCGGCGGCTGGTGCGCTTCGCCGGGGCCTATCACGGCTGGTGGGGCGATGTGCAGCCGGGTATCGGCAACCCCACGCCGCAGGACGATACGCTGACGCTGGCCGAAATGTCCGAGCGCACGCTGCACGTGCTGGCGACGCGCCGGGACATCGCCTGCGTGCTGGTGAACCCGTTGCAGGCGCTGCACCCCAACAGGGGCGCGCCCTCGGACGGCACGATGATCGACAGCAGCCGCTCGGCGCATCTCGACCGTGCGGCGTACCGCGACTGGCTGGTGAAGCTGCGCGAGGTCTGCACGCGGGCGGGCGTCGTGTTGATCTTCGACGAGGTGTTCATGGGCTTCCGCCTCGCCAGGGGCGGCATGGCAGAGGCGTTCGGGGTCCGGCCCGACATGGTGACGTACGGCAAGACGCTGGGCGGCGGGTTGCCGGTGGGCGTGTTGTGCGGACGCGCGGCGCTGATGAAGCGGTTCCGGCCCGAAGCGCCCGCCGATATCTGTTTCGCCCGCGGAACGTTCAACGCGCATCCCTACGTGATGGGGGCGATGGACGTGTTCCTCGAACGCCTCGATTCGCCCGAAGTCGCCGCGATGTACGACCGGGTGGACGAACGCTGGGACGCACGGATCGCGCAGTTCAACGCGGCGATGGCCGAGGCCGGGCTGCCGGTGCGCGCGGCGGGGATGCAGACGGTGTGGACGATCCGCTACACCGTGCCGTCGCGCTACAACTGGATGCTGCAATATTACTGCCGCGCCGAGGGGCTGGCGCTGAGCTGGGTCGGCACCGGGCGGCTGATCTTCAGCCTGAACTACGACGACGCCGCGTTCGCCGAGGTGGTCGCGCGATTCGTGAAGGCGGCACAGGCGATGGCTGCGGATGGCTGGTGGTGGTCGGCAACGGGCACGACGAACAAGATGCTGCGGCGACAGGTGCTGAAGGAGACGCTGTCGCGGCGATTCAGGCGGGGGTGAGCGCGGCGGCACCCTTTGCGGGATGCCACCGCCCATCGCTCTATTGTGCTGCCCGCGCCGTGCTGGTGTTGCTGGCCTTGACGGCGATCTGTTCCCCTTGCAACGCCGCCGCGACCGCTGGCGAGCATTGCGGCATCGCTGCCTCCTCCGCCCGGGCCGCCGCCATTTGCGCTACCCGCGGATCGACCAGCTTCGATCGAAAGATATCGTTGGCGATGCCGAGGCCGAGCGGAACGCCGCCGGTTGCCGGAGACGACGGCACGTCCCCGGCCGGGCTGTAGACGTGCTTGTACGTGATGGCGCAGGCGTCCTTGTAGACCGGAAGCCCGCCCTCGGTTTTGGAGTTCTCCTGCTGCGCATCGGCGGGGTCGAACGCATCGAAATTCCAGTGCACGCCCAGCCAGATGCGACTGAACGCATTCTCGAAGATCGCGTGCGACAGCGATTGGAACCGGCGGACGATGCGGGTGCGCACCAGCCCCGGCTGATCGACGAGCGGCTGGTCGCCGCGATACGGTTGATACAGGTCGCGGCTGATCCCGTTCATTTCGTCCGACACCAGCGCGAAGGCGATCGAGTCGCATTTGTCGGCCGGTGCATCGCCATAGAACAGCCGCAGCATCTGGAAACATGCCGCGCCGAAGGTGGCATGGCCGGAGGGATAGGCCGGAAACGGCGGCTTGAAGCTGATCTTGTTGCTGTTCGTCTCCGGCGCGCCGAATGCCAGCCAGAAGGGATCGGCCTCGTCCGCGAGATGCTCGGAACCGCCCGTCGCCGGGGCCTCGGGGCCGCTGGCCGGGCCATGCTCGCGAACGCCGCTCAAGGGCCGCCAGAGCTGGAACTTGTATTTCTCGCGCCAGGCGAACTTGCCCGCATCGGCCATCGCCGAATTGCACAGTGCGAATATGCGGACGAACTGGGCATGCTGCTCCGCAACGTCGTCGGGGTCGGTGGGTCCGGCGTCGGCGGTCTTTTTCTTGTTCCACGCGACCACCCGGACGACCTGATTGTACAGACGCGGCGGCGTGCCGATCAGATTGGCGCCGTCATAGGCCCAGAACAGCGCCGCCAGCGTCTGGTCGGGCGTGCGCTCGGTGAGCGGCGATTCGGGCTTGCCGCCCGCGTGCCGGACCTCGAACAGGCTCGCGGCATAGGTGGCCGGGTCGGGCTGCCCGCCATGCCAGACCGGCGGCGGGGCGAGGGTGTGCAGCGCATCGTCGGAGACGGCGAAACTTTCGACCGTCGTGCCGTAGAAGGGGCCGTGATAGATTCGTACCGGTGCATCGCCGAATTCGGGATGATCGCGGTCGATCGGGTCGCGGCGGACCGGGTTGGCGGGTTCGTCGCGAAAGGCATAGCGCCGGTCCATCGGCTCGAACCGGCCCTGATCGGCCCCCGGCTCGCCCGGCTTCACCGCCAGCCGCGCGAAGATCAGGTTCCCGACATATTCGCCGAAGCGGTGCGCGGGCGACAGGACATCGATCGGCCGGGGATAGTCGGCGATCAGCTTCGTCAGGGCGGCGGACAGCGTCTGATGCGCGACCGCCGAAATGCCGGGACCGCGCGATCGGTACAGCCGGTCGAGCATCAGCACCGCAGCACCGGTCAGCGCCTGATTGGTACTGGACGGATCGCTGTTGAGCCCGGCCAGCCTCGGCTGGATCGCCGCCGCGGCCATTTTCTCGAACTCGCTCGCGCCCGCGGGGAGCGGAAGGGTGATCCGCAACTCCGCCAGATACGGCTCCGCCAGCCGGCTCGCGGGCGGGTTCCCGCCGAACTTCAGCGTCGCGAAAAAGGCGTCGTGCATCGCCAGATGGATCAGCCCCATCGCCCGCGAACTCATCGTCGGGCCGGTCTGCGGCCCGCCGAGCGAATGGGTGATGCGGTTCATCTCCAGCGCGACATGGTTCCAGTAGAAGACCGGGAATTTGTTCTTCGCCGCGAAATCAGGCTCGTCGTGCGAAACGTCCGGCAGCAGCAGCATGGCATCCTCTCCAGAAGCGGTGAGATACGCAAGCGTATGACCCTCCCGAAACCGCGAAGGTCATCGTCCGATACTGAAAGATTCGCGAATCGATCGTGCAATCGTAGCAGAAAAGGCGACGTTTCCGAATGTAACCGTTGTTTCTATAGTCGGTGAAGATGCCGTTACGGATGTTTATACTGCGATATCGGTCCGAATAGACAATTTCGGTGACCCAAAGGTCGGATATGACGGGATAATATTCATGCATCGCCGATCGCGGACCGTTGTCGACCCGACACGGAACGACCGGTCCGCCTGGTCGACGAACCGGTCGCACATGTTGCGATCCTCCCCTGCGATCCCGGGCGCGCCGCGCCCGGCGCAGTTCAGTGCCGCGCCGCTTCCTGCAGGTCGGTATCGATCCGTGCGCCGCGCAGCAACTGCCCCGGCGCCTTGCGATACAGGACGAAGTCGTTGAACGGATCGGTCACGATCTTGGTCGCCCAGACGATGCCGGTCATCACGTCGCGCTGCACGAACAGCTGCACGACGCGGAACAGCAGCCCGGCGACCGCGAAGCCCAGCCACAGCAGCGCCAGATGGCGCAGGAAACCGACGAAGCCGACATGCGGCTCGAACAGCCCGAAGAAGGTCGGGTCGAGCAGCAGCGGGATCGGCATCGCCGCCCACAGTGCCATGAACACGACCTTGCGGAACAGGTTGTAACCGACCTTGATCGCTTCCTTGTGCGCGTGCGTCGCCTGGTTCACATGGTCGTAGGTCTTGGGCTCGAAGAAGAAATGCCCCGATTGCCGCGCGGTCATCGCGACCAGCCAGCCGAGCAGGCTGGCGACCGCCGGGTCGATCCACACCACGACATAGGCGATCAGGAACGTCGTCGCGCTGACGAAGTGCAGCGCCTGGTTGATGATGCTGTGGTGGTAGTAGCGGTGATCGTCCCACCGCTGTTCCTGCAACGCTTCCTTGAATCCGGGCATCGGTCGGGCCTCTTTGGGTCAGGCGGTCGCGGCGTGCGCGAGCGTGGGGGTGTTGTCCTGTCCGTCGGCGGTGCGGCGGAAGCAGACGAGCGAGAAATGGCCGAGCGGCGGGAGCGGGCGGCGCTCGACCAGTTCGGCGCTCGGGTGGCGCTCCGCCCAGTCGCCATAGACCGACCAGGGGAAATCGGTGCGCCAGCCGAGGCGGCTGGTGACGGGCATCAGCGCGCGCTCGATCCTCGCGCGCATCCCGACCTCCGCACCCAGCCGCGTCGTGATGACGATCAGCCCGCCGGGGCGCACGACGCGCAGGAACTCGCTCAAGGCCCGGTCGGGATGCGGCACCGCCGACACGACATATTGCGCGACCACCACGTCGAACGATGCGTCGGCGAAGTCGAGCGCCTCGGCATCGCCGATCGCGATCCGCTCGACATGGTCGAGGTTCAGCCGCTTCACCCGGTCGCGCGCCTTGTCGAGCATCTGGTCGGCGATGTCGATGCCGGTGATCCGGCTGTCGGTGCGATAGTGGGGCAGCGAGATGCCGGTGCCGACGCCCACCTCGAGGATGCGCCCGCCGACCCGCTCGGCCGCGTCGATCGCGGCGCGACGACCGCGGCGGAAGACGGGTCCGAACACCAGGTCGTAGATCGGCGCCCAGCGGTCATAGGCGCTGGCCACGCCGACGCGGTTCAATTCCTGAGCCAATGCAAAATCCCTGTCAGCACCCGTCGGTGGGTTGTCGGGCAAGGGTGGCGCGGTTCGATGACACGCGCGTTGCGGGACGAAGACGTTGCGGTTTCAGTTTGATGAGACGCGCGTCATCGTTCCGAAACGCAATTGTCGCGTGTCGCGGATACAGCATGGCGCAACGCTGAGGACGAGTGTCCGATCCGCTATCGTGGAGGCAAACCATGACGACGGCCTATGTATCCCGGACCGAACCGAATTCGACCCCCGCGAAATCGGAACGGTCGATGATGAAGTCGCTGGCGCGCAAGGTGCCGGACTGGATCAACGATCCGCAATCCTATCGCAGCGAAGGTCCGAAACAGTCGTACCGCACCGTCTTCATCTCCGACGTGCATCTCGGCACGCCGGGATGCAGCGCGACGCAACTCGTCGATTTCCTGCATTCGTTCGAGTGCGAGACGCTGTACCTCGTCGGCGACATCGTCGACGGGTGGCAGATCCGCAAGGGCTGGTACTGGCCGTCGAGCCACAACGACGTGATCCGGTCGATCCTGAAGTTCGCGCGCCGCGGCACCCGCGTCATCTACATCCCCGGCAACCATGACGAGGCGTTCCGCGATTACGTCGGCCTCGAATTCGGCGGGGTCGAGATGGTCGAGGAGGATATCCACGAAACCGCCGACGGGCGCCGCCTGCTGGTGCTGCACGGCGACAAGTTCGACGGGGTGGTGCTCTATGCCCGCTGGCTCGCCTTCCTCGGCGACTATGCGTACACCGCGCTGCTCAAGGCCAATCGCGTATGGAACTTCGCGCGGCGCAAGCTGGGCCTGCCCTATTGGTCGCTGTCGGCCTATGCCAAGCACCGGGTGAAGAACGCGGTCAACTTCATCGGCCGGTTCGAGGAGACGGTGGCGCACGCCGCCGCCGAGCACGGCGTCGACGGGGTGGTGTGCGGCCATATCCACACCGCCGAAATCCGCCGGATCGGCGACATCACCTATTACAACGACGGCGACTGGGTGGAGAGCTGCACCGCGCTGGTCGAGGATCATGCGGGGGCGATGTCGCTGATCGACTGGCGCGCGCTCACCTGGGAAAGGGAACTGGCCAAGGCGGGGCCGAAGTCGTTCGTGCCGCCGCGCGCGGTCGCCGCCGCATGAGGATCGCGATCGTCAGCGATGCGTGGAGTCCGCAGGTCAACGGCGTCGTGCGTACCCTCCAGACCACGATCGGCCGGTTGCAGCAGCGCGGCCATGTGGTCGAGACGTTCACCCCGGACGGCTTCGCGACGCGCGCGTGTCCGGGCTATCCGGAAATCCGCCTCGCTATCGGCTGCGGGGCGGAGCTGGGGCGGCGGATCGAGCATTTCCGGCCCGATGCGATCCATATCGCCACCGAAGGCCCGCTCGGCTGGGCGGCGCGCGGATGGTGCAAGGCGCGGGGGGTGCGTTTCACCACCTCGTTCCACACCAATTTCGCCGAATATCTGGCGATGCGCACGCATCTGCCCGCCGCGCTGTTCTGGCCGTTCCTGCGCCGTTTCCACGCGCGCGCCAGCGGGGTGATGACCGCCACCGCGCGGGTGGCGCAGTCGCTCGCCGACCATGGCATCGCCCATACCCGGCGCTGGTCGCGCGGGGTCGACCTCGCGCTGTTCAAACCCGACGGCGGGCAGCTCGATCTCGCCACGCTGCCGCGCCCGATCCTGCTGCATGTCGGGCGCATCGCGATCGAGAAGAATATCGAGGCGTTCCTCGCACTCGACGTGCCCGGCACCAAGCTGCTGGTCGGCGACGGTCCGGCGCGCGCCGACCTCGAACGCCGCTATCCGCTGGCGCGCTTCGTCGGGCTGAAGCAGGGGGCGGCGCTCGCCGCGGCGTACCGCGCCGCCGATGTGCTGGTGTTCCCCAGCCGCACCGACACCTTCGGGCTGGTGATGATCGAGGCGCTGGCGTGCGGCACCCCGGTCGCGGGCTATCCGGTGCCGGGGCCGCTCGACATCGTCGGGCTGGACGGCATGGGTGGTGGCGACGCCCGGATCGGCGCGGTGGACGCGGATCTGGCGGCGGCGGTGCGACAGGCGCTCACCGCCGATCGCGATGCCTGCGCACGGGCAGGCTCTGCCTATTGCTGGTCGCGATGCACCGACCAGTTCGTCGGCAATCTGGTCGATGCCGGATTGGCCAATCCCGCCCTGCTCGCCGCCGAATAGCGGCGAGGGCACCGGGCCGGACGCTTTCCTCCACGCTTTTCGTGGCGTCGCAGCATGTTGCGCGTTACCACCGCGGCAACAGGGACAAGGGGACGCGCACGATGGCCGGTGGATTGGTGGCATTGCTCGACGATGTGGCGGCGATCGCCAAGCTGGCGGCGGCGTCGCTCGACGATGTCGGCGCGGCGGCGGGGCGTGCCGGTGTCAAGGCGGCGGGGGTGGTGATCGACGATGCGGCGGTGACGCCGCGCTATGTCGTCGGCCTGTCGCCCGCGCGCGAACTTCCGATCATCGGCAAGATCGCGCTGGGATCGCTCAAGAACAAGCTGCTGATCCTGTTGCCCGCCGCGCTGTTGCTCAAGGCGTTCGCGCCATGGGCGATCACGCCGATCCTGATGCTGGGCGGCGCGTTCCTGTGCTTCGAGGGCGCGGAAAAGATCATCGGCGCGTTCACCGGCGGCCATGGCGCGGACGAGGCGGCGACCGCCGCCGATCCGGTCGAACTGGAGAAGCGGCAGGTCAGCGGCGCGATCCGCACCGACATGATCCTGTCGGCGGAGATCATGTTCATCACGCTCGATTCGCTGCAGGACATGTCGTTCTGGGAGGGCGCGGCCGCGCTCGCGCTCGTCGGCATCGCCATCACGATCGGCGTGTACGGCGTCGTCGCGATCATCGTGAAGATGGACGACATCGGCCTGTCGCTCGCGCAGCGCGCGAACGCGGCGACGCAGGCGATCGGGCGCGGCCTCGTCAAGGCGATGCCGGTGCTGCTCAAGGCGCTGGCGATCATCGGCACCGCGGCGATGCTGTGGGTCGGCGGGCAGATCATCCTGCACGGCATCGAGGTGTTCGGCTTCACCACCCTGCCGCATCTGGTCCACGACACCGCGCATCATGCGGGTGCGGCGGTGCCCGGCATCGGCGGCGTGCTCGAATGGCTGGTCAATGCCGCGGGTTCGGCGGTGGTCGGCATCGTGGTCGGCGCGGTGATCGCCGGCCTGCTGCATCTGGTGCCGCGCAAGCATTGAGGCGATAGCCGGATGTCTCCCCTCCCTGCTTAGGGAGGGGAGTAATTTCTTGCACGACCCTGCCGGATGCCGATCGCTCCTAGGACCGATCGACATTCAACAATTCCGGCATATGTCGCGATCGAGATCGCCATTCTCTCGTCACCCCGGACCTGTGCCGGGGTCCACCGTGCGGCGATACGGTGCGGTTCGCGCCGCTATCGACAGCGTTTGCAGCCCGGTGGACCCCGGAACAAGTCCGGGGTGACGATGTGGCTATGAATGCCGATCGCTCCTAGAACTTCACGTCCGCCTGCACGGTGAATGCGCGGCCCCGCGGATCGGCGACGCGCGGTTCCCATGATCCGCCCGCGCCGGTGTTGGAATCATAGGTGATGGCGAACGGCGGATCGACGTCGAACAGGTTCTTGACGCCGAAGGTCAGCCGTGTCGCGCTGTTGCCGAGGTTGGGGAAGCTGACCGCGAGGTTGTAGGTCACATATTCCTTGACGAACCGGTTGAACCCGTCGCGCGTGACGGTACCCGCGAGGATGCCGGGCAGCGCCTGGTTCTTGTAGCCGTCGCGGTAGAGCTGGGTCAGCGCGACCGAGAACTGGTCGGTCGAATAGCTGACGAAGGCATTGTGCTTCCAGCGCAGGCCGAGGTCGCCCGCAAAGGTGAACACGCCGATCAGGCTGGGGCCATAGGCCGCATTCTCGGTCAGCTTCTCGCGCTTCTTGAGCAGGTAGGTGCCGTCGATCCCCATCAGGAAGCTGCCGCCCAGCGCATCGAACCCGCCGCGCCCGGCGATCTCGAGGCCCTGCGTGCGCCGCGCGCCCGCGTTGATCCAGCGGCGGTCGATGATGACCAGCTCGTTCGCCGCGTTGCGGATGAAGCGGTCGGGGAAGAGCCCGGCATTGTCGATCAGCTCGCGCTCGGTCAGCAGCTGGATCGTGTCGTCGACGTTGATCGCCCAGAAATCGACCGACAGGCTGAACCGGTTCGACGGTTGCAGCACCACGCCCGCGCTGAACTGCCTGGCGCTTTCGGGTCCGAGGTTCGGATTGCCGCCGGTATAGATGTTCGGCTGCACCGCCGCGCAGGCCGGGTTGGTGGTGTTGGGCACGCCGCCGGGGCAGCGCACCGGGTCGGCGAGGTCGCGGCCCGAATAGGGCGATTCGGTCAGCCCGTTGAAGATCTGGTTGAAGGTGGGAACCCGGAAACCGGTGTTGTACGACCCGCGGAACATCAGCGGTTCCCACGGGCGGTATTTCACCGACACCTTGGGATTGGTGGTGGTGCCGAAGTCGCCGTAATCGTCGACGCGCACCGCGCCCGTCACCTCGAACCCCTCGAACAGGGGAACGAGCACCTCGGTATAGGCCGCGCGCACCTGCCGGTTCTTGCGGCGCAGCGCGTTCACATTGTCGAACGCGGCGAGGAAGATGACCGGGGCGTTAGCGGCGGCGGCGGGCGATCCGTTGAAGCTGTAGGTTTCGCTGCGGAAATCGATGCCCGCCGCCAGCTGCACCTTGCCGCCGGGCAGGCGGAACAGCGGCCCCGCGATCGAGTAGTCGAGCTGCTTCACCTCATATTGCCCGCCGTAGAGCGTGGCCCCTTCCGCCGAGACGGCGGCAAGGCCCGCCAGCGCCGCCTCGGACTGGTTGAGGGTGAAGGGGTTGAGGATGCCGCTGTTGATGAGGCCCGCAAGGCCCGGCCCTGCCGCGCCCGGCGCGGTCGGCGCGGTCGGGTCATAGGCGCCGCTCGACAGCGTGCCGCGATAGAAATAGCCGCTGCCGAGCTGCGACGTCGCCTCGCTCTTCGCGTAGGATCCGCCCGCGCGGTAGTCCCATCCGGCCCACAGCGGCCCTTCGGCAGCCAGCGTCACGCGGATCGTCTTGGTATCCGTCTCATATTCGCGCGGGCCGCAGGCGATGCAGCGCCAGCGGAAGGCGATCGGCTTGCCGTAATTGGCCGCGACCGCCGGGAAGGTGCCGCGGATCGCGTTGTAGACCGCATTGTAGGTCGGCGCGGTCAGCGAATTGAGCGGATAGGCGACCTGGAAGTTGGAAGTGTTCGACGAGACCTGCGCGTTGGAGAAGCTCTTGGCCGAATTGGCGTCCGATCCGGTGACTTCGACCGAAAGCTGATGGTCCTCGGCCACCCGTGCGACCGCGCGCGCGAAATAGGTCAGTGTTTTGATCGGCTGTTGCAGCACGGC
Source organism: Sphingomonas silueang (assembly GCF_040049155.1). NCBI lineage: Bacteria > Pseudomonadati > Pseudomonadota > Alphaproteobacteria > Sphingomonadales > Sphingomonadaceae > Sphingomonas > Sphingomonas silueang. The sequence goes on from NZ_JBDZDK010000001.1 coordinate 52,060, forward strand.
GGCGCGGCCCGTGTCCCATGCGCAGGCATAGCGCGCCGACACGTTGTTCCACAGCGCATCGTCATAGGCCATGCCGCCGTCCATCGATTCGCACCCCGCGCCGCCCGGCAGGTCGAGGATGTTGATGCCCCCGGTCGCCTGGGTGGTGGTGCCGGGGATGACGAGGCCCGAGAGCAGCTGCGTGCCCGAGGTGCCGCCGAGCAGCGTGCCGGTCTGCCCCTGCGGCCCGCGCGGCAGATAGGTGCCGTTGTTGAGCGCGAAGGCGGTGGCGATCGGCGTGCCGCGCGTATCGACCGAGAGCCCGCGCTGCGGCTGGTTGCCGTTGACGAAATCGCGGTCCGACCCGCGCAGGATGTTGTTCCAGCGATAGGCGATCGCGCCCATCACGTTGAACCCCTGTTCATTGAGGTCGCCGAACCCGGCGATCGCCGAGACGCGGTAGATGTTGCCGTCGCCCTGTTCGGTGACATCGGTCGCACCCTGCACGCCGACGCCCTGGTAATCGGTGCGGGTGATGAAGTTGATGACCCCGCCGATCGCATCGGTGCCGTAGATGGCGGACGCGCCGTCCTTCAGCACCTCGACCCGTTCGATCGCGGCGAAGGGAATCTGGTTCACGTCGACCGCCGCGCCCGACAGGCCGTGCGCCGCCACGCGGCGGCTGTTGAGCAGCACCAGCGTCGCCGCCGATCCCTGTCCGCGCAGATTGGCCGCCGACAGCCCGTTGGTGCCGCGCTGCGCGCCGGTGGTGACGTCGGCGTTGGAGGCGAGATTGTCCGCGCCCGATCCGTTGGTGGTCAGCAACCCGATCAGCTGTTCGGGGCTGGCGATGGCGTTGCGTTCCAGTTCGGCGTTACTGATGATCTGGAGCGGCAGCGGGCTGTTGTTCGGATCGCGCTTGATCCGCGATCCGGTGACGAGGATCTCGCCGTCGTCGGCGCGCGTCTCGGGCGAGGGCTGCACCGCGATGCCGGTCGGCGTCGCTGCCTCCTGCGTCGTCACGCCGTCCTCGGGCACCGTCTGCGCCTGTGCCATGGTGCTCGCCAGCAGCGATGCGCCCAAGAGAATCGTTGCCCGGATGCTGCGCATGTCTTGCCCCCTGTAACGGCCAGCCCCCCGGCGGCCCCTGTCAGGCACCAATAAGCAACAAAATCGTCACATCGTGGAAGACCCTATCTTGCGCGACGCAACATTTCCCCGGAGCGTAGCGCGCAAGTGACAGTCGGGAGCCGCATGACGCAGGAAATCAAAGGCGTGGCGCCGCTCGACCGCGGGCTGCTGCCGCTGTTCGCGGTGCTGGGGTTCGCGGCGGGGCTGCCCTTCTACATGTTCTCGACCGTGCTGACGCTGCGGTTGCAGGCGCATGGCGTGGCGCTGGTGGTGATCGGCTTCTTCGCATGGGTGCAGCTGCTGCCGACCGCAAAGTTCCTGTGGGCGCCGCTGATCGACCGGTTCGATGTGCCCGGATTCTCGCGCTGCTGGGGCAAAAGGCGCGGATGGATGCTGCTGGCGCAGCTCGGCATCTTCACCGCGCTGGTCGGCATGGCGCTGACCGCCGACGACCACGACCTGTGGGTGACGGCGTGGTTCGCGGTGCTGCTCGCCTTCTGGACCACCACGCTGGAGATCGCCGCCGATGCGTGGCGCATTGAACTCGCCCCGGTTGCCGAGGTGCAGGGGCCGATCACGGCGGCGAACCAGTGGGGCTATCGCTCGGCGATGGTCGCGGCGGGGAGCGGGGCGCTGATCCTGGCGGACCGGGGCGGGTGGAGCATGGCCTATCTGGCGATCGCGCTCGCCGCCTTCGTGCCGTTTCCGCTGATCGCGGCAACCCGGGGGGAGGGGCCGAAGATCGGCGCGCTGCTCGGCGGGATCGCGGCGAGCGTGGCGATCCTCGGCGTCGTGGCGCTGATCGTCGGGGCGGTCGGCTGGGTGCTGCTGCGCGCCGGATCGGCGGCGGGGATCGACGGGGGGAGCAACGTCACCCCCTATGTGCTCGGCGCGTGCATGGTGCCGTTCGTCGCGATGGCGCTGGCGTTGCCGCGCATCCGCCGCGCGGCCCCGACCTCGCGGCTGCGCAGCTCGGCGGCGATCGGGCCCTATGTCGATTTCTTCCGCCGCTATGATCTGGCCGCGATCGCGCTCATGATATTCGTCTCGCTCTATCGCATGGGCGACGTGCTGGCGCTCAACCTGTCCAAGCCGATGATCCGGGGGCTGGGGTACAGCCTGACGCAGATCGGCCTTGCCGACAGCTATGTCGCGCTGGCGGCGGGGATCGTCGGGGTCACGGCGGGGGGATGGATGGCGGCGCGCTGGCCGATGCCGCGCGCGCTGGTGACAGCGGCGCTGTTCGCCGCGCTGGGCAATTTCGGCTTCGTCGCGCTGGCGCAGCTGCCGGTGGCGGAAGGCTGGCTCTACCTCGCCACCGCCGCCGATCAGTTCGGCAACGGCATGGCGGGGGCGGTGTTCGTCGTCTATCTCTCGATGCTGGTGAACCCCCGGTTCGCGGGCGCGCAATATGCGTTCCTGTCGGGCTTCGCCTTCCTGCTGCCCCGCTTGCTGGCGGGCGCGGGGGGCGGCATGGTGCTGGTGATGGGCTATGACGGGTTCTTCGTCCTCTCCGGCGTGCTGAGCCTTGCCGCGATCGGCTTCGTGCCGCTGCTCGGGCGGCTGCGCGCGCGGGACACGGCATGATCGACGCGGCGTTCGCGCTCGCCGGGCGTGCGGTAGCGGATGGGCGCATCCCCGGCGCCACGCTGGGCATGGTCGATGCGGCGGGCAGGCGGGAAGTGCGCGTTACCGGCGCGGCGGCGCTGGTGCCCGTGCGCGAAGGGTTGACGCGCGACCACTGGTTCGACCTCGCCTCGCTGACCAAGGTGATCGCGACCACGCGCATCATCCTGTCGCTGGCCGACGAAGGGCGGATCGATCTCGACGCGCCGCTGACGAGCGCCATCCCCGACCTGCGGCAATATGACGTCGCGAACGCGCCCGAGCGGCGGCTGAGCTTTCGCGACTGCCTGGCCCATCGCACCCACCTGCCCGCGGTGCATCCCGTCTATACCTATGGCGACGATCCGGCGCGGCTGCGCGCGTTCGTGCTGCAACGCGCGTGGGCGGCGGGACCGGCGGTCTATTCGGACATCAATTTCATCCTGCTGGGCATCGCGATCGAGCGGGTGACGGGGCGGGGGCTGGACGCATGGCCGCTGGGCGACGGCCTGTCCTATGGTCCGCCGCCGGGCCCGGCGGTCGCGACCGAGGCGTGCCGCTGGCGGGGGCGGGTGCTGCGGGGCGAGGTGCATGACGAGAACGCCCATGCGCTGGGCGGCGCGGCGGGGCATGCCGGGCTGTTCGGCACGGTCGACGGCGTGCTCGACTTCGCCGCCGGGCTGCTCGCCGACCGCGACGCGCTGGCGCAGGTGGGCGCGCGGCAGGCCGGGCATCGCACGCTCGGCTGGGAGTTGCGGCATCCCGGCTGGTCGGGCGGGCAGGCATGTTCGGCCAGGACGATCGGCCATACCGGCTTCACCGGTACCGGGCTGTGGATCGATCCGGCGCGCGGCGTGGCATGGACGCTGCTGACCAATAGGGTGCACCCCAGCCGCCATGCCGACAGCGGTATCTTCGAGTTGCGCCCGGCGGTGGGCGAGGCGGTGATCGCGGGGCTTGGGTAACAGCCGCACCGTTCGTGTCGAGCGAAGTCGAGACACCGTGCACAACGCATGCGGCACGTCCCTCGACTGCGCTCGGGACGAACGGGGAGGGGAAGGCGCGCGCGCTACCGCGCCGCCGCCACCGCCAGCAGCGCGGCATCGATCGCGGCGGTGGCCGACGTGCCCTCGGGAATGTCGTTGGCATAGGCGGCGAAGGTCAGCCGCCGTCCGCTGGCCGCGGTCAGCACGCCCGCCAGCGCGGTGGTGCCGCTCAGCGACCCCGTCTTGGCGAGCAGCCGCCCGTCGAGCGCGGTGCCCCGGAACCGCCGGGCGAGCGTCCCGTCCACCCCCGCCACCGGCAGCGTCTCCAGCCAGCGCGTGCCCCAGGGCTGCCCCTGCACCCAGCGCAGCAGCGCCACCATCGCACGCGGCGACACGCGGTTGTAGGTCGACATGCCCGAGCCGTCGGACAGGTCCCACGCGGTGCGCGGCACCCCCGCCGCCGCCATCATCGCCGCGATACGATCGATCCCGCCGCGAATCGACCCGCCGATCCGCCGCAGCAGCAGTTCGGCGTGGAGATTCTGGCTGACCTTGTTGGTCAGGCGGATGTCCTCGATCAGCGGGGCGGGCGCCGCCGTCGCCAGCATCGGCGTGGCCACGACCGGCTGGACCAGCGCGCCGTCCGCATCGGCCAGCGGGCGGTGCCGCACGTCGATCCGGCCCGTCACCGCGACGCCGCGCGCGCGCAGCATCGCTGCCATGCGCCACGCGGCATGGTGCGCGGGATCGTCGATGCCGACGCGGATCGTTTCGGTCCTGCCCGGTGCGATCGTGCCGGTCAGGCGCAGCAGGTCGCTGCCCGGCATCCGGTCGAAGCCGATCGCGGTGCGGGGGCCGGGCAGGATGCGGTTGTCGATCCGGTAATAGTCGCCGCCGGTCACGATCGCGCCGCCGCCGTCCGCACGGATGGTCAGCACGACCTCGTTGTCGTCGAGCGTCAGCGCCGAGATGCCGGTGCCCGATCGGGTGGGGATGTTGTTCCACCCCATGCCGGGCGACCAGCGCTGGTCGGGAAAGCGGCTGTCGTCCCCGATCACGTTGCGGATGCGCCGATGCTTCGCCGCCACCGCATCGGCCAGCGTCGCGAGGCAATCGACCGCGCAGTCGTCCGCCGAGGACAGCCGCGCGTCGCCCGCACCGACCAGGATCACATCGTCGCCCTCGATCCGCACGCCGGTCGCCGCATCGCCCGGCGTATCGAGCGGCAGCGCGGCCATGGCGGCGGCGGTGGTCAGGATCTTGGTGTTCGACGCGGGCACGAAGCGGTCGTCGGGCGCGATCGCGACCTGTTCGACGCCATCGGCATCGGCGACCACCAGCCCGATGCGCGTGCCCGGCGGGGCGGCGGCAAGCGCGCGGCATACGTCCGCCTCAAGCGTGGGATCGGGCGCGGCGAGCGACAGCAGCAGGGCGGCGAGCATGGGGCTATCCTATGATGCGCTGCGCATCGGGCAAGCGGCTTGTTCGCACGGCGATGCGGCGTACAACGGTCAGGATGATCGCCCGCCTGTGCCTGATGCTGCTCGCGCTGCTGCTGGTCGCCGCCGATCGGCCCGCGCCCGGACCGGCGGTGCTGATTCGCGGCGCGCGGGTGTTCGACGGCAGCGGGCAGGCGGCGCGGATCGCCGACGTGCTGATCGCGGGCGACCGGATCGTGGCGGTGGGTGCGCGGCTGTCGCGGCCACGCGGAAGCCGGGTGATCGATGCGCGCGGCCTCACGCTGCTGCCGGGGCTGCACGACCTGCACACCCATATGCGTTCCCCCGGCTATGGCGCACCCGACGACCTGGGCAAGGCCTGGGCCAGCCACCTGCTGAACGGCGTGACCGGCGCCAACGACTTCTCGCTGTCGGGCGAGATGCTGCCGCCGATCCGCGCGATCGTGGGCGGCGGGGAGGTGCCCGCGCCGCACCTCAACCTCGCGGTGCGGCTGGGGGTGCCGGGCGGGCATGGCACCGAATATGGCTGGGGCAGCTTCTTCACCCTGACCGCGACCACGCCGCGCGCGGCGCATGTCGCGATGCGCACCGCGCTCGCCTATCGCCCCGACGTCGTCAAGGTGTTCGCCGACGGCTGGCGCTATGGCCGCTCGCCCGATCTGGCGAGCATGAACGTGGGGACGCTGTCCGCCATCGTTGCCGACGCCCATGCGGCGGGGGTGCCGGTCATCACCCATACGGTGACGCTGGCGGGGGCGAAGATCGCCGCCGCCGCCGGGGTCGATGCGCTGGGGCACGGCATCGGCGATGCGCCGGTGGACGAGGAACTGATCGCGCTGATGCGGGCGAAGGGCGTCGCCTATATCCCGACGCTGGTCGTCTATGAGCCGCAGCAGGACCGGACCTTCCTGCCGCTCGAAACCGCGCATCAGGCGTTGGCGGAGCAGGCGGTCGAGGCGTCGCGGCGACCCGCCCCGATCCCGCAGGCGGAGGCGCGGCGCTGGGCCATCCTGCAGGCGAACGTCCGCGCGCTGCATGCGGCGGGCATCCGCATCGGGGTCGGCACCGATGCCGGGATCGGCGGCGTCTATCACGGGTCGAGCGCGGTGCGCGAGACGCGCTGGCTCGCGCGGCTGGGGCTGACCCCGGCGGAGGCGCTGGTCGCGGCGACGAGCGGTGCGGCAGCGATCCTGCGGCAATCGGATCATGGCCGCATCGCAGCGGGGCAACGCGCCGACCTGATCCTCACCGGGGGGCGGCCCGACATCGCCATCGACGACCTGCACGACCTGCGCCGCGTGTTCGTGGCCGGGCGCGAGGTCGCACTGGACGCGTTGCGCCGGCGGGTCGATTCGCCGGAGATGACGCCGTGGCCGGTACGGGTGATGCCCGGCCCGATCGACACCGGCGCGCGCGGCGACGGGCGCACCGATCTCGACACGCTGCCGGTGGAAAGCACCGAGCCGGGGACCGATCACAGTCGTCTCGACATGGTCCGCCCCGGCCCCCGCCTGTTCGCGGTCGCGCGGCTGGGCGCGGCGGAGCGGCCCTATGCCGCGATCGTGCTGCCGCTGACGCAAGGGGCGATCACCCTTGCCGACGCGCGCGACTTCACCGGCATCGCCTTCGACGCGCGCGGGGCGGGGGACTATGGCGTCACGCTCGACAGCTACGGGTTGCAGGGCGGGCAGGCGTTCCGCGCGCGCTTCGCCGCCGGGGCGACCCCCGCCGAAGTCCGCCTGCCCTTCAGCGCCTTTGCCAGCAGCGATCCCGACGCGCGGCTCGCGCTCGACCGGTTGCGCAGCGTCAGCGTGCGGCTGACGGGGGAGCCGGGGGGGCGGGCGTGGCTGGAACTGGCGCGGGTGCGCTTCTATCGCTGAGATAGGCGGCACGGTCGAAGCCGCCTTCCTGCCGCGCAACCGTCAGCGCCACCGCAAGGTTCGCGCTGGCCGAGGGCACCGTGCGCGTCATGTCGAGCAGCCGGTCGAACGGCAGCACCAGCCCCACGACCAGCGCGGTCCCCTCCGCGGGCACCCCCACCGCCGACAGCACGGCGGCAAGCATGAACAGCGAGGCGGAGGGCACCGGCGCGGTCCCGAATGCGGCCAGCGCACCGGTCAGCAGCACGGTCGCCAGCACCGGCAGCGTCAGCGCGACGCCGAACGCCTGGAGCGCGAAGATGGCGAGCAGCCCGACATACATCGCCGTCCCGTCCTTGCCGATGCTGGCGCCCAGCGGCAGCACCGTCGAATAGATCGGCCGCGCGATCCCCAGCTTCTCGCCCGCGATCCGCATCGCCACCGGCAGCGTGGCGGAGGAGGAGGCGGTGGAGAAGGCGACGAGCAGCGCCTCGCCGATCTTCGCGTAGAAATGGCGCACCGGCACGCGCGCCACGAAGCGCAGCAGCAGCGCATGAACCAGTCCCAGCTGCACCAGCGAGCCGAGCAGCACCGCCAGCGCCAGCCAGCCGACATGGACGAACACCGCCGCCCCGCCGCTCGCCACCGCATTGGCGATCAGCGCGAACACGCCGAACGGCGTCGCCTCCATCACCAGCGCGACGATTCGCAGCAGCACCGCCGACAGCGATTGCAGCAGCGTGGCGAACGGGCGGCCCGCCTCAACCGACAGCACCGTGCCGACCCCGGTCAGGATCGCGACGAAGATGAGGGCGAGCATGTCGCCCCTGGCCAGGGCATCGACGATGTTGAGCGGCACGATGCCGACCAGTTGCTGATACGGCGTGACGCCCGCCCCCAGCGCATGCGGCACCGCGCCGTCCAAGCCGATGCCGACGCCGGGCCGTACCAGCAGCGCGACCGCGATCCCCACCGACACCGCGACGAAGGTGGTCAGCGCGAACAGCGCGATCGTCCGCCCGCCGAGACTCCCCAGCCGTTTCGGATCGGCCAGCGAGGTGATGCCCGCGGCGATCGTCACCAGCACGATCGGGGCGACCAGCATGCGGATCGCGCGGACGAACAACTCGCCCAGCACCGCGACCGCCGGTGCCGCCTGCGGCCAGAGGAGTCCCAGCAGCAGCCCCAGCACCAGCCCGCCCAGCACCCGCCGCCACAGCGGGATCGCGAACCAGCGGCTCACCGACATCCGCCAGTGGGCGCATGCGGCAGGGCGCGCCCGGCGGCGACGCCGGTCGCGCGCCCGTCCGCCACCGCGACGCGCCCGTTGACCAGCACCGCGCGCACGCCGCTCGCCAGCCGGGTCGGTGCGCTGTAGGTCGCCTGCGCCGCATAGGTCGCGGGATCGAACACCACGACATCGGCATAGCGCCCGACGCCGATCCGCCCGCGATCAGTCAGGCCGAAGGTGTCGGCGGCGAGCGTCGCGCTGCGATCGACGAACTGGCGGAGCGTCAGCACATGATCGGCGCGGACGTATCTGGCGTATTTCCGCGCGAAGCTGCCATAGACGCGCGGATGGCCGGGCGAGGCGTCGGAACCGGTCATCACCCAGGGCTGGGCCATGAAGGTGGCGATATCGTCGGCACGCTGGTTGAACGACGCGACTGCCGGGTCCGCCACGCGGATCACCGCGATCGCGGCGGCGACCGGATCGCCGCCTCCCGCGACGGCGGCGAGCGTGCGGTCCTTGTGCGGCCCCTCCGTTATCAGCAGCTTGTCCGCGCCGCCGCGCTTGCGCAGGTTCTCGGCCATGTCGGCATGCAGCCGCGCCGCCAGCGCCGGATCGGCGAACCGCGCGAGCAATGCCTGCCGCCCGCCGTCCTGCGCCCAGAGCGGTACGAGCGACGCGACGAGGCTGGTGCCCGATGCGTCCCATGGATACTGGTCCGCCGTCACCCGCTGTCCCGCGGCGCGGGCGGCGGCGACCTTTGCGACGATCGCCGGGGCCTGTCCCTGCACATCGACGCCCAGCGCCTTGATATGGCTGATCTGCACCGGCACCCGCGCCTGCCGCCCGATCGCCAGCGCCTCGTCGATCGCCGCCGACAGCCCGACCGTATAGGAGGATTCGTCGCGGATATGGCTGTCGTAATGGCCGCCGCGCGTCCCCGCCTCGCGCGCCAGCGCCACCACCTCGTCGGTCGTGGCGAAGCTCTGCGGGGCGTAGAACAGCCCGGTCGACAGACCCAGCGCGCCCTCGCACATCGCGCGCGCGACGATCGCCCGCATCCGCGCCAGTTCGTCCGGGGTCGGCGCACGCCGCGCCATGCCGATCACCTGCTGCCGCACCGCGCCGAAGCCGACATAGGCGGCATAGTTGATCCCGACCGGACGCGCCCGCGCGCTGCCGAGTACCTTGCCCACCTCCGGATCGCCGCCGCCGTCGTTGCCGATGAACGTCGTCGTCACCCCCTGCATCAGGAACGGCAGCACGAGGCGGGCCTGCGCATCCGCGCCGGTCAGCATGTCGCCGACATGGGCGTGCGGATCGATGAAGCCGGGGGCGACGATCATGCCCTTCGCCTCGATCGTCCGCGCCGCGCGCATCCTGAGGCGGGGGCCGACCGCGACGATCCGGTCGCCGCGTATCGCGACATCGCCGGTGAACGGCTTCGCGCCGCCGGGATAGACGATGCCGCCCCGGATCAGCACGTCGACCGGCGCGGGCGCGGCCCCCAGCAGCAGCAATGCGGCGAGTGCGCCCAGTCTCATCCCCAGAACCCCCTGTCCGGCGCGCGCAGCCACCCGCCCTCGTCGCGCACGCCCCCGGCGCGATCCTGCGCCAGCCAGAGCGGCCCGTCGAGATCGACGAAATCGCTCAGCCCGGCGATGCGCAGCGCCGGGGCGATGCCGAGCGACGAGGCGACCATGCACCCGGTCATCACCCCCAGCCCCCGTGCCCGCGCCGCCGCCACGAGGCCGAGCGCGGCGGTGAGGCCGCCCGCCTTGTCGAGCTTCACGTTGACCACGGCATAGCGCCCGACGACCCGGTCGAGGTCGCCCGCGACATGCACCGATTCGTCCGCGCACAGCGGCACCCCGGCGTCGAACCCGGCAAGCGCGGCATCGTCGGTGGCGGGCAGCGGCTGTTCGATCAGCGCCACCCGCTGTTCCACCAGCACGTCGCGCATATGGCTAAGCAGGTCGAGGCTCCACCCCTCGTTCGGATCGACGATCAGCGCGGGCGAAGGCGCGGCGGCGCGCACCGCCGCGATCTGCGCTGCGGGATCGGTCGCGTCGACCTTGACCTTGAGCAGCGGGACATGGGCATGGGCCCGCGCGGCGGCGTGCATCGCCTGCGCCGTGTCGAGGACGACGGTGATCGCGCTCGCGACCTTCGCCGGTGCGGGCGGTGCCCCGGCCAAATCCCACAGCGCGCAGTCGATCGCGTTGCGCGCCGCGCCCGGCGGCAACAGGTCCTGCAGGGCATCGCGGTCGGCGCCCGCGTCGATCGCACCGGCGACCCCGGCGATCTGCGCCAATACGCTCTCGACGCTTTCGCCATAGCGGGCATAGGGCACGGCCTCGCCGCGTCCGATGCGTGTCCCCTCGGCGATCGTCGCGACCACCACGTCGGCGGCGGTCTTGACCCCGCGCGAGATGCGGAACGGGGTGTGCAGCGGCAGCCGCTCGTGCGCGGCGGACAAGCGGCGCATCACAGCATGTCGACGATCGTCGCCACCCCGAAGCGGAACGGATCGGTGCACGGCAGCCCCAGCTCCGCCGCGGTCTCCTCGCACAGCCGCCGCGCCGCGCCCTCGTCCAGCGCCGAGGTGTTGAGGCAGATGCCGACGCCGCGCACGTCCGGGCTGGTCAGCCGCGCCAGTTGCAGGTTCAGCGCCAGCGTCTCGGCAAGGCCCGGCACGCGCTGTCCGGGCAGGCCGCGCATGTGCGTGCGGCCCGGTTCGTGGCACAGCACGATCGCTCCCGGCTGGCTCCCGTGCAGCAGCCCCAGCGAGACCCCTGCGAAACTGGGATGGAGCAGCGATCCCTGCCCCTCGATCACGTCCCAGCCGGTGTCGCGCGGCGGGGTGAGCATCTCGATCGCGCCCGAGATGAAGTCGGCGACCACCGCGTCGACGGCCACGCCGCCGCCCGCGATCAGGATGCCGGTCTGGCCGGTCGCGCGGAAATCGGCGGCGACCCCGCGCGCCTGCAATTCGCGGGTGATCGCCAGCGTCGCATACATCTTGCCGACCGAACAGTCGGTGCCGACGGTCAGCAACCGGTTGCCCGGGCGGGGCCTGCCGTTGCCGACGACGAGGCGCGCGGGCGGATCGCGCACGTCGAACAGCTGCACCCCCGCCGCCCGTGCCGCCGCGACGAGGCGCGGTTCGTCGCGCAGCCGCTGGTGCAACCCCGATGCGACATGCATGCCGCAGGCGATGGCGGCCAGCGCATCCTCGACCAGTGCCTCCTCCAGCACGCCGCCCGCATTGGCGATGCCGAGCACCAGCGTCCTCGCGCCGCGTGCCGCGCCCTCGGCCATGGTCAGCCGCTCCAGCCCCAGCGTCAGCACGCAATCGTCATGCGCGAACTCGCCGACGCACGCCTCGGGGCGGAACACGGCGAGCCCGCGCGAGGTCTTGATCCCGATGCGGTCGTTGCAATGGCCGAGGTAGAGCAGGAACGGCGACGGGATCATGCGGGCCTCGTGGATGGCGTGTGTCGGCGCGATGCTATGCCGCCGCCGCGCCCGACGCCACCCTTGCCATGCGCAGCGCGAAGCCGAGCACCACCGCGAACGCCAGCGCCGGGATCAGCATCGCATGCCGGACGTCGATCAGCCCCATCAGCGGCGGGAATACCGCGCCGCCGATGATCGCCATCACGATCAGCGGCGCGCCCAGCGTCGCGCGCGGCCCCAGATCGCGCACCCCCAGCGAAAAGATCGTCGGGAACATGATCGACATGAACAGGCCGGTGAGCAGCAACGCCCCGATCGCAAGGGTCCCTCCGGCAAAGGCGGCGATCACCGTCAGCGCGACATTGGCGGCGGCGAAGGCCGCCAGCAGCCGCGTCGCCGCGATCCGCTGCATCAGCGCCGCGCCCGCCAGCCGCCCGAGCATGAACAGCAGCAGGCTGACCGACAGCAGATAGGCCGCCTGCCGCTCCGGCGTCGCCGGGCTCGCCGCCTTCACATAATCGACGAAGAAGCTCCACACGCCGACCTGCGCCCCGACATAGAAGAACTGCGCGACCACCGCGCCGCGTAGCGTCGCCACCCGCCAGACCGAGGCGATGCCGCCGCCCGCCCCCTCCGGCGCGGCATGCGGCACGGCGGGCAGGCGCACCGCCATGACGACGATCGCGATCACCGTGACCAGCGCGGCGAGCGCGAGATAGGGCAGTTGCACCATCTGCGCCTCGCTCACGCGATAGGCGTCGAGCGCGGCGGGGGTCATGGCGTCGAGCGTGGCGCGATCATGCTCGACGCCGGAGAAGATGAACAGCGCGCCGAGGCTGGGGGCGAGCGATCCGCCGAGGCCGTTGAACGCCTGTGCCAGGTTCAGCCGCTGCTCGGCACGCGCCGGATCGCCGAACGCGACGATATAGGGGTTGGCGGCGGTTTCGAGGAACGCCGCACCGGTCGCGATGACGAACAACGCGCCGAGGAACGCGCCATAGACGCGGGTCTCCGCCGCCGGATAGAACAGCAGCGCCCCCACCGCATAGCAGCCGAGCCCCGCGAGGATTCCCGCGCGATAGCCATGGCGCCGCATCACCAGCCCGGCGGGCAGCGCCATGACGAAATAGCCGAGGTAGAAGACGAACTGGACGAACCCGGCCTCCGCCCGGCTGAGCGCCAGCGCCTTCTGAAACTGGCGGATCAATATGTCGTTGAAGTTGTTGGCGATCGCCCAGAGGAAGAACAGGCTGACCACCACCGCGAACCCGGTCGCATAGCCCGGCGTGATGAACGGCGCGCGCCGGTCGCGCGGGCCGGGCGGCGGTGGAGCGGCGGTGATGGTCCGAATCGGCATGGCATCCTCTCGACCCGGCGGTGTCCGGGTTCCTGTCTGTCATCGCTGCGGCGCGCCGTCGATCCCGCCACGGGCCGTTCCCGCCCGGCGCATCGGGCGGGGCGGGGTGCGATCAAGCGTGGTCGGCGAGGGTGAAGACGGGGGTCATCGGCGTCCAGCGGCTGCCCGCCGGTGCCTGCGGCAGTGCGCGCTGGAACTCTCCCATCCGCGCCTCCCATGCGACGACCGCCGGATCGGCGGCATCGGCGGCGGCCTTGGCGGCGGGATCGAAGCCGGGTGCCGTCTCGATCAGCATCACCAGCCGGTTGCCGGTCCGGTGGATTTCCATCGCGGTGATCCCCGCCGCCCGGATCGACGCCAGCACCGGCGGCGGCACGTTGCCGGGGGCGTGCCAGCGTTCATATTCGGCGATCGCCGCCGCATCGTCGACCAGATCGAGCGTCAGCAGCGCCCGCGTCATGCGTTGGACCAGCCGCCGTCGATCACATGCACCGCGCCGGTGGTGTAGGACGACGCGTCCGACGCGAGATACAGCGCCAGTTCGGCGATCTCCTCCGCGCGGCCCAGCCGCCCCATCGGCTGGCGCGCGGTGAAGGACGCACGGGCGGCCTCGGCATCGCCGGTCGCGGCCATGCGTTCCTCCAGCGACGGCGACTGCACCGTGCCGGGGCAGATCGCGTTGCAGCGGATGCCCTGCGCCACATGGTCGACCGCCACCGCCTTGGTCAGGCCGATCACCGCTGCCTTGGACGCGGTGTAGACGAAGCGGTTGGGCACCGCGATCACATGGCTGGCGACCGACGACATGTTGACGATCGACCCGCCGCCCTGCGCGATCATCGCGGGCAGCAGCGCGCGGATCAGCCGGTATTGCGCGCGGACGTTGAGGTCGAACGAGAAGTCCCAGTCGGCTTCCCCGGTCGTCAGGATCGTGCCCGCATGGACGAAGCCCGCGCAGTTGAACAGGATGTCGACCGCGCCGACCCTGTCCGCGAACGCGCGGATCGCCTGCGCGTCGAGCAGGTCGACGACATGCCCCTCGCATCCCGCCAGCGTCGCCAGCGCGTCGGCATTGATGTCGACCGCCAGCACCCGCGCGCCTTCGCGGGCGAACAGTTCGGCGGCGGCGCGGCCGATCCCCTGACCCGCGGCGGTAACGATGGCGGTCTTGTTCGCAAGGCGGGTCATGGCTGCTCCCCGTCGGGAAGACGGCGGGCGTCCTGCACCGGCCCATGGCGGGATCCTAGCTTCAGCAGCGTCATGCGCCTTCCTCTCCCCGCTTATATCCGCAAAGAAAATTCACCTGTCAAAAGGGAAGTGCGGATCAGAGCGGACAGGTGGCGCACAGCTTGTTCCCCGCCGGATCGCGCAGATAGGCGAGGTAGAGGGTGCGCCCGCCGGTTGCATTGCGCGGGCCGGGCGGATCCTCGATCGCGGTGCCGCCGTGCGCGACGCCCGCCGCCGCCCACGCCGCCACCGCGTCGGGTGACGGCGCGAGGAAGCCGATCGTGCCGCCGTTGGCGCCATGCGCGGGCGCGCCGTCGATCGGGACGACCACGCCGAACCGCCCGCCGCGATGCTGGTAGAACAGCCGCCCGCGCTCGTCGATCCGCCCCTGCGCAATGCCGAGCGTGCCCAGCACCGCATCGTAGAAGCGCTTGGCAACCGCGATGTCGTCGGTGCCGACCACGACATGGCTGAACATCAGTACACGACAACCGACCGGATGCTCTCGCCCGCGTGCATCAGGTCGAAGCCCTTGTTGATCTCGTCGAGCGAGAGGACATGGGTGATCATCGGGTCGATCTCGATCTTGCCGTTCATGTACCAGTCGACGATCTTGGGCACGTCGGTCCGCCCCTTGGCCCCGCCGAACGCGGTGCCGCGCCAGTTGCGCCCCGTCACCAGCTGGAACGGGCGGGTCGTGATCTCCTTGCCCGCCTCCGCCACGCCGATGATGATGCTGGTGCCCCAGCCGCGATGGCATGCCTCCAGCGCCTGGCGCATGACGTGGGTGTTGCCGGTGCAGTCGAAGGTATAGTCCGCCCCGCCGTCGGTCAGGGCGACGAGGTGCTGGACGAGGTCGCCGTCGACGTCCTTCGGGTTGACGAAATGGGTCATGCCGAAGCGGCGGCCCCATTCCTCGCGCGCGGGATTGATGTCGACGCCGACGATCATGTTCGCGCCCGCCATCTTCGCGCCCTGCAGCACGTTGAGGCCGATGCCGCCGAGGCCGAACACGATGATATTGTCGCCGGGGGCCACCTTGGCGGTGTTCACCACGGCACCCACGCCGGTGGTGACGCCGCAGCCGACATAGCAGCTCGTCTGGAACGGCGCGTCCTCGCGGATCTTCGCCACCGCGATCTCCGGCAGGACGGTGAAGTTCGAGAAGGTCGAGCAGCCCATATAGTGATAGATCGGCTGGCCCTTGTAGCTGAAGCGGGTGGTGCCGTCGGGCATCAGCCCCTTGCCCTGGGTCGCGCGGATCGCGGTGCACAGGTTGGTCTTGCCCGACAGGCACGATTTGCACTGGCGGCATTCGGGGGTGTAGAGCGGGATGACGTGATCGCCGACGGCGACGCTGGTCACGCCCGCGCCGACCTCGCGCACGATCCCTGCGCCCTCGTGGCCGAGCACGCTGGGGAACAGCCCCTCGCTGTCGAGTCCGTCGAGCGTATAGGCATCGGTATGGCAGATGCCGGTGGCCATGATCTCGACGAGCACCTCGCCGGGCTTCGGCCCTTCCAGGTCGAGTTCGACGATTTCGAGCGGGCGCTTCGCTTCAAATGCCACGGCGGCACGGGTCTTCATGGGGCTTCTCCTTGGTTGGCGCATGGCGTAGCGGTGACGGGCGGGGATCGGCAAGCGGAATGCAATCGATTAGGGTGTGGCCCATGTTCTCGCGTATCCTGTCCGCCGTTCCCGCGCTGCTGCTCGCCGCCTGTGCCGGGGGTTCCTATCGCCCGGTCGGCGACGATGTGGTGAAGATCGGCGCGCCCTATGTCGTGCGGGGGCAGGCCTATGTGCCTGCCGCCGATCCGACCTATGACATGCTGGGGCTGGCGAGCTGGTACGGGCACGAGTCGGGGAAGCGCACCGCCAACGGCGAACGCTTCCGCGCGAAATGGGTGACGGCGGCGCATGCCACCCTGCCGCTGCCGAGCTATGTCGAGGTGACCGCGCTCGACACCGGGCGGCGGATCGTCGTGCGGGTCAACGATCGCGGGCCGTTCACGGGCAAGGGGCGCATCCTCGACCTGTCGCGCGGCGCGGCCGAGGCGCTGGGCGCGCGCGGCGCGGGGGTGGTACCGGTGCGCGTGCGGATCGTGTCGCCGGACGAGCGCGACCGCGCGCGGCTGCGCAAGGGCAAGGCCGCGCGGGAACTGCCGCCGGTGGACGCGGCGACGCGCGCGAACCTGCGGGCGCAGTTGCGGGCGGCGGGGTGGTAGCCGGGAGGCAAAGTTTACAAACTTTACACTCGTGACGTTGTTGTTGCGCAGCGTTCGCAACAGCGGCGTTGGCTGGAAAGGGGGCGGACGGGGTCAAGAAGCTGGCGGGCGCGGGGCCGCCGGATCGGGAGCATGACGGATCGTTTGCGTGTAGGACACCGGTTTCGGCGGGGTGCGGATACGAAAAGGGCGGCCCCGGATGGGACCGCCCTTTTGCTGTTCCTGCCAGCGCCGCGGACGAAGCCCGCGTCGTCGGTCGGGGCTTTTCGCCCCGCCGGCCGGTCGCGCTGAGGCTTTGCCTCGGTCCGGCTTCGCCGGACCTTGGCCCGGCGCGACTTAGCGCGAGTAGAACTCGACCACGAGGTTCGGTTCCATCTTCACCGGATAGGGCACTTCGTCCAGCGTCGGCACGCGGGTGAAGGTCACCTTGGTGCCCTCGGCGCCGATGTATTCCGGAATGTCGCGCTCGGCGAGCTGCTGCGCCTCGAGGACCAGCGCCATTTCCTGCGCCTTGGTGCCCAGCGAAATCTCGTCGCCGACATAGCAGCGGCGCGACGCGATGTTGCACTTCACGCCGTTGACGCGGACGTGGCCGTGGCTGACCAGCTGGCGCGCGGCCCACACGGTCGGCGCGAACTTCGCGCGGTACACGATCATGTCGAGGCGCTGTTCGAGCAGGCCGATCAGGTTCTGGCCGGTGTCGCCCTTCATGCGCGCCGCTTCCTCATAGGTGCGCTTGAACTGCTTCTCGGTCACGTCGCCGTAATAGCCCTTGAGCTTCTGCTTGGCGCGCAGCTGGATGCCGAAGTCCGACATCTTGCCCTTGCGGCGCTGGCCGTGCTGGCCGGGGCCGTATTCGCGCTTGTTGACCGGGCTCTTGGGGCGACCCCAGATATTCTCGCCAAGGCGGCGATCGAGCTTGTACTTGGCGCTGGAGCGCTTCGACATCGTAGTTCCAATGCAATTGCGTGTGACGTTTGACCGTCCCGAAAGGGGCGATCGCGATTCCCGGTCTTCGCGGCCGATTGCTCGGGGCCACCGCTTCACCGGGGTGCGGGGCCGAATTGCGAAGCGGCGCGCCTAGCCCGGGCACACGCAGGAGTCAAGCTGGACAAGCCGCGCCGTCCGCGCCACAGGACGCGGCCATGACGATCCTTTCCGGCCCCGATTGCACCACCATGGCGGAGGTCCGCGCGGGCGTCGACAGCCTCGACCGCGAGCTGGTGGCGCTGCTCGCCCGCCGCTTCGCCTATATGGACGCCGCCGCGCGCATCAAGCCGGATCGCGCCGCGGTGCGCGACGAATGGCGCAAGGCGCAGGTGATCGCCAACGCGCGGGCGGCGGCGGTGGAAGCGGGGGTGCCGGACGCGGTGGTCGCGGATATCTGGGAGACGCTGGTCGAGGGATCGATCGCCTATGAACTGGCGCGGTTCGACGCGACGCGGGGGTAGTACCGCGCATCTCCGTTCGGTTCGAGCAGCTTCGAGCCTGTCGAGAAGCGTCTGTCGAGAACGCCCGCCGGGGGAGCCGCCTTCTCGACTGCGGGTCTCGACAAGCTCGACCCTGCGCTCGAAGCGAACGGAATGTACGAAGGCAGGGGAGCGCTCTCAGCGCCGCCGCTTCGCCCCGTCCAGCGCCGAGAGCACCCCGCGCATCGTCCGCACCTCCTGCGAGGTCCAGCCCGCCTTGGTCAGCAGCGTGCGCAGCGTGCGCCGCGAGGTGGCGGCGCGTTCCGGCGGGAAGAAGAAGCGCGCGGCCTCCAGCATGTCGTCCAGCTGGCCGATCATGCCCTCCAGTTCCTCCTGCGGCGCGGCCTCGCCCAGATCGACGGTCGGCGGGCTGGCCAGCCCCTCGCCCTTCGACCATTCGTAGGCGACGAGGATCACCGCCTGCGCGAGGTTGAGCGAGCCGAATTCGGGATTGATCGGCACGGTCAGGATGGTGCGGGCGAGCGCCACGTCGTCGGTTTCCAGCCCCGAGCGTTCCGGCCCGAACAGAATGGCCGAACGGCCCGGTTCGTTGCGGATGTGGCGCGCGGCGATCTCGGGCGTCACCACCGGCTTGGTGATGCCGCGCTTGCGCACCGTGGTCGCATAGACATGGGTGCAGTCGGCCACCGCCTCGGCGACCGTGTCGTACAGCCTGGCGTCGCGCAGGACGCTGTCGGCACCGCTGGCCGCCGGGCCTGCCTCCGGGTTGGGCCAGCCGTCGCGCGGGGCGACGAGGCGCATCTCGGTCAGGCCGAAGTTCAGCATGGCACGCGCCGCCTTGCCGATGTTCTGGCCGAGCTGGGGGCGGACGAGGACGATGACGGGTTGGTTGCCGCTCTCGCGGTCGGTTCGGGCAGCATCGAGCCTGTCGTTCACGTCATCCATCCCGTTCGTCCTGAGTAGGGGCTGAGCCTGTCGAAGCCCCGTATCAAAGGACTTGCGCGCATGGGCGCTGATGGCTGCCCAATCGCCTGCGATCAACGCTTCCTTCTTGGCGCGCGACCAACCCTTGATCTGCTGTTCCGCCGCGATGGCTTCCTCGCGGGTCGGGAAGGTTTCGTTCCAGGCCAGTACGACCGGGCGGCGGGTCTGGGTGAAGCCGGGGATCTCACCGGCCTGATGCAGGGCGATGCGGCGATCGAGGTCGTCGGTGTGGCCGACGTAATATCTGCCGTCGGCGCAACGGAGCAGGTAGGTCGCCAAACTCAAGGCCGGTCCTTCGATACGCGTCTTCGACTTCGCTCAGCCGCTACTCAGGACGAACGGGGGTGGGCGTTACCGCTGTCCTACTGCTCGAACCGAACGGGGGGAAGGGGGCGTGCGGGTTCTCGACGGGCGTATCTCGACAGGCTCGATACTGCTCGAGCCGAACGGATGGCAGGCGAAGGTTACCAAGGTTACACCCAACCGCTATCCCTTGGCGGCGTCGCCTACCGTCCCGGCGAATTCCTCGAAGTCCTTTGCTTCCCGGAAATCCTTATAAACGCTGGCAAATCTGATGTACGCTACCGGGTCGAGCGCCTGCAGCCCCTCCATCACCAGCTCGCCGATGCGGCCCGACGTCACCTCGCTCTCGCCGGTCGTCTCGAGCTGGCGCTGGATGCCGGAGACGAGGCGTTCGACCTGCGCCGCCACGATCGGGCGCTTGCGGCAGGCGGTCGCGACCGAGCGCAGCAGCTTCTCGCGGTCGAACGGCTGGCGGCGGTCGCCCGACTTGACCACGGTCAGGTCGCGCAGCTGGATACGCTCGAAGGTGGTGAAGCGCGCGCCGCAGCCGGTGCATTGCCTGCGCCTGCGGATCGCCGCGCCGTCGTCGCTGGGGCGGCTGTCCTTCACCTGGCTGTCGTCATGGGCGCAAAAGGGGCAGCGCATCCGGTTTCCTGCAAAGACCTGTCCGGCGCCGCCATAGCCGATCGCGCGAACTTGCGCGACCGGCGATGCGCGAGGGTCAGTAGCGCGGCTGCTTCTTCGCCTTGAAATAGGCGTAGCCCGCACCCGCCGCCGCGCCGATCAGCGGGCCGACGAAGGGCACCGGAATGGCGACGACCGCGCCCAGCGCGCCCCACTTCGCCATGCTCTTGCCGACCGACTTGTCCTTGACCATGTGTCTACTCCTGTACGAACCGGAGCGACAACGCCCGCGCCGCCGCCGGGGTCCGTGGCGGCGCGTCATCCATCGTTACAGCCCCGGATAGATCGGGAAGCGCTCGCACAGGCTGCGGACGCGGGCCTTTACGTCGGCCTCGACTTGGCGGTCGCCCGCCTCGCCCCTGGCGCGCAGGCCGTCGAGCACGTCGGCAACCATGTGGCCGATCTCGGCGAACTCGGCCTTGCCGAAGCCGCGAGTCGTGCCCGCGGGCGAGCCGACGCGGATGCCGCTGGTCTTGACCGGGGGGAGCGGATCGAACGGGATGCCGTTCTTGTTGCAGGTGATGGCGGCACGCTCCAGCGCCTCGTCGGCGTCCTTGCCGGTGACGCCCAGCGGCGTCAGGTCGATCAGCGCCAGATGGGTGTCGGTGCCGCCCGCGACGACATTGGCACCGCGGTCCTTGAGCGTGGCGGCGAGCACCTGCGCATTCTCGACCACCGCCTCGATATAGGTCCTGAACTCGGGGCGCAGCGCCTCGCCGAAGGCCACCGCCTTGGCGGCGACGACGTGCATCAGCGGGCCGCCCTGAAGCCCCGGGAACACCGCCGAGTTGATCTTCCTGGCGATGGCTTCGTCGTCGGTCATCACCATGCCGCCGCGCGGCCCACGCAGCGTCTTGTGGGTGGTGGTGGTGACGACATGGGCGTGGCCGAACGGGGTGGGGTGCAGGCCCGCCGCGACGATCCCGGCGAAATGCGCCATGTCGACCATGAACTTCGCACCCACCTCGTCGGCGATCGCGCGGAAGCGGGCGAAGTCGATGTGGCGCGGATAGGCCGAGCCGCCCGCGATGATGAGCGTCGGCCGGTGCTCCTTCGCCAGCGCCTCGACCGCGTCATAGTCGATCAGATGCGTCTCGCGGTCGACGCCGTATTGCACCGCGTTGAACCACTTGCCCGACATCGCCGCCTTGGCGCCGTGCGTCAGGTGGCCGCCCGCGTCGAGGCTCATGCCCATGATCGTGTCGCCGGGCCTGGTCAGCGCCAGCATCACCGCTCCGTTGGCCTGCGCGCCCGAATGCGGCTGGACGTTGGCGAAGCCGCAGCCGAAGAGCTGCTTCGCGCGATCGATCGCGAGTTGCTCGACCACGTCGGAGGGGTGGCAGCCCTGGTAATAGCGCTTGCCGGGATAGCCCTCGGCATATTTGTTGGTGAAGACCGAGCCCTGTGCCTCCAGCACCGCCTTCGACACGATGTTCTCGCTGGCGATCAGCTCGACCTGATAGCGTTCGCGGTCGAGTTCCTGCGCGACTCCGGCGAAGATTGCGGGATCGGCATCGGCGAGGCCGGTTTCAAAGAAACCGTCGGGGCGGATCTGGTCGGTCATGGGGCAGCGGCTCCGGGGAAGTGTTGCGCGGGGCCTTAGTCCTGCCGTCATCGAAATGCCACCCGTGGCGTGGGGTATCGATCGGGATTTGGGTTCACGCGAAGGCGCGAAGACGCGGAGGAAAGAAGAAGATGGTTTTCGCGCAGAGGCGCAGAGGCGCAGAGAGGTTGAGCGCTGGGAAAGCGATCGCATAGCGATCCGTCGAATCCCAGATTGATACCGGGTAAGCGAGTCTCGCTGGCGCGAGACGGTACCAAACGCGAACCCGCTCTGCGCCTCCGCGTCTCTGCGCGATAACAATCTTCTTCGCGTCTTCGCGCCTTCGCGTGAAACCGATTCTGCTCAGGCAGGCGGGTTGCCGAGCTTGTCCACCCGCCGCCGGTGGCGGTCCCCGCCGAAGGGGGTGGCGAGGAACGCCGACAGGCACGCCTTGGCCAGTTCGCTGCCGATGATCCGCGCGCCCATCGCGATGACGTTGGCGTCGTTGTGCTCGCGCGCCAGTGCCGCCGAGAGCGGTTCGGACACCAGCGCGCAGCGGCATGCCGCCACGCGGTTGACCGCGATCGAGATGCCGATCCCCGATCCGCACAGCGCCACGCCATAGTCCGCCGCGCCGCCCGCGATCGCGCCGGCCAGCGCATAGCCATAGTCGGGATAGTCGACGCTCGCCGCCTCGTGCGGGCCGAGATCGGATACCTCGTGCCCGGCGTCGTGCAACCAACGGGCGAGTTCTGCCTTGAGCGCAAGGGCGGCGTGGTCGGATGCGAGTGCGATACGGGCCATGGGCGCGTTCCTAGCGGGGTTGCATCGCCTGCGCTAGGCATGGATCGGATGGGCGACAAGGGAGCGACGGGCGATGCGGATGGTGGTGGCGGCGATGCTGGCGGCGACGCTGGGCGCATGCGGCGCGAACGAACGGCGCAGCGAGGGTGCCGCGACGCAGGCGGCGATCGAGAACAGCGCGGAGGCGAACCTGCCCTCGCCGCGCGCGCCCAAATCTACACCGACCCCGACTCCCACGCCCACCCCCACGCCGAGCGCTGCGGCGACGGCGGATGCCGCGCGCTATCTGGGGCGCTGGACCGGGGTGGAGGGCCTGTATCTCGTCGTGCGCAGCGGCGCGCCGGAAAGCGACGTGACGCTGGAGATGCAGTACGACCTCGACAACAAGGGGCAGTATCCCGGCACGGTCACGCCCGAGGGCATCCGCTTCCAGCGCGGCGATTCGACGCTGCTGCTGCGCCCGACCGACGGCGATGCGACCGGGCTGAAATGGCTGGCGGGCAGGAAGAACTGCCTGACCGTGCAGGAAGGCGAGGGATACTGCCGTGACTGATCCGGTGGCTACCACCCGTCCGCCGGCGTCGGCGCTGCTGCTCGGCTATGCCGGACTGCTGCCGCCCATGATCGCCGTCGTATGGCGGCTGGTCGATCCGGCAGGGGGCGCGATGCTGCTGGCGCTGTCGCTGCTGTACTGCGCGCTGATCCTGAGTTTTCTGGGCGGCATGTGGTGGGGCGTGGCGGTTGCCCGTGTCGGCGGCGCGGCGCTGGGGCTGTGGCTCGGAATCGCGGTGCTGCCGAGCCTGATCGCGCTGGCGGCAGGCGCGGTGCTGTTCGCATCGGTCGTGTCGGCGGCGGCGATCGTCGCGGCGGGGCTGCTCGGGTCGCTGCTGGTCGATATGGCGCTGGTGCGCGCGGGGCATGTGCCTGTGTGGTGGATGAAGCTGCGCGTGCCGCTGTCGGTCGGGCTGGCGGTGCTGACGCTGGTCGCGGGGCTGCTGGCGGCGGGGCGGTAGGAAGAAATTCGGTTCACGCGGAGGCGCGGAGGCGCGGAGGAATCGCGCGGACGGCAGCGTCTTGCGTCAGCAAGACCTCCAGCACTTTCCGCAGCGGAAGATGACGTAGATCGCTGCGCGATCCGCTTCTACCCGCGCAACGCCTCCGCGTCTCCGCGCCTTCGCGTGAAAACGACCTTCTCTACGCCGCCTTGCGCAGTTCCAGTCGGCCCCAGATCTCGACCAGCGCGGCGGTGAGGTCCGCCATCATCGCGCCGTCGTGCGCCGGACCCGGCGTGAAGCGCAACCGTTCGGTGCCGCGCGGGACGGTCGGATAGTTGATCGGCTGGACGTACACGCCGTATTCGCGCAGCAATATGTCGCTGATCCGCTTGGCCTTCACCGGATCGCCGACCATCAGCGGCACGATGTGGGTGGTGGTGTCCATCACCGGCAGCCCGGCCTCGGCGAACATCGCCTTGAGCTGCGCCGCTGCTGCCTGCTGCCCCTCGCGCTCGGTCGAGGAGGCCTTCAGGTGGCGCACGCTGGCAAGGGCACCCGCGACCAGCACCGGCGAGAGCGAGGTCGTGAAGATGAAGCCGGGCGCATAGCTGCGGATCACGTCGATCACGGTGCGGTCGGCGGCGATATAGCCGCCCATCACCCCGAACGCCTTGCCCAGCGTCCCCTCGACGATGGTCAGCCGGTGCGCCACGTCGTCACGCTCCGAAATGCCGCCGCCGCGCCGTCCGTACATGCCGACCGCGTGCACCTCGTCGAGATAGGTCAGTGCGTTGTACTTGTCCGCCAGGTCGCAGATCGCGTGGATCGGGGCCACGTCGCCGTCCATCGAATAGACGCTCTCGAACGCGATCAGCTTGGGCACCGCCGGGTCTTCGGCGGCGAGCAGTTCCTCGAGGTGATGGAGGTCGTTGTGGCGGAACACCCGCTTCTCGCACCCCGAATGGCGGATGCCGGCGATCATCGAGGCGTGGTTGAGTTCGTCCGAGAAGATCACGCAGCCGGGCAGCACGCGGGCGAGCGTGGAGAGCGTCGCCTCGTTCGAGACATAGCCCGAGGTGAACAGCAGCGCCGCTTCCTTGCCGTGCAGGTCGGCGAGCTCATGCTCGAGATCGATGTGATAATGGGTGTTGCCGCCGATGTTGCGCGTGCCGCCCGATCCTGCACCGACGTCGTGGAGCGCCTCCTCCATCGCGGCGATGACCGCGGGGTGCTGGCCCATCGCGAGATAGTCGTTCGAGCACCAGACGGTGATCGGCTTCGGCCCGTTATGCCCGGCGAAGCAGCGCGCGTTGGGGAATTGCCCCTTGTTGCGCAATATGTCGATGAAGACGCGGTAGCGGCCTTCCTCATGCAGGCGGTCGATCGCCTGGGCGAATACGCGGTTGTAGTCGACCGAGCGGGCCGGACTTGCGTCGATGCTCATGGGGCGCGGGTGTACGCCTTTGGGCGGGGGCTTGCCAGCGGATAAAAGCGGTTATGGTGATCGGCGGGCTTGGACATTTTGTCCCAGCTTCGGGGGGTAGGGATTCGGTTTCACGCGAAGGCGCGGAGGCGCGGAGCGTTTCCCGTGCGGCGCCGTCTCGCGTCAGCGAGACAGTTCGTCGAAGTCGCAGCCGGCGATGCAGGGATTGCTGCGCAATCGGCTTCGCGAAGCGTTTCTCCCTGCGCCTTCGCGCCTCCGCGTGAACCGAATCCTACAGCGCCTCGACCGAATCGAACCCCCACGAACGCAGCGCCGCGCCCAGTGCCGCCTCGCGCTCGCCGAGTCGGGTGAAGACCAGCCGTCCGGGCGCGGCTTCGGCGGGAAACGCCTGCCCCTCGGTCAGTACGGCAATGCGCCGGGCGATGCCGGGGCCGCCGTCGACGAAGGCGACGTGCGGCGCGACCGCCTGCATCGCGTCCACCAGCAGCGGGAAATGGGTGCAGGCGTTGACGATCACGTCGATCCGCTGCCCGCCCGGCTGGTCGAACAGCCCGGCGAGTTCGGCGGCGACGGCGTCACGCGGCGGCGGCGTGCCCGCCAGCGCCGCCTCCGCCAGTTCGACCAGCGCCGCCGATCCGTGGCGCAGCACGGTGCAGTCGGCGGCGAAGCGGGCGGTCAGATCGTCGACATAGGGCTGGCGCACCGTCGCACGGGTGCCGAGCACGCCGATCGTGCGGGTGGTGCTCAGCAACGCGGCGGGCCGGATCGCGGGCACGGTGCCGACCACGGGCACGTCGAGCGCCGCGCGCACCGCCGCCAGCGCGATCGTCGAGGCGGTGTTGCACGCGATGACGACGAGGCGCGGGCGATAGCGCTCGACCAGCCGCCCGAGCAGCGCGGGCACGCGCGCCGCGATCTCGCCCTCGCTGCGGGTGCCATAGGGAAAGCCCGCCGAGTCGGCGGCATAGACGATCGGCGCGGTCGGCAGCAGCGCCCGCGCGGGCGCCACGACCGACAGCCCGCCGACGCCCGAATCGAAGAACAGGATCGGTCGTTGCGCATCCGTCATGATCGCGTCCGTACCCTTTCGCGGGGTGTGCGTTGCAAGGAATCGGCGAACCCCTTACCCTGCCCTTCGTGGACGGCAAGCGTTAGGGGGCTCCTCTGCCGAGCGAAATCATCTGGTGGCCGCCGGTCGCGGCGCTGCTGATCGGCTATCTGCTGGGGTCGATCCCGTGGGGCATATTGCTCACCCGCATCGCCGGGGCGGGCGACCTGCGCAGCATCGGTTCGGGCAATATCGGCGCGACCAACGTGCTGCGCACCGGGCGCAAGGGGCTGGCGGCGGCGACGCTGCTGCTCGACCTGCTGAAGGGCGCGGCGGCGGTGTGGATCGTCGCGAGGCTGCTTCCGGGCGAGGAACTGGTGGCAGGCGCGGCGGCGTTTATCGGCCATTGCTATCCGCTGTGGCTGCGCTTTCGCGGGGGCAAGGGCGTGGCGACGATGATGGGCGTCGTGGTGGCGCTCAGCCCGTTGAGCGGCCTCGTCTATGCCGTGCTGTGGCTGGGATTGCTGGCCGTCGTGCGCATCTCGTCGGTTGCGGGCATGGTGGCGGCGGTCGGCGCGCCGCTGGCGGCGGCGTGGCTCGGGCGGTTCGACCTCGTGCTGCTGTTCCTCGGCCTCGCCGCGATCGTGCTGTGGAAGCACCGCGCCAATATCGAGCGGCTGGTGGCGGGCACCGAGCCGAGGATCGGCCGCAAGCGTGACTGACACTCTTCCGGCAACGGTACCGGCCCGCTCCCCCTCCCGGCCACCCACGCAAGTATCCTGATGGGTGGCCGGGAGGGGGAGCGGGCCGGTACCGTGGAACAGCACGCCCGGCGCTTCGCGGCGCTGCGGCTGATCCGGTCGGCCAATATCGGGCCGGTGACGTTCCGCGCGCTGATCGAGCGCTATGGCGATGCGGTGGCGGCGATCGCCGCGATCCCCGGTCTGGCCGAGCGTGGCGGCGGGCGTGCCCCGGCGCTGGCCGACGAGGGCGCGGTCCGGCGCGAGATCGCCCGCGTGAAGGCGCTGGGCGGGCGATACCTGCTGCTCGGCGATTCCGATTATCCGCCGCTCCTGGCCGAGACGGAGACGGCACCCCCGGCGCTGATCGTGCGCGGCGATGCGGGCCTGCTGGCGCGGCCCTGCGTCGCGCTGGTGGGGGCGCGCAACGCCTCGGCGGCGGCGGTGCGGTTCGCACGGGGGCTGGCCGGGGAACTGGGTTCGGCGGGCTATGTCGTCGTCTCGGGCCTTGCGCGCGGGATCGATACCGCCGCGCACGGCGGGTCGATCGGGCACGGCACCATCGGGGTCATCGCCAGCGGCATCGACGTGGTGTTCCCGCCGGAGAATGCCGCCTTGCAGGAAGCGGTGGCGACCCGCGGGCTGCTGGTCGCCGAACAGCCGCCGGGCACGCAGCCGCTGGCGCGGCATTTCCCGTCGCGCAACCGGATCATCGCCGGGTTGTCGCTGGGCACGGTGGTCGTGGAGGCCGCGCCGAAATCGGGCTCGCTCATCACCGCAAGGCTTGCCGGGGAGGCGGGGCGCGAGGTGATGGCGGTGCCCGGATCGCCGCTCGATCCGCGCGCGCAGGGGTGCAACCTGCTGATCCGCGAGGGCGCGACGCTGGTGCAGTCGGCGGCGGACGTGGCGGAGATGCTGCGCCCGATCGACCCGCGCAGCGTCCGTGCGCCGCGCGGGCGGTTCGTGGGCGAGGCCGCGCCGGGCGAGGCGAGCGACGCCGACCGCGCGCGGATCACCGCACTGCTCGGGCCGGTGCCGGTCG
Organism: Sphingomonas silueang; assembly: GCF_040049155.1. Lineage (NCBI taxonomy): Bacteria > Pseudomonadati > Pseudomonadota > Alphaproteobacteria > Sphingomonadales > Sphingomonadaceae > Sphingomonas > Sphingomonas silueang. The sequence continues at coordinate 79,596 of NZ_JBDZDK010000001.1, forward strand.
CGGTCGACGAACTGGTGCGCCAGTCGGGCGCGGGCACGGCGGCGGTGCAGACGGTGCTGCTGGAACTGGAACTCGCCGGGCGGCTGGCGCGGCACGCCGGGGGGCGGGTGAGCTGGGGGTGAACGAAGGGGTGGGCGGGACGGCGACGGCGGTACGACCGGCCAGACCTGTACCCGAACCCTCGCTGGGAGGATTGCTCTGCGAAAGTCCTTTCCCGTACCCCCGCGCAGGCGGGGGTCCAGGAGCCACGGACGCAAGCCGTCATTTACTTGGCTCTGGACCCCCGCCTGCGCGGGGGCACGGCAGGCTCAAGCGCTGACCTTGGACTTCCGCAAAGGAATGCTTCACCGGGGAGGCGAGAAGCGACCGGAGATCATCCCGGCGCGGCTGCCGATCCGGCAAGCAGGCCGCCGTCGATGCTGATCTCGGTGCCGGTGACATAGGTCGCCTCGTCCGAGGCGAGCATCGCCGCGACCGCCGCGACTTCCTCGACCAGCCCGAAGCGTCGGAGCGGGGTGTCGGCGACCAGCGCCGCCATCCGCGCTTCGCGATCGGGGCCGTCGCCCAGCATCGCCTCCCACATCGGCGTCAGGATCGCCGCGGGGTGGAGCGAGTTGCAGCGGATGCGCCACCCCTGCTGCGCGCAATAGAGCGCGACCGACTTGCTGTGGTTGCGGACCGCAGCCTTGGACGAGGCATAGGCGGCGGCTCCGGGAATGCCGACCAGCCCGGAGCGTGACGACAGGTTGATGATCGATCCGGTGCCCTTCGCCTTCATCGCACCGATCGCATAGCGGCAGCCGAGGAACGTCCCGTCGAGATTGACCCGGTGGACCGCATGCCAGTCGGCCAGCGACGCATGTTCGGGATCGTGCGCGACGATGCCGCCCTCGAACCCGGTGATACCGGCGTTGTTGACGACCGCATCGGCGGTGGGGACGGCTTCGGCGAGGCGCGCCCACTGCGCCTCGTCGCCCACGTCGAGTTCGAGGAAGCGGCAGCCGATCGCTTCGGCGGTGGCGGTACCGCCCGCGCGGTCGATATCGGTGGCGATGACGGTCGCCCCCTCGGCATGGAAGCGTTCGGCGATGGCGCGGCCGATGCCGCGGCCCGCGCCGGTGACGACGCAGATCTTGTCTTGCAGACGTTGCATATTCGAGTGAGTCCCGATCCGACAGGGTCGTTCGACGGGCGAGGCCCGTCGGCGATGCTGGGGTCCGCTGGTCAGCGGTCGCGCTGGATCATTTCGTCTGCTCCCGAAGTGCGCGAAGGATAGCAGGACCGGGGGTGACGGGCAATCGCACGCCGTCAAAGGGTGACAGGCGGAAGCGATGGAGGCTCGCCCCGACTTGACGCCGCCCCCCGCCGCTCCCCACTCTCGCGTACGTACGCACAAGGACCGACCGTCACATCATGCAGCTCGTCATCGTCGAATCGCCTGCCAAGGCCAAGACCATCGAACAATATCTGGGGTCCGACTACCGCGTCCTCGCCTCCTACGGCCATGTCCGCGACCTGCCGCCCAAGGACGGGTCGGTAAAGCCCGACGAGGGCTTTGCGATGGATTGGGAGACATACGCCGACAAGACCAGGCAGCTGAAGGCGATCACCGATCTGGCGAAGCAGGCCGACCGCCTGATCCTCGCGACCGACCCCGACCGCGAGGGCGAGGCGATCAGCTGGCATGTGCAGGAGGTGCTGAAGAAGCGCCGCGCGCTGCCGAGGGAGGTCGAGCGCGTCACCTTCAACGCGATCACCAAGCCCGCGATCCTTGCCGCGATGAAGGCGCCGCGCGACCTCGATACCGACCTGATCGATGCGTATCGGGCGCGACGGGCGCTCGACTATCTGGTCGGTTTCACCCTGTCGCCGGTGCTGTGGCGCAAGCTGCCCGGTGCCAAGTCGGCAGGCCGGGTGCAGTCGGTGGCGCTCAGGCTGCTGGTCGAGCGCGAGCGCGAGATCGAGCAGTTCGTCGCGCAGGAATACTGGTCGGTCATCGCGAAGATGGAGGCCGACGGCACGCCGTTCGACGCGCGGCTGGTGAAGCTCAAGGGCGAGAAGCTCGACCGCCTGTCGCTGGGCGATGCCGGTTCGGCGGAGGTCGCGAAGGCGGCGGTGCAGGACGGGCGCTTTACGGTCGTGCAGGTCGAGACCAAGCCCGCCACGCGCAACCCGCCGCCGCCGTTCACCACCTCGACGTTGCAGCAGGAAGCGGCGCGCAAGCTCGGCTTCTCGGCCAGCCACACGATGCGGATCGCGCAGAGCCTCTACGAGGACGGCGCGATCACCTATATGCGCACCGACGGCGTGCAGATGGACGGATCGGCGATCGATGCCGCGCGCGGGGCGATCGCCAGGCGCTATGACGGGTCGTACGTCCCCGACAAACCGCGCCAGTATCAGACCAAGGCCAAGAACGCGCAGGAAGCGCATGAGGCGATCCGCCCGACCGACTTTACCAAGGACCGCGCCGGATCGGGCGACCACGCGCGCCTCTACGAGCTGATCTGGAAGCGGGCGCTCGCCAGCCAGATGGCGTCGGCGCGGCTCGAGCGCACCGCCGCGGTGCTGGAGGACCAGACCGGGCAGACCGCGCTGCGCGCGACCGGGCAGGTGGTGCTCTTCCCCGGCTATCTGGCGCTCTATGAGGAAGGCCGCGACGATGCGGCGGACGAGGATTCTCGCCGCCTGCCGCTGCTGCGCGAGGGCGACGCCCCGGCCAAGAAGGACGTCGTCGCCGAACAGCATTTCACCCAGCCGCCGCCGCGATTCTCCGAGGCGTCGCTGGTCAAGCGGCTGGAGGAACTGGGCATCGGGCGTCCGTCGACCTATGCCTCGATCATCCAGGTGCTGAAGGATCGCGGATACGTCCGCGTCGAGAAGAACCGCTTCTTCGCCGAGGAGACGGGGCGGCTGCTCACCGCCTTCCTCGAACGCTTCTTCGAGAAATATGTCGGCTACGACTTCACCGCCGGGCTGGAGGAGGAGCTGGACGACGTGTCGGGCGGGCGCGCCGAATGGCAGGCGGTGCTGGAAGCCTTCTGGCGCGACTTCAAGCCGCGCACCTCCGAGGTGATGGAGCAGCAGCCGAGCGCGATCACCGCCGAACTGGACCAGTTTCTGGGCAGCTATCTGTTTCCCGAGAAGGCCGACGGGTCCGATCCGCGGCTGTGCCCGAATTGCGGCGAGGGTCGGCTGGCGCTGCGCGGCGGCAAGTTCGGGGCGTTCGTCGCCTGCTCGAACTATCCCGAGTGCAAATACACCCGCCGCTTCGCCCAGCCGGGCGGCGACGACGGCGGCGATGCCGGGCCGGAGGGGCTGGGCAAGGACCCGGCGACGGGGCTGGAGGTCGAGCGCAAGTCGGGGCGCTTCGGCCCGTATATCCAGCTGGGCGAGGGCAAGGACGCGAGGCGCGCGTCGATCCCCAAGGATATCGGCGAGCTGACGCTGGAATGGGCGCTCAAGCTGCTGAGCCTGCCGCGCGTGATCGGCAACCACCCGGAGACGGGCGAGCCGATCGAGGCGGCGATCGGACGCTATGGCCCGTATCTGAAGCATGCGGGCAAATATGCCCGGCTGCAATCGACGGCGGACGTGTTCGAGACGGGCATGAACGCGGCGGTGGTCAAGCTGGCCGAGGCGGCGGCGGGCGGCGGACGCGCGGCGCGCGGTGCCGCGAAGGAGCCGCTCAAGGTGCTCGGCAAGCATCCGCGCACCGAGGCGGAACTGAGGCTGATGGAGGGGCGCTACGGCCCGTACGTCACCGACGGCACGACCAACGCGACGCTGCCCAAGTCGATCGCGCCGGACGCGCTGACACTGGAGGAAGCCGCGCAACTGATCGACGACCGCGCGGCGGCGGCGCCTGCCAAGGGGAAGAAGAAGGCCCCGGCGAAGAAGGCGGCGCCCAAGAAGGCGGATGCGGCGGCGAAGAAGGCGCCTGCCAAGAAGGCTGCGGCGAAGAAGGCGGCGAAGGCGAAGGCCGAGTAGCGGTAATGCAGCGGAACCGTTCGTGCTGAGTAGGGACTGAGCCCGTCGAAGGCCCGTATCGAAGCACCTGCCGCAGGTCCTTCGATACGCCGCTTCGACAAGCTCAGCGGCTACTCAGGACGAACGGTAGCGGGGTTCGAATCCCCCTCCCCCGGCAGCAGCGCGCGGATCTCCGCCACGAAGCGCACCACCGAGATCGGCTTGGTCACATAGGCGTCGGCCCCGGCGGCGCGCACCCGTTCCTCGTCGTCGCGGCCCGAATAGGCGGTGACGGCCATGATCGGCACGTGGCGCAGCCGGGGATCGGCCTTCAGCTGCGCGATCAGTTCGATGCCGGTCATGTGCGGCAGCTGGATGTCGCTGACGATCAGGTCGGGCAGGAAGGCGCGCGCCCGGCCCACCGCCTCGCGCCCGTCGCGCACCTGTTCGGTCGCAAAGCCATGGGCGCGCAGCAGGTCGCAGAACAGCTTCAGGTTGAGTTCGTTGTCCTCGACAACGAGTACCCTTTTTGCCACGCGCTTGGTTCCCCACGGTTTGAGCGAGGTTTTTCCTAGGCGATGCGCGCACGAGAGACAAACGAAGACGCCGCCACGCTGGCGCTGGGCGCGCTGTCATGGACGCTGGGGGACGAGCGCCGGGCCGAGCGGTTCCTGGCGCTGACCGGCATCGATCCCGCCGACCTGCGTGCGCGGGCGGGCGATCCGGCGCTGCTGGCGCAGGTGCTGGGGTTCATCGAGGGGCATGAGCCCGACCTGATCGCCTGCGCCGACGCGCTCGGCACCAGCCCGCAGGCGCTGGTCGCCGCGCATCGGGAGCTGGAGGCATGAAGCCGCTGCTCATCACCGACTGCGACGAGGTGCTGCTGCACATGGTCCGTCATTTCGGGACATGGCTGGGCGAGACGCAGGACATCACCTTCCGCATGCAGGGCGGCAGCTTCGCCGATTCGATGACCCGCGCCGACGGCAGCGTGCTCGAGCCGATCGAGATGTGGGCGAAGCTCGACGGTTTCTTTCCCGCCGAGATGGCGCGCCAGACGCTGGTGCCGCATGCGCGCGAGGCGCTGGCGGCGCTCGCGACCCGGGCGGACATCGTGGTGCTGACCAACCTGCAGGACCATTGCCGCAGCCACCGCATCGACCAGCTGGCCGGGCACGGCATCGTCCACCGGGTGGAATGCAACCAGGGCGGCAAGGGGCCGCCGGTGGCGAGGCTGGTCGCGGAATATGGCGCCAGCGTCACCGTGTTCGTCGACGATCTGGCGGTGCATCACCAGTCGGTCGCGGAGACCGCCCCGGCGGTCCACCGACTGCACATGGTGTCCGAACCCGACCTTGCGGTGCATGTCCCGCCCGCACCCCATGCCCATGCCCGGATCGACGACTGGCAGGACGCGCGGGCGTGGATCGAGGCGCGCTTCGCCGCCGGGTTGCCCGCCGCCGCTTGACCCGACACCGATATTTCACGAGGAACCGACCCCATGGCATATGACATTCCTGCAAAGCTGGCCGAGCGCGGCCTGACCCTTCCCGTCGCGGCGGCCCCCGTCGCGGCCTATGTCCCCGCGGTCGAGGCGGGCGGGCTGCTCCACCTGTCCGGGCAGCTGCCGTTCGACGACGGCGCGCTGATGACCGGCCGCGCGGGCGACGACCGCGACCTCGCCTATGCCACCCGCGCCGCCGAGCGTTGCGCGCTGATGGTGCTGGCGCAGGCCGAAAAGGCGCTGGGCAGCCTCGACCGCATCGAGCGGGTCGTGAAGCTGGGCGTGTTCGTCAATTCGGCGGCGACCTTCACCGACCAGCCCAAGGTCGCCAACGGCGCGTCGGAACTGATGGTCGCGCTGTTCGGCGACGCGGGCACGCATGCGCGCAGCGCGGTGGGCGTGCCCGTCCTGCCGCTGGGCGCCGTCGTGGAGATCGACGCGATCCTCGCCGTGCGCGCCTGATCGCCCGCATTCCCGCCGCATGACCGACGCCCGCTGTTGCGACCGCGCAACAGCGGGCGTTTCTGTGTCGGCTTCCAAGCAATTATGATTGTGCGTCGCGGCATTTCGCGACATGTTCCGCGCATCGACGGACAGACCGCACGGACCGACAAGGTCCACCCACATCGCGGCGCCCGTCAACGCAGGAGAATCACCCCGTAACCAGAAAGGGTTTACGATGCGATTCTCGACCTTCCTCCCGGCGGCCATCCTGGCAGCCACCATCGCGGCTCCGGCCATGGCGCAGGAAACCGCGCCGCCCGAGCCGATCACCGTCAGCGGCAGCGTGGCCGTGGCGTCCGACTATCGCTTCCGCGGCGTGTCGCAGTCCGACAAGAACGTGGCGATCCAGGGCGGCATCACCATCGCGCACGAGAGCGGCGTCTATATCGGCACCTGGGGTTCCAACCTCGCGGGCTGGGGCACGTTCGGCGGCGCGAACATCGAACTCGACCTGATCGCGGGCTACAAGCACACTTTCGACACCGCGACCGTCGATGCGGGCGTCACCTGGTACACCTATCCGGGCGGCGCGGACGAGACCGACGTGGTCGAATTCTACGGCAAGCTGTCGGGCACCGCCGGTCCCGCCACGCTGACCGCGGGCGTGGCCTATGCGCCCAAGCAGACCTCGCTCGGCCTGTTCACCCGCTCGCTCACCCCCTTCGTGCCGGGCCCCGGCACCCGCGAGGACAATCTCTATCTGTCGGGCGACGCGGCGGCGGGCATTCCGGAGACGCCGGTGACGCTCAAGGCGCATATCGGCTATTCGGACGGCAACCCCGGCCTCGGCCCGAACGGCACCAGCCTCGCCCCGACCGGCAAATACTGGGACTGGTCGCTGGGTACCGACTTCACCTGGAAGAATCTGACGCTGGGCGTCGCCTATGTCGATACCGACATCTCGGAATCGGAAGCGGCCTATATCACGCCGAACTTCAGCAAGACGACCAACGGCAGCCCGATCGCGGCGAGCACGGTGGTGGTGTCGCTGACCGCGGCGTTCTGATCCGGCGCTGATCCCGATCGGTCGGGCGCGGTCCGGCCATGCGCTCCACCGGCGACGGTGGGGGCATGGCCGGACTTTCGCGTTGGGCCGCAACGATTTCCGGTAGGCGCGGCCCCCGCTTTGCCCGATGAGGGCGGGACCATAGGGGGAACCGATGTCCGCGCCCGATTTCTCGCTGCTCGCCAAGCGCCGCTACGGCCCGTTGTTCGTCGTCCAGTTCCTGGGGGCGATGAACGACAATCTGCTGAAGTTCGCGCTGCTGTTCCTCGCCAACTTCACCCTCTATCGCGCGGACCCGACGCGGGCCGCATCGCTCGCGACGATCGCGACGGGGCTGTTCATCCTGCCCTATTTCCTGTTCTCGGGCCTTGCCGGGCAATTGGCGGACGCGCGGGACAAGGCGCTGCTGATGCGCTGGGTCAAGGGTGCGGAGATCGCGATCATGGCCGTCGCCGTGGCGGGATTCCATTTCCGTTCGGTGGAGGTGCTGCTCGGCTGCCTGTTCGCGATGGGAATGCACAGCTGCGTGTTCGGCCCGGCCAAATACGCGATCCTGCCGCAGCATCTGCACGGCCACGAACTGATGGGCGGCACCGGGCTGGTCGAGGCGGGAACGTTCGTCGCGATCCTCGTCGGGCAGTTGCTGGGCGGCGTCGTCGCGCCGCTCACCGGTGGCGTGATGGCGCTGGGGTTCGCGGTGGCGGGCTTTGCCGCGTCGCTGGCGATCCCGCCCGCGCCGCCCGCCGCACCGGGGCTGCGGATCGATTTCAACCCGTTGCGCAGTACCGCCGCGATCCTGCGCGCGGCGCACGGGCCGCGCGGCATCTGGGTCGCGATCCTCGGCATCAGCTGGTTCTTTGCGGTCGGCGCGGTCGTGCTGTCGCAGTTCGCGCCGCTGGTATCGGGGACGTTGCACGCCGGGCCGGGGCTGGTGACGCTGTTCCTCGCGCTGTTCAGCCTGTGCGTCGCGGCGGGATCGCTGCTGGTCAACCGGCTGCTGAAGGGAGAGGTGTCGGCGCGCACCGTGCCGCTCTCCACCGCCGGGTTGGGGCTGTGCCTGATCGATCTGTGGTGGACGACGTCGCATCACGCGCCGGTCGCGGCGAATGTCGGCGTCGCGGCGTTCGCCGCCGATCCGCGCAACTGGCACCTGCTGGCGGGGCTGGGCGGCATCGCATTGTTCGGCGGCATGTTCGTGGTGCCGCTCTATGCCATCCTCCAGACGCGCAGCCCGCCCGACAAGCGGTCGCAGGTGATCGCCGCGAACAATATCGTCAACGGGCTGGTGACGGTGATGCTGGTCGTCGCGGTAGGGGCGATCCTCGGGACGGGCATGGGCATCCCCGCCACCTTCGCGCTGATGGGGGTGGCGACGCTGCCGGTGGCATGGGTGCTCGACCGGCTGAACGCGCCGGGGTGAGGCGAACCGGCCCGGTCCTATTCGTGGCGCAGCGCGTCGATCGGGTTGAGCGAGGCGGCGCGGCGCGCGGGGAAATAGCCGAACACCACCCCGATCAGCGCCGATACCCCGAAGGCGAGCAGATTGACCTGCGGCACGAACAGGAACGGCAGTTCGGTGAGGCGCGACAGCACCACGATCGCCACCTGCGCCACCGCCAGCCCGATCAGCCCGCCGAGGCACGACAGCGCCACCGCCTCGACGAGGAACTGCATCAGCACTTCCGAGGCGACCGCGCCGATCGCGAGGCGGATGCCGATCTCGCGGGTGCGTTCCGTCACCGACACGAGCATGATGTTCATGATGCCGATCCCGCCGACCAGCAGGCTGATCCCCGCCACCGCCGACACGATCGTCGCGAGCAGGGTGGTGGTGCTGGTGACGGTCGCGGTGATCTGCGCGGTGTCGAAGATGTTGAAATCATCCTCCTTGCCCCCGGAGATGTTGCGCCGTTCGCGCAGCAGCTGGCTCAGCGACGCCTGCACCGCCGCGCCGTCATAGGTCGGATTGACCCCCACCAGCATCAGGCGGATGTCGCGGTTGCCGGTGAAGCGGCGCTGCACCGTCTTGATCGGCATGATGACCACATCGTCCTGATCGCCGCCGAACCCGGCCTGCCCGCGCGTGGAGAGCGTGCCGACCACGTCGCAGCTGACGTTGCCGATGCGGAAGCGCGACCCTACTGCTTCGCCGCCGGCGAACAGGTTGGTGCGCACGGTATTGCCGATGATGCACACCGCCTTGCCCGCCGCTTCCTCGGCCGGGGTGAAGGTGCGCCCCGATACCAGCGGCCATGGCTGGACCTGGAAATAGGCGTTGGTGGTGCCGTTGATCGTCGTCGACCAGTTCGCCCCGTTGTAGATGGCGGTCGCGGCTGCCTGTGCCTGCGGGGCGACGGCGGTGACGCCCGCGATCTGGTCGCGGATCGCGTCCACGTCCGCTTCCTTGAAATCGGGCGGGCGCGGGCCGCCGCCGCCGCGCCCGAAGCCCTGGCCGGGGCGGATCTGAAGGATGTTGCTGCCGAGGCTGGCGATGTTCGACTGCACCGCGCTGGTCGTCGCCTGTCCCAGCGTCGAGATGGTCACGACCGCCGCCACGCCGATGATGATGCCGAGCGTGGTCAGGAACGAGCGCAGCTTGTGGCGCAGGATCGAGCGGATCGCGAGGAGGAAGGTGGTGCCTAGCATGGGATGCTGCTTCCCTCACATCCGTTCGGTTCGAGCCTGTCGAGAACGGGGTTCCGCGGGGGCGCGTTCTCGATACGCGCTCTCGACTGCGCTCGATCGCTACTCGAACCGAACGGTTGATGTTTGGGGTGGGGGAGGAGCGGGAAGCTCATGCCACCGCCTCGCCCTGCGCATGGTGCCGTTCGATCCGTTCGACCAGCCCGTCCTTGAAATGCACCACCGTCCGGGCGAACGCCGCCATTTCGGGTTCGTGCGTCACCATCAGCACGGTGATGCCGCTGGTGCGGTTGAGGTCGGTCAGCAACCGCATGATCTCGACCGAGCGTTCGGAATCGAGGTTGCCGGTCGGCTCGTCGGCGAGCAGCACGTCGGGGTTGGTCACGATCGCGCGGGCGATCGCCACCCGCTGCTGCTGCCCGCCGGACAGTTCGGCGGGGGTATGGTCCCACCAGCGATCGAGCCCGACCTTCTCCAGCGCGGCCATCGACGCGCGCCGCCGCTCGGCCTTGGCATCGCCGCGATAGAGCAGGGGGAGTTCGACATTTTCCAGCGCGGTCGTGCGGCTGAGCAGGTTGAACCCCTGAAACACGAAGCCGAGATAGTTGCGCCGGAGCAGCGCGCGCTGGTCGCGGTCGAGCCGTTCGACATGATGGCCGCGGAACAGGAAGGTGCCGCCCGAGGGTACGTCGAGGCAGCCGAGGATGTTCATCGTGGTCGACTTGCCCGACCCCGACGGGCCCATGACGGCGACGAAATCCCCGGCGGCGATGTCGAGGTCGATCCCCTTCAGCGCCTGGAACTGGGTCGCGCCCTCGCCATAGGTCTTGGTGACGCCGCGCAGCTGGATGAGGGCAGGGTCAGTTGCCACGCTGGCCGCCCCCGCCGCCCCTGGGTGCACCGCCCTTGCTCGCGCCGCGCTTGCTGTTCTCATCGGCGAGCTGGGCGGTGATGACCTTCATGCCGGGCTTGAGGCCGCCGCCGGTTACTTCGGTCATCGCGCCGTTGGTGTTGCCGGTGGTGATCGTCACCGGCTGCGGCTTGCCGTCGTCGCCGACGATATAGACGGTCTGCTGCGATCCGCGGCCGATGCTCGCCGCCTTGTCCGCGCCGCCGCCGCGCCGCCGCCGGGGCGGGCCGAACGCGCTCGCCAGGCCGCCGCCGCCCTGCGACGCGCTCGCGTCCTGCGGACGGAAACGTAGCGCGGCATTGGGGATCAGCAGCGCGCGGGCGCGTTCCAGCGTCACGATCTCGGCAGTGGCGGTCATGCCGGGGCGCAGCTTGAGGTTGGGGTTCGCGACCGAAAGCGTCGCGGCATAGGACACGACCTGCCCGGTGGTGCTGGCGGCACTGGTCGTCGTCGTGCTGGACGCCGCCTGCGCCGACAGGTTGGAGCCGAGGTCGACCCGCGTAATCTTCGCCGGGAAGGTTTCGCCCGGAAAGGCATCGACGGTGAAGTCGGCGCGCTGGCCGTTCTGCACCTGGCCCACATCGGCCTCGTCGATCGCGACCTCCAGCTTCATGGCGGACAGATCCTCGGCGATGACGAACAGCGTCGGGGTGTTGAACGAGGCGGCGACCGTCTGCCCCGGCTCGACCTGCCGCGCCAGCACCACGCCGTTGACCGGCGAGCGGATGATCGCGCGATAGCGCTGTGTCTGGCTGCTGTTCAGCTGGGCGCGCGACGCCTCGACGGTCGCCTGCGCCGCCCGCACCCCCGCGACCGCGCGCTGGACGGCGGCCTGCTGCGTCTGGAGTTCGGTGGCCGAGGGTACGCGCCCGCCCGACAGGCGGCGCACGTCCTCCAGCCGCTGCAACTGCGCGCGCGCTTCGGACAGCGTCGCCTGCGCGGTGGCGACCTGCGCCAGATTGGCGTTCACCTGCGCCTGACCCTGACGGATCGCATCGTCGAGCTGTTCGGGATCGATCAGCGCCAGCGGCTGGCCCTTGACCACCTTGTCGTTCACATCGGCCACGACCTGCGTGACGAGGCCGGAGAGCTGCGAGCCGACCTCGACCTGATTGGTGGGTGCCAGCTTGCCGGTGGCGGAGACGGTGACGGTCAGCGGTGCCTGCCGCACTTCCTCCGACACATATTGCGGATCGCCGCTGCCCTTCACGCAGCTGCGCACGGCAAGGGCGAGCAGCACGACGCCCAGCACGATCAGCGCCCATTTCAGCCATTTGCGCCAGCGGGGCTGCTGCTTCACGCGCAGGAACTGGTCGAGATCGGGTTGCGTCGGCTCGGCCATCAGCGGTCCTTGGTATATGGGGCGCGGTCGGGGGTAGGCAGCGCGGCGGGGCCGGGGAGGCTGTCCTCGCTCCACCCGCCGCCCAGCGCGGTCATCAGCTGGACGAGCGCGCTCGCCCGGTCGGCGCGGGCCTGCACCACGCCGTTCTGCGCCGACAGCAGCGCGGATTCCGCCTGTGCCAGCGTGGTGAAGTCGGTCAGGCCCGAGCGGTATTGCAGCCGCGACAGCAGCGCGAAGTTGCGCGCGGCATCGGCGGCGACGGTGAACTCGCGCTCGCGTGTCGTCGCGGTGTCGAGCGCGACGATCGCGTTCTCGACATCCTCGAGCGCGGTCAGCACCGTCTGCTTGTACGCAAGGAAGGCGGCGTCGGCGGCGGCGCGCTGGCCCCGCACCTGCGCGCGCAGCCGTCCGCCGTCGAAGATGGTCTGCGCGATCGAGGCGAACAGCCGTCCGTTGACGATGTCGGTCAGCGCGGTGAACGAGGTGGCGTTGGTGTCGATCGACCCGCCGAGGTTGAGCGCCGGGTAGAGCTGCGCGGTCGCCACGCCGATCTGCGCCACGGCGGCGGCGAGGTTGCGTTCGGCGGCGCGCACGTCGGGGCGCAGCCGCAGCGTGTCGGCGGGAATGCCGGTGCCGATCCGCGCGTCGCCGGTCGGGATCGGGGCGGGGGCGGCAAGCTGCTGGCGGAGCGCACCGGGGGCCTGGCCGGTCAGCACGCCCAGCCGGGCGACGGCGGCGGCATAGCTCGCCTCGATCGTCGGCAGCTGCGCGGCGGTCTGCGCACGGGCGGTGCGCGCCTGTTCGGCATCGAGCGAGGAGACTAGGCCCGCCTGCACGCGGAAGCCCGCGATCTCCAGATTGTCGTCCTGCAACGCGATCGAGGCGCGGGCGTTGGCCAGCTGCGCCTGCGCCAGCCGCGCGGTCAGGTAATTGCGCGCGATCTCCGACTGGACCGACAGCAGCACGGTCGCGACGTCGAACCGGCTGGCGTCGAGCTGCGCGCGCGAGGCGGCGATGCCGCTGGCGATGCCGCCGAACAGGTCCGCCTGATAGCGGGCATCCCCGCCGACCGAGAAGCTGTCCGATGCGCCGACGTTGCGCTGGACGATGGTGCCGTCGGGCAGGGTGGTGGTGCCGCCGCCGCCGCGCAGCACCTCGAGCCGGGAATAGCTGCCCGAGGCGGAGAGTTGCGGAAACAGCGACGAGCGGCTGACGACCAACTGCTCGCGCGCCTGCGCCAGCCGGGCGAGCGCCTGCCCCACGTCGAGATTGGTCGTCGCCGCCGATTCGACGAGGCGCACGAGCAGCGGATCGTCGAACCGTTGCCACCAGCGGGTCAGGTCGGTCCGCGGCGTCGGCGGTGCCACCGAAAAGGCGGGCGGCACCCCCAAGGCGGCCCCTTCGGGCGTGCGATACGCCGGGCCGGTGGTGCAGGCGGTGGCCGACAGGACGGCCCCAAGCAGGACGGATCGACGGAGCATCGATAAACGATATGTCGACCGATGCCTGCCGTCCAGCGGGAAACTGTCGCAGAATGTCGCGGGCGTGCCGTCCGGTCGCTTGGCGGCGGGGGCCGGAGCGGATAGGCTGCCCGCCGGGCAGGGGGAAGATGATGCAACGAAACTATATGCGCGGGCTGGTGCTGGCGGCGGCGGGCGTGTCGGCCGTGGGGGGCGCGCAGCCCGTGACGCCCCTCGATCCGGCAAAGGCATTCGGCGCGCGCGAGCGGATCGGCGACGTCGCGCTGTCGCCGGACGGGGAGCGGGTGGCGATGGTGATGGCCGCGGGCACCCGCGCGCAGGTCGTCAGCGTGTTCGACGTCGCGGGCAATACGCAGAAGCTGATACTGCGCAGCGACGGCACCACCGACCGCATCGCCGGTTGCCACTGGTCGGCGGTGCGGCGGCTGGTCTGCACGCTGGTGCTGCAATCCGATCCCGGCAGCGGATCGATGACCTTCACCCGCATGGTCGCGGTCGATGCCGACGGCGGCAACGTCAAGCTGCTGAGCGCGCGCAGCAGCGCCAATGCGCTCGGCACGATGCAGGACGGCGGGGTGGTGATCGACTGGCTCGCGGACCCGGCGGGCGACACCGCCGGCGGCAATGTGCTGATGACCCGGCAGATCGTGCCGGAAAAGACCACCGGCACGCATCTCGCCGAGACCCGGTCGGGGCTGGGGGTCGAACGGGTCGATACGATCACGCTGAAGCGCGTGCTGGTCGAACAGCCGCGCGCGCAGGCCAGCGAGTATATCACCGACGGGCACGGCACGGTGCGCGTGTCCGGCATGCAGCCGCGCGGCGGGACCGGATACAATGCCGACCGCATCGTCTATTCCTATCGCAAGGCGGACAGCCGCGAATGGCTGCCGCTGTCCACGTTGACGCTGAACGCGGGCGGGGCGAGCGGTTTCAATCCCTATGCCGTCGATCGCGACCTGAACGTCGTCTATGGCTTCGACCAGCAGGACGGGCGGCAGGCGCTGTTCCGCATCGCGCTCGACGGGTCGCTGCGGCGCGAACTGGTGCATGCCGATCCCCGCGTCGATGTCGACGGGCTGGTCCGCATCGGCCGCCAGAACCGCGTCGTCGGCGTCAGCTTCGCCACCGACCGGCGGCAGACGGTGTTCTTCGATCCCGAACTGCGCAAGCTCGGCCAGTCGCTGGCGAAGGCGCTGCCCAAATTGCCGCTCATCAGCTTCGTCGATGCGAGCACCGACGAGCGCAAGCTGGTGCTGTTCGCCGGGTCGGACGTCGATCCGGGGCGCTATTACCTGTACGACAAGGACAGCCGCAAGCTGAGCGAGCTCCTGCCGCTGCGCCCCGAACTGGCGGATGTCGCGCTCGCGCCGGTGCGGGCGATCACCTATCCCGCGAAGGACGGGACGCAGGTGCCCGGCTATCTGACGCTGCCGCCGGGGAGCGACGGCAAGGGGCTGCCTGCGATCGTCATGCCGCACGGCGGGCCTGGCGCGCGCGACGAATGGGGGTTCGACTGGCTGGCGCAATATTTCGCGCATCGCGGCTATGCCGTGCTGCAACCCAATTTCCGCGGCTCGACCGGCTATGGCGATGCTTGGTTCCAGAAGAACGGGTTCCAGTCGTGGACCACGGCGGTCGGCGACGTGAACGACGGCGGGCGCTGGCTGGCGGCGCAGGGCATCGCCGCCAGCGGCAAGCTGGCGATCTTCGGCTGGTCCTACGGCGGCTATGCCGCGCTGCAATCGCCGGTGCTCGATCCCGACCTGTTCAAGGCGATCGTCGCGGTGGCGCCCGTGACCGACCTCGAGACGCTGCGCGAGGAGCATCGCGATTTCGTTGATTTCCCGCAGGTCGACGCCTTCATCGGACGCGGCCCCCATGTCCGCGCCGGATCGCCCGCGCAGAACGTCGCCGCGATCCGCGCGCCGGTGCTGATGTTCCACGGCGACCGCGACACCAATGTCGGCGTCGGCGAATCGCGGCTGATGGCATCGCGGCTGCGCGCGGCGGGCAAGCCGGTGGAATATGTCGAACTGCGCGGGCTCGACCACCAGTTGCGCGACGATGCGGTGCGCGCGGACATGCTGGCGAAGTCCGACACGTTCCTGCGCCGCGCGCTGGGGCTGTAGCGGCTCAGGCCGCGGCGGCGGCGCGGAGGTCCTCGACGAAGCGCGCGAACTCGACCTCCGCCGCCGCCGGGTCGGGCAGGCGCAGCAGGTAGCTGGGGTGCACGGTGATCCAGCCCCTGCCGCCGTCGGGCAGGTCGATCGCCTTCGATCGTGCCTCGCCGATCTTTATGGGCTTGCCGAGCAGCGATCGGGCGGCGGTCGCGCCCATCGCGATCGTCATCCGCGGGCGGACGATGGCGCGTTCCTGTTCGATCCACCAGCGGCAGGCGTCGATCTCGCCCACGCCCGGCTTGGCATGGATGCGCCGCTTGCCTCTTGCCTCGAACTTGAAATGCTTGACTGCGTTGGTGAGGTAGACGCGGGCGCGGTCGATCCCCGCCGCCGCCATCGCCCGGTCGAACAGCTGCCCGGCGGGGCCGACGAAGGGATGCCCGGCCAGATCCTCCTGATCGCCCGGCTGTTCGCCGACGATCATCAGCCCGGCATCGACCGGCCCCTCGCCGAACACCGTCTGAGTCGCGGGCTGCCACAACGGGCAGCGGCGGCAGGCGGCGGCCTCGTCGCGCAGGGCCTCCCATGCGGGCAGGCTGTTGCCCGTGGGGGCGGAGCGGGCGGTTTCGATCATGGCGGCTTCCCGTGCCTGCGCGCCCGCGATCAGCGCCGGGACCAGCGCGGTTTCGGGCATGTTCTTCCAGTATTTGCGCGGCATCTCCTTCAGCATCGCGCCGGTCTTCAGCCGGGCGGGATTGAAGATCGATGCGTAATAGGTCTTCCACACTTCCTCGACCGGATCGCCGTCGGGGGCGTCGGCCTTCGTCGCCGCCGGGCCTTCGCGTAACGTCTCCCCGTCCCAGTGCAGCGACAGTTCGGGCGTCAAAATCGACCAGCGCATCGCGGCGAAGCGGTCGAGGAAGAAGCGGGCGTTGTGGCGGACGATGTGATGTTCCGGCTCGAACCATGCGACGAAGCGGGGGCCGTCGTCATCAGCGACTTCGCGGAAACGCAGGAAGGCGCGCATCTTGTGGATGTCGCGCCGCACCGCCTTGGCCATTTCCTCCAGCCGCCGGAGCGCGGGGTCGGCACGGTCGTCGATCAGGCGCGGCTCGGCGATCAGGCGCAGCAGCATCGCATGAAGGAGGGCGAACCGCTCCGGATCGGCATGGAGGATGGCGGTCTTCGCCAGATCGATGAAGGATCGCGGCACGCGGAACGCGGCAGGTTCGGCGAGGATCGCCTCGTCGCCGAACAGGTCGGTCGGCGTGTCGCCCACCTGCCACACGACCTCCGACGGCGGCACCCGCTCGGTCACGAGGCGACGGGCGGCATCGCGCCACCCGTCGAAATCGTCCGCACCGGCCAGCGCCGCGATCCGCATCAGTCGCGCCGCCTCATTCGCGGTCGTCGCCTGCTTCCGCGTGTCCGGCCATTTCCTTCTCGATCGGCTTGCGCTCCTCGAACACCCGGGCGATGCGCGCCTCCTCCGCGTCGTCCAGCTCCTTGGCAGCGGCGGGGAACATCTCTTCCTCTTCCTCGTCGATGTGATGCTCGTAGCGATGGCGCATCTCGGCGAAGCGCTCGTTCCAGGCGTTGCTCGCCGGATCGAGCTTGGCGATCTCGCCCAGATAGTCGTCGATCTCCTTGTGCTCGGACACCGAATGGCGGGCCTCGTCGCGAAGGTCCGGGTTGGCGAGCATCGTGGCGTAGAGCGCCTCCTCCTCGGCGGCGGCATGGGCGGTCACTTCCACCCGGAACGCCTCGAACAGTTCGGCGCGTTCGTCGCCGGATGCCTTGTCGATACGGGCCAGCAGGTCGCGGTGGCGGTCGTGATCGGCCTTGAGATCGGCGTAGATGCGGGCGTCGGCCATGGCACGGTCCTTTGTCGGTCGGGAGAGCAGGGCCAACGGGCGGGCGGGGGCGAGGTTTCTCTTGCGAGGAATTTGCAGGATTTCGTCACCCCGGGCGAAGGCCGGGATCCATGGTCACGGGCGGTATCGATGGCGCCGTGACGGCCCGTATCCATGGATTCCGGCCTTCGCCGGAATGGCGGGCCGGGCAGGGTTACCCCCCGAACAGCTCCAGCTGCTCGCGCTTCGGGGCCACGACCGGGCGCAGTTCGGCGCGGTCCGACAGCACCACCGGGCGCCAGTCGTCGGTGACGATGAACGGGCGCAGCTTCGTCACCGATACGGTCAGCCGCGCGACATCGGCCAGCGCGAGGCGCCGCCAGCGCCGCGCCGACAGGATCGACGCCACCGCCTTCACCCCCAGCCCCGGCACGCGCAGCAGCATCTCGCGCGGTGCGCGGTTCACGTCGACCGGGAAGCGATCGCGGAACTTCAGCGCCCATGCGAGCTTGGGATCGATATCGAGCGGCAGCATCCCCGTCGCATCGTCCGCCGCCGCACGCACCTCGTCGGGGCGATAGTCGTAGAAGCGCATCAGCCAGTCGGACTGGTACAGCCGGTGCTCGCGCATCAGCGGCGGGCGTTGCAGCGGCAGCACCGCCGACGCCTGCGGGATCGGGCTGAACGCCGAATAATAGACGCGGCGCAGGGCGAAGCGGTCGTACAACGTCGACGCCCTCGTCACGATATCGCGGTCGGTCGCGGCATCGGCGCCGACGATCATCTGCGTCGACTGACCTGCCGGGGCCATTTTCGGCGCGGAGCGATAGCGTTTGCGCGCGTCGCGCCCGTCCTCGATCTGGTGGGCGACATGGCCCATCGCCGCCTCGATCCGCTCGCCGGATTTCTCGGGGGCAAGGCGCTTCAGCCCGCCCGCCGTCGGCAGTTCGACGTTGATCGACACCCGGTCGGCATGAACCCCGGCGAGGCGCACCAGCTCGGGGTCGGCGTCGGGAATCGTCTTGAGGTGGATATAGCCGCGGAAGTCGTGATCCTCGCGCAGCGACCGCGCGACCTCGACGATCTGCTCCATCGTATAGTTCGACGATCCGATGATCCCCGACGACAGGAACAGCCCCTCGATATAGTTGCGGCGATAGAAGCTGAGCGTCAGCGCGACGACTTCCTGCGCGGTGAAGCGCGCGCGGCGGACGTTCGACGACTTGCGGTTGATGCAGTAATGGCAGTCGAAGATGCAGCTGTTGGTCAGCAGAATCTTGAGCAGCGAGATGCAGCGCCCGTCGGGGGCATAGGCATGGCAGATGCCCATCCCCTCGGTCGAACCGATCCCCTTGCCGTCGCGCGAATGGCGCTTGGCGGTGCCCGACGACGCGCAGGACGCATCATATTTGGCGGCGTCGGCCAGGATCGCCAGTTTCTCGCGGGTGTCGAGTTGCGCCATCCGTTCGATATATGTTCGCGCGGGGCGTGGGGCAACCGCCGGTTATTCCACCTGATCGAGATAGGCGCCGTAGCCCTCGGCCTCCATCGCATCGCGAGGGACGAAGCGCAGCGCCGCCGAATTGATGCAGTAGCGCAGGCCGCCGCGGTCGCGCGGCCCGTCGGGAAAGACATGGCCCAAGTGGCTGTCGCCGCCTGCCGAGCGGACCTCGGTACGGACCATGCCGTGGCTGACGTCGCGCAGTTCGGCGACGTTGGCAGGCTCGATCGGCTTGGTGAAGCTCGGCCAGCCGCAATGCGAATCGAACTTGTCGGCAGAGGCGAACAGCGGTTCGCCCGACACGATGTCGACATAGATGCCGGGGCGCTTCTCGTGCAGATATTCGCCTGTGCCGGGGCGTTCGGTGCCGCTCTGCTGCGTGACGTAATATTGCTCGGGCGTCAGCTTCGCGATCGCCTCGTCGGTCTTGCGATAGTCGGTCATGGGTGCTCCATCGGCGGATTGCGCCCGATATGGGAACGGCCCCGGATCGCTCCAAGGCCGTATCCCCGCACGGTCACGCCAGCGTCAGGCCGACATCGACGTTGCCGCGCGTCGCGTTGGAATAGGGGCAGATGGTGTGCGCGGTATCGACCAGCCGCTGCGCGTCGTCGCGATCGACACCGGGCAGGGCGACCGTCAGATCGGCGGTGATGCCGAAGCCGCCCGCCGCGCGCGGACCGATGCCGACCGTCGCCGTCACCTGCACATCGTCGGGCACTTTCACCTTCAGCTGCTGTCCGGCGACCTTCAGCGCACCGATGAAGCAGGCGGAATAGCCCGCCGCGAACAGCTGTTCGGGATTGGTGCCGTCACCGCCCGCACCGCCCAGTTCGCGCGGCGTCGAGAGCTTCGCCGAGAACCGACCGTCCTCGCTGGCGGCGGACCCTTCGCGCCCGCCGGTCGCGGTGGCGGTAGTGCGATATTTGACGTCGACGGACATGCCATTACCTTTCGCAACAATGATTATCGCGATATATATAATCGCGGCGAGATGTCCAGTGCAGTTGGGCCGCCCGCCCCGACCGTGTAGGATCGTGCCATGACCGACGCCGTGCCCCTCGACGCCCAGCTCTGCTTCTCGCTCTATGGTGCGTCGATGGCGATGACGCGGCTGTACAAGCCGATGCTGGACGCGATGGGGATCACCTATCCGCAATATCTGGTACTCAGCACGCTGTGGGAACGCGACGGGCTGAGCATCGGCGCGATCGCCGAGCGGCTGGCGCTCGAATCGAGCACGGTGACGCCGCTGGTCAAGCGGCTGGCAGGGGCCGGGCTGGTGACGCGCGAACGGGCGCCCGACGACGAGCGGCAGGTGCATGTGCGGCTGACCGATGCGGGCCGCGCGTTGCAGGCCCGGTCGCTCTGCCTCGCCGAGGCGGTATTCGCGCGGACCGGCATGTCGCACGACGCGCTGGCCGCGCTGGCACGGGACGTGCAGGCGCTGCGCCGCGCGCTGGCGGGCGAGGATCAGGACGGAGCGAGGTTCGGCACCACGACTGACCTATCGGCTCCCTGAACGGAATCCGCTGCGAAAGTCGCGCGCCTGGCCCGAACCTGTCCGTACCCCGGCGAAGGCCGGGGTCCAGTCGGAAAAGGCTTTTCCGTACCATGCCGACGTCCCCCAACTGGGCCCCGGCCTTCGCCGGGGTACGACAGGGGGCTCTTTCGCAGAGGAATCCTGGAAGGGAGGGGAGCAGGTCACTCTCCCCCCAAACGCGAAACCGCCGCCCGGTTGCCCGGACGGCGGTTTCTGTCACGTCACGCGGACCCGAACGATCAGTCGTTCAGATACTCGCCCGCATCGGCATCGGTGCCGGTGCCCGAAGGGACGACATCGGCCAGCGGATCCTTCGCACCCTGACCGTCGCGGGCCGAGCGGGCCAGTTCGGCGGCATGTTCTTCCTCCGCCGAATTGGGCGCGACGAACCCGGCCAGCGCGCGCTGCTGCGCCCGCAGTGCCGCGTCGCGCGACGAGGCCGCCACGCGCAGGCGGTTCATGCCCGCACCCGTGCCCGCCGGGATGAGCCGCCCGACGATGACGTTCTCCTTCAGGCCGTTCAGGCTGTCGATCTTGCCCTGTACCGATGCCTCGGTGAGGACGCGGGTCGTTTCCTGGAACGATGCGGCCGAGATGAACGAGCGCGTCTGGAGCGAGGCCTTGGTGATGCCGAGCAGCACCGGCTTGCCCTGTGCGGGCTGCTGGCCCGGCTCCAGCTTGGCGTTGGCCTCGTCCATCTCGTCGCGGTCGAGCTGTTCGCCGGCCAGCAGCGTGGTGTCGCCGCCGTCGGTGATCTCGACCTTCTGCAGCATCTGACGGACGATCGTCTCGATGTGCTTGTCGTTGATCTTCACGCCCTGGAGTCGATAGACGCCCTGGATTTCGCTGACGAGATATTCGGCCAGCGGCTCGATGCCGAGCGTTTCCAGAATGTCGTGCGGGTTGGGCGAGCCGCCGATCAGGTTGTCGCCACGCTTGACGTAGTCGCCTTCCTGAACGTCGATCACCTTCGACTTGGGGATCAGATACTCGACGACCTCGCCGCCGTCCTCGGGCTGGATGCCGATCTTGCGCTTCGCCTTGTAATCCTTGCCGAACACGACGCGGCCCGAGACCTTGGCGATGATCGCCGCCTCCTTCGGGATGCGCGCCTCGAACAGCTCGGCGACGCGCGGCAGACCGCCGGTGATGTCGCGGGTCTTGGCCGATTCGCGGGCGACACGGGCGAGCACGTCGCCCGCCTGCACCTGCGCCCCGTCCTCGACCGAGAGCACCGCGCCCGGCGCCAGCATGTAGCGCGCGGCCTCGCCCGAGTTCGCATCGAGCAGGGTCATGCGCGGACGCAGATCCTCCTTCGACTTGGACGTCGCGCGATATTCGATGATCTCGCGCTGGGCGATGCCGGTCGCCTCGTCGACGCGCTCGGTAACGGTCTTGTTCTCGATCAGGTCGATGAACTTCACCGTACCGCCGGTTTCGGTGATGACCGGCGCGGTGAACGGGTCCCACTCCGCCATGCGGTCGCCCTGCGAAACGATGTGGCCATCGTCGAACAGCACATACGCACCATAGGGGATGCGGTGGACCGACAGGTCGCGCCCGTCCATGTCGACGATCGCGATCTCGCCCGAACGGCTGAGCACCACGCGGCGGCCGCGCTGGTCCTCGATCAGGCGCAGGTCGCGGAACTCGACGGTGCCGTCGACCGGCGCCTCGAGGTTCGACTGCTCGTTCAGCTGCGCCGCGCCGCCGATGTGGAAGGTACGCATCGTCAGCTGCGTCCCCGGCTCGCCGATCGACTGCGCCGCGATGACGCCGACCGCCTCGCCGATGTTCACCGGCGTACCGCGCGCAAGGTCACGGCCATAGCAGGTGCCGCAGACGCCGACCTTGGCTTCGCAGACCAGCGGGCTGCGGATCTTCATCGCCTGAAGCCCCAGCCCCTCGATCCGCGCGACCATCGCCTCGTCGAGCAGCGTGCCCGTCGGGAACACGACCTCGCCGGTCTTGGGATCGACCACGTCCTCGGCAGTGGTGCGGCCGAGGATGCGCTCGCCCAGCGACGCGATCGTCGCGCCGCCTTCGATGATCGACCGCATCTCCAGCGCGCGCTGGGTGCCGCAGTCGTCCATGATGACCACGCAGTCCTGCGACACGTCGACCAGACGGCGGGTCAGGTATCCCGAGTTCGCCGTCTTGAGCGCGGTGTCGGCCAGACCCTTGCGGGCGCCGTGGGTCGAGTTGAAGTACTCAAGGACGGTCAGGCCTTCCTTGAAGTTCGAGATGATCGGCGTCTCGATGATCTCGCCCGACGGCTTGGCCATGAGGCCGCGCATGCCCGCCAGCTGCTTGATCTGCGCCTGCGAACCACGGGCACCCGAGTGCGCCATCATGTAGATCGAGTTGATCGGCTTCTCGCGACCCTTCATCGGGCCGTCCTCGAAGCGGCGGACCGCCTTGATCTCGTCCATCATGCTGGTCGCCACCTGGTCGCCGCACCGGCTCCAGGCGTCGATCACCTTGTTGTACTTCTCCTGCTGGGTAATCAGGCCGTCCTGATACTGCTGCTCGAAGTCCTTCACCTGATCGCGCGTCTCGTCGACCAGCTTGTCCTTGTCCGGCGCGATCAGCATGTCGTCCTTGCCGAACGAGATGCCCGCGCGGAAGGCGTGCCGGAAGCCGAGCGCCATGATCGCGTCGGCGAACAGCACGGTCTCCTTCTGACCGGTGTGGCGATACACCTCGTCGATGACGTCGCCGACGTCCTTCTTGGTCAGCAGGCGGTTGACTGTCTCGAACGGCACCTTGTGGCTCTTGGGCAGCGTTTCGCCCAGCAGCATGCGGCCCGGGGTCGTCTCATAGCGCTTGAGATACTGGTTCCCGTTCTCGTCGGTCTGCGGCACGCGGCTGACGATCCTGGTGTGCAGCGTCACCGCCCCGGCGTGGAGCGCCTGATGCACCTCGGCCATGTCGCCCAGCAGCATGCCTTCGCCCGGCTCGCCGGTCTTTTCCATCGAGAGATAGTAGAGACCCAGCACCATGTCCTGCGACGGCACGATGATCGGCTTGCCGTTGGCGGGCGACAGGATGTTGTTCGTCGACATCATCAGGACGCGCGCTTCCAGCTGCGCTTCGAGCGACAGCGGAACGTGGACGGCCATCTGGTCGCCGTCGAAGTCGGCGTTGAACGCCGAGCAGACCAGCGGGTGGAGCTGGATCGCCTTGCCCTCGATCAGCACCGGCTCGAACGCCTGGATGCCGAGGCGGTGGAGCGTCGGCGCGCGGTTCAGCATGACCGGGTGCTCGCGAATGACTTCGTCGAGGATGTCCCAGACTTCCTTGCGCTCCTTCTCGACCCACTTCTTGGCCTGTTTGAGGGTCATCGACAGACCCTTGGCGTCGAGGCGCGCGTAGATGAACGGCTTGAACAGCTCGAGCGCCATCTTCTTCGGCAGGCCGCACTGGTGCAGCTTGAGTTCCGGACCGGTCACGATGACCGAACGACCCGAATAGTCGACGCGCTTGCCGAGCAGGTTCTGACGGAAGCGGCCCTGCTTGCCCTTGAGCATGTCGGACAGCGACTTCAGCGGACGCTTGTTGGCGCCGGTGATCGTGCGGCCGCGGCGACCGTTGTCGAACAGCGCGTCGACCGCTTCCTGCAGCATGCGCTTTTCGTTGCGGACGATGATGTCCGGCGCGCGCAGTTCCATCAGCCGCTTCAGGCGGTTGTTGCGGTTGATGACGCGGCGATACAGGTCGTTGAGGTCCGACGTCGCGAAGCGGCCGCCGTCCAGCGGCACCAGCGGACGCAGTTCGGGCGGAATGACCGGCACGACGTCGAGGATCATCCATTCGGGACGGTTGCCCGACTCAAGGAACGATTCGACGACCTTCAGCCGCTTGATGATCTTCTTGGGCTTCAGTTCCGACTTGGTGACGGCCAGCTCTTCCAAGAGGTCGCGCTTCTCGCCCTCGAGGTCGAGGTCGATCAGCATCTGCTTGACCGCTTCCGCGCCGATGCCCGCCGAGAAGGCGTCCTCGCCATACTGGTCCTGCGCGTCGAGCAGCTCGTCCTCGGTGAGGAGCTGATACTTCTCGAGCGCGGTCAGGCCCGGCTCGATCACGATATAGCTCTCGAAATACAGCACGCGCTCGAGCTGCTTGAGCTGCATGTCGAGCAGCAGGCCGATGCGGCTGGGCAGCGACTTCAGGAACCAGATGTGCGCGACCGGGGCGGCCAGTTCGATATGGCCCATCCGCTCACGGCGGACCTTCGACACCGTGACCTCGACACCGCACTTTTCGCAGACGATGCCCTTGTACTTCATGCGCTTGTACTTGCCGCACAGGCACTCGTAATCCTTGATCGGACCGAAGATGCGCGCGCAGAACAGGCCGTCACGTTCCGGCTTGAACGTGCGATAGTTGATCGTCTCGGGCTTCTTGATCTCGCCGAACGACCATGAGCGGATACGCTCCGGCGAGGCGATGCCGATCTGGATCTGGTCGAAGGTCTCCGGCTTGGCCACCGGGTTCGCGAAATTGGTCAGTTCGTTCATGATCTTACCTCATAGCCCTCTCCCCTTCAGGGGAGAGGGTTGGGAGAGGGGAAGTGCGGAGAGGGCCGTGGGACTGCCCCTCTCCCCGACCCTCTCCCCTGAAGGGGAGAGGGAGTAGAAGTCTTACTCCGCCGCCTCGGCCAGGCCGTCGCTGTCCTCCAGGCTGCTCAACTCGATGTTGAGGCCCAGCGAGCGCATTTCCTTGACCAGCACGTTGAAGCTCTCGGGGATGCCCGCCTCGAAGGTGTCGTCGCCCTTGACGATCGCCTCATAGACCTTGGTGCGGCCGACCACGTCGTCGGACTTCACCGTCAGCATTTCCTGGAGCGTATAGGCGGCGCCGTACGCTTGGAGCGCCCACACTTCCATTTCCCCGAAGCGCTGGCCACCGAACTGCGCCTTGCCGCCCAGCGGCTGCTGGGTGACGAGGCTGTACGGCCCGATCGAACGCGCGTGGATCTTGTCGTCGACCAGGTGGTGGAGCTTGAGCATGTAGATGATGCCCACCGTCACCTTGCGGTCGAACGCATCGCCGGTGCGCCCGTCGAACAGCACTGACTGGCCCGAGGTGTCGAGCCCCGCAAGCTCCAGCATCGCCGACACGTCGCTCTCGCGCGCGCCGTCGAACACCGGGGTGCCCATCGGCACGCCCGTGCTGATGTTCTGGATCAGCTCGGCCACCTGCTCGTTCGAGCGGGCGTCGATGTCGTCGGCATAGTGATCGCCGTAGATCTCCTTGAGGCGATCCTTGACCGCCGCGGGCATCTCGCCCGCGACCGCATCGGGGTTCGCCTCGCGCCAGTCGCGCAGCGACCGGGCGACCTGCATGCCGAGGTTGCGCGCGGCCCACCCCAGATGCGTCTCGAAGATCTGCCCGACGTTCATGCGCGACGGCACGCCCAGCGGGTTGAGCACCAGATCCACCGGAGTCCCGTCCTCGAGGAACGGCATGTCCTCCTGCGGCAGGATGCGCGAGATGACGCCCTTGTTGCCGTGACGGCCCGCCATCTTGTCACCCGGTTGCAGCTTGCGCTTCACCGCGACGAAGACCTTGACCATCTTGAGCACGCCCGGCGGCAACTCGTCGCCGCGCTCCAGCTTCTCGCGGCGGTCGTGGAACTTGTCGGTGATGCGCTTCACCGCCTCGTCATACTGCGCCTTGATCGCTTCGAGGTTCGACTGCGCGGTGTCGTCGGCGACGGCGAAGCGCCACCATTCGTGCTTGTCGATCTGGTCGAGCAGGTCGCGGTCGATGACCACGCCCTTCTTGACGCCCTTGGGCGCGGCGGTAGCGGTCTGCCCCTCGAGCATCTCGCGCAGGCGCGACCAGGTGGCACGGTTGAGAATGCCGCGCTCGTCGTCCGAGTCCTTCTTCAGGCGCTCGATCTCCTCGCGCTCGATCGCCATCGCGCGCTCGTCCTTGTCGATGCCGTGACGGTTGAAGACGCGCACGTCGACGACCGTCCCCGACACGCCCGGCGGCAGGCGCAGCGAGGTGTCGCGCACGTCGCTCGCCTTTTCGCCAAAGATCGCGCGCAGGAGCTTTTCCTCCGGCGTCATCGGCGATTCGCCCTTGGGCGTGATCTTGCCCGCGAGGATGTCGCCCGGTTCGACCTCGGCACCGATGTAGACGATGCCCGCCTCGTCGAGGTTGCGCAGCGCCTCTTCACCCACGTTCGGAATGTCGCGGGTGATGTCCTCCGGCCCGAGCTTGGTGTCGCGGGCCATCACCTCGAACTCGTCGATGTGGATCGACGTGAACACGTCGTCCTTCACGATGCGTTCGGAGATGAGGATCGAATCCTCGTAGTTGTAGCCGTTCCACGGCATGAACGCGACGAGCGCGTTGCGGCCCAGCGCCAGCTCGCCGAATTCGGTCGAGGGACCGTCGGCGATCACCTCGCCCGCCTTCACCACGTCGCCCACCTTCACCAGCGGACGCTGGTTGATGCAGGTCGACTGGTTCGAGCGCTGGAACTTCATGAGGGTGTAGATGTCGACGCCGCTCTCGGCGGCATCGACGTCACCCGTCGCGCGGATCACGATGCGCGCGGCATCGACCTGATCCACCACGCCCGCGCGCTTGGCCGAGATCGCCGCGCCCGAATCGCGCGCGACCGTCTCTTCCATGCCGGTGCCGACGAACGGCGCTTCCGCCTTCACCAGCGGCACCGCCTGGCGCTGCATGTTCGAGCCCATCAGCGCGCGGTTGGCGTCGTCGTTCTCGAGGAACGGAATGAGCGACGCCGCGACCGAGACGAGCTGCTTGGGGCTGACGTCCATCAGCGTGACGTTCTCGGGCAGCGCCATCAGGAACTCGCCCGCCTGCCGCGCCGACACCAGCTCCTCGGCGAAGCTGCCGTCCGGATTCAGCTCGGCCGACGCCTGCGCGACGGTGTGCTTCTGCTCCTCCATCGCCGAGAGGTACACGACCTCGTCCGACACCTTGCCGTCGATGATGCGGCGATAGGGCGTCTCGATGAAGCCGTACTTGTTCACCCGGCTGAACGTCGCCAGCGAGTTGATGAGGCCGATGTTCGGGCCTTCCGGCGTCTCGATCGGGCAGATGCGGCCATAGTGCGTCGGGTGGACGTCGCGGACCTCGAAGCCCGCGCGCTCGCGGGTCAGACCGCCCGGCCCGAGCGCCGAGACACGGCGCTTGTGCGTCACTTCGGACAGCGGGTTGGTCTGGTCCATGAACTGCGACAGCTGCGACGAGCCGAAGAACTCGCGCACCGCGGCGACCGCGGGCTTCGCGTTGATGAGGTCGTTCGGCATCACGGTCGAGACGTCGACCGACGACATGCGCTCCTTGACCGCGCGCTCCATGCGCAGCAGCCCGACGCGATACTGGTTCTCCAGCAGCTCGCCGACCGAACGGACGCGGCGGTTGCCGAGGTTGTCGATATCGTCGACCTCGCCCTTGCCGTCCTTCAGGTCGACCAGCGTCTTGACCACGGCGAGGATATCCTCGCTGCGCAGCGTCGTCACCGTGTCCGGCGTGTCGAGGTCGAGGCGCATGTTGAGCTTCACGCGGCCCACCGCCGACAGGTCGTAGCGCTCGGGATCGAAGAACAGCCCGGCGAACAGCGATTCGGCGGTTTCCAGCGTCGGCGGCTCGCCCGGGCGCATCACGCGGTAGATGTCGGCCAGCGCCTGCTCGCGCTCCTCGGCCTTGTCGACGTTCAGCGTGTTGCGGATCCACGGGCCGGTCGACACGTGATCGATGTCGAGCAGCTCGATCCGCTCGATCCCCGCCTTGTCGAGCAGTTCGAGGTTGTCGGCGGTGACTTCGTCGCCCGCCTCGATATAGATCTGGCCGGTGTCCTCGTTGATGAGGTCATAGGCGCTGTAGCGGCCGAAGATTTCCTCGGTCGGGATCAGCAGGTCGGTCAGGCCGTCCTTGCCCGCCTTGTTGGCGAGGCGCGGCGAAATCTTGGTGCCCGCCGGGAACACGACCTCGCCGGTGTTGGCGTCGACGATGTCGAACGACGGCTTCTGCCCGCGCCAGTTCTCGGGCGCATAGGGGATGCGCCAGCCGCCCTCGCCGCGGACGAAGGTCACGCGGTTGTAGAAGTGGTTGAGGATGTCCTCGCCGGTCATGCCCAGCGCATAGAGCAGCGACGTCACCGGCAGCTTGCGCTTGCGGTCGATGCGGACGTTGACGATGTCCTTCGCGTCGAACTCGAAATCGAGCCACGAGCCGCGATAGGGGATGACGCGCGCCGCGAAGAGATACTTGCCCGACGCATGCGTCTTGCCGCGGTCATGGTCGAACAGGACGCCCGGCGAACGGTGCATCTGCGACACGATCACGCGCTCGGTGCCGTTGATGAAGAAGGTGCCGTTCTCGGTCATGAGCGGCATGTCGCCCATGTACACGTCCTGCTCCTTGATATCGAGCACGCTGCGCGCCTCGGTATCCTGGTCCACCTCGAACACGATCAGGCGCAGGGTGACGCGCATCGGCGCGGCATAGGTGATGCCGCGCTGACGGCATTCCTCGACGTCGAACTTGGGGTCTTCCAGCTCGTAGGTCACGAAGTCGAGCTCGGCGGTGCCCGCGAAGTCGCGGATCGGGAACACCGACCGCAGCGTCTTCTCGAGGCCCGAGACATAGCCGATCGACGGGTCCGAACGCAGGAACTGTTCGTAGCTCTCGCGCTGCACCTCGATCAGGTTCGGCATCTGCACCACTTCGTGGATGTCGCCGAACACCTTGCGGATGCGGCGCTTGTGCGTGCCGCTCGTGCTTGCCTTGGTCGCCATGGAGTCGTTGGCCTCGTACTGTTAATTTCGGTGCCCGGTGCCGGCCGGGCAGGCGTGCGAAACGGACGACGAAAGCCGCGTCACCCCGCATGGGGCCGCAGCTTTTCGGGCGTCCTGCAATGGCTTATGGGTCCATACCTGCAATGCGCCCGCGCGACGACGCATTCTTTCCCGGACCTGAAGCAGGGCACGCATATAGAAGCGGCGTCGCGGGCTGTCAACGCGGAGCGCCGTGCGCCCGGTTCGTCGCTTGCGCGGCTCGCTTCGTCGCAAGCAGGCGCGCGGGAGGATGCGCCGGGGGCAAAACCCCGGTTGAGGACGCGGCATGAATCCTGCCCCCTCGATCCTCGCCCCCGCGATCCTCGGCATCGCCCTGTTGTCCGCCACCGGTGCGGCGGCGCAGACGCAGACCCCGCCCGCCGGCGGGGACATCCCGATCTATGACATCACCCCGCCGGTCGTGGCGACGCCGAGCCCGGTGCAGACCCCGCGCGCAAGCGCCACGCCGCGCGCCGTGGAGACGCCCGCACCGCGCGCCACGGCGACGCCGCGCCCCACGCCGCGCGCGACTCCGGCACCGGAACCCACGCCGACTCCGCGCGCCGCAGCCGCGCCGGTCGCCCGGCCCGAACCCGAGCCCGAACCGGCACCCGAACCGGCACCGACCACGATCGCCGAACCGGCCGCGGCACCTGCGCCGACCCCGGTCCTGACACCGGATGCGAACGTGCCCGCCCCCGCGCCCGACACGCTGACCCCGGCCGACGGCGGCACGCTGCCGTGGTGGCTGTGGTTCCTGGCGGGCGTCGCGCTGGCGGCGGGCATCGGCTGGGTGGTCGGCCGCGTCCGGCGCGGGCGGGCGGTGGTCGAGGCCGAGCCGCAGGCCCCGGTCACGCTGCCGCCGGTGCCCGGTGCGCCGCCCCCGCCGCCGGTGCCCGCCCCCGTTCCGGCTGCGCCCCGTCCCGCCCCCGTGCCTGCCGCGCCCGTGCCGCCCCTGCCGCCGGTGGTGCCCGCGTCGCCGCCCGCGCCGCGCTTCCTCGAATTCCAGCTCGCCCCGCTGCGCGTCGGGACCGATGCCGACAATGCGCTGCTCGATTTCGACCTGACGATCGGCAATCCGAGTTCGGTGGCGGCGGAGGAGGTGCGGATCGCCACGTTGCTGCTGACCGCCAATCCGCGGCAGGAGGAACAGCTGGCGGCGTTCTTCGCCAATCCGGCGCAGCGCGGGCTGGACCCGTTCGCGCTGCCCGGCGGCCAGCGGCGGCATCTGGAGGCGATGATGTCGCTGCCGCGCCACGTGCTGCACGTCGTGACGCGCGACCGGCCGTTCTTCGTGCCGATGATGGCGATCGACGCGCGCTATCGCTGGGCTGACGGGCGGGAGTCGCGCACCACCGCCGCCTTCCTGATCGGACAGGCGCAGCCGGGCGGCAAGATCGCGCCGGTGTTCCTCGACGAAGGCGACCGGATGATCGACCGGCTGGAGGCGCGCCTGCACGGCGAGGTGCGGCGGACCTGAAACCCTTGCCGGTAATCGATGCGCCCTCTAGCATCGCACCACGCTCGGGGGGAGACACGATGGCACGGCGCGATCGGATATTGCGGTTCACCATCGTCCTGCTGCGCCTGTTGCTCGCCCTCAACATCGTGTTCGCAGGCGTCTTTTTGCTGGGCGCGGTCGCCAGCGTGCCGCTGCACGACCTGCTCGCCGAGCGAATCGTCGCCAAATATCCCGCTGCCGATGTGGCGCGGGTGGTGAGCGGGGTCCGCCTGCTGCTGCTGCTGGGCGTCGTCGCGGCGGTGCCTGCGCATGTCATCTTCTCGCGCCTGTCCGCCGTCATCGGCACGGTGCGGATCGGCGAGACCTTCGCCGCGCCGAACGCGCGCCGGGTGCGGCAGGTCGGCTGGGCGCTGCTCGCGATCCAGCTGCTCGATTTCCCGCTGATGCTGATCGTGCGCCGCTTCGACGGGCTGGGCATCGATACCGCCGGATCGTCGGTGTCGATCGGCGGCTGGCTGTCGGTGCTGGTCGCCTTCGTCCTCGCCCGCGTGTTCGCCGAAGGGGCGGCGCTGCGCGAAGACCTTGAGGGCACGGTCTGATGGCGGTGCTCGTCCGCCTCGACGAAGTGCTGCTGGCGCGGCGGATGACGCTGACCGAACTGGCGCAGGCGGTGGACATCACCCTCGCCAATCTCTCGATCCTCAAGACCGGCAAGGCGCGCGCGATCCGCTTCACCACGCTGGATGCGATCTGCCGCGTGCTCGACTGCCAGCCGGGCGACATCCTCGTCCACGATGCCGGGGCGGCATCGGCGGAGGAAGACCACGACTGAACCACCACAGGGGGGATGACATGAAGCGAACGATCAAGGCGGCGTTGCTGGGGGCGGCACTTGCGCTGCCCATGGCGGGGGCGGCGGCACAGGGCGCGGCACCGGCGAAGGCCGCCCCGGCGCGGCTCGCGATCGACATGCGCTATCTGACGCTGCCCAACGGCCTCAAGGTCGTGCTGTCGCGCGATACGCTGGCCCCGACGGTCACGGTCGGCGTCTATTACGGCATCGGCTTCCGCGTCGAACCGCGCGAGCGCACCGGCTTCGCGCACCTGTTCGAGCATCTGATGTTCCAGGGGTCGCAGAACGCGCCCAAGGGCGTGTTCATCAACACCATCAGCAACGCGGGCGGCGTGCTGAACGGATCGACCCGGTTCGACTTCACCAATTATTTCGAGATCGCGCCGTCGAACGCGCTGGAGCGCATCCTGTGGCTGGAGGCCGACCGCATGGCCCGCCCTGTCATCAACGACACGGTGCTGAAGAACCAGCAGGGCGTCGTCGGCAACGAGGTGAAGGTCAACGTCCTCAACCAGCCCTATGGCAGCTGGCCGTGGATCGACCTGCCGATGCTGGCCAACGTCAACTGGCACAACAGCCACAATTTCTACGGCGACCTGAAGGAGATCGAGGCGGCGACCGTCGCCGATGCGACGCAGTTCTTCAGCAGCTATTACCGCCCGAACAACGCCGTGCTCGTGGTCGCGGGCGACATCGACTATGCACAGGCCGAGGCGATGGTGCGCAAATATTTCGGCCCGTTGCAGCGCGGCGCGCCGGTGGTGCTGCCCGACCTGACCGAACTGCGCCAGACGGCGGAGAAGACCCGCAGCCGCGTCGATGCGCTGGCGCCGAAGCCGGGCTTCGCGGTCGGCTATCACATGCCGCCGCGCGGAACGCCCGAATGGTATGCCATGGGGCTGATCGACCAGATTCTGCTGCAGGGCGACGACAGCCGCCTCGCGCGCAAGCTGAAGGCGGAGACGGGGATCACCGGCGATCTGGGCGGCGGGATCAACGCCTATCTCGGCAACATGTACAATTATAACGGGCCGATGCTGTGGGCGTTCAACTTCACCCATGACCCGCAGTACGGCGATGCGCAGATCCGCGCCGCGATCGATCCGGTGATCGAGAACCTGCGTACGACCCCGGTCAGCGCCGCCGAACTCGACCGGGCGCGCACCAAGCTGCGCTCCGATCTCTATTCCTCGGTCGACGGCGGTGCGCGCATCGGGCTGATCGAC
Source organism: Sphingomonas silueang (assembly GCF_040049155.1). Taxonomy (NCBI): domain Bacteria; kingdom Pseudomonadati; phylum Pseudomonadota; class Alphaproteobacteria; order Sphingomonadales; family Sphingomonadaceae; genus Sphingomonas; species Sphingomonas silueang. Next base: position 112,344 of record NZ_JBDZDK010000001.1, read on the forward strand.
CTGCTCGCGGTCTATGCCTTGTTCGACAATGATCCGCAGGCGGTGAACCGCATCGAGGAAGGGTTCGCCAGGGTCACGCCCGCGCTGATCCGGAAGACCGCGCAGGAATATCTGCGCCCGACCAACCGCTCGATCTACACCATCGTCGCCGGTGCCGGTGCCGCACAGGGAGCCAAGTGAGATGAAGCCGCTGTTCCTCCTCGCCGCCGCGACCCTCGCCGCGCCGCTGGCCGCCCAGACGCTCACGCCGCCGCCGGCGCTCCCCGCGCCGCCGATCGGTGCGCCTAAGGCGTACAAGGTGCCCGCCAGCGAAACCTATACGCTGGCGAACGGCATGCAGGTGACGCTGGTCCCGTACGGCAATGTGCCCAAGGTCGCGGTGTCGCTGCGCGTCTATGCGGGCAATCTGAACGAAGGGCGCGATCCGTGGCTCGCCGATCTGGCGGGCGACATGCTGAAGGAAGGGGCGGGCAGCCGCGATTCCGCCGCGCTCGCCACCGCCGCCGCCGCGATGGGCGGCAATCTGGGCGTCGGCGTGTCGAACAGCGGCACGTCGATCAACATGAGCGCGCTCAGCGACTTCGCCCCCGATGCGGTCGCGCTGGTCGGCGACGTCGCCCGCCGCCCGACCTTTCCCGAGAGCGAGTTCGCGCGGGTGAAGGCGAATATGGGCCGCACCCTCGCCCAGTCGTTCGCGCAGCCCGGCATGGTCGCCGACTATGCACTGGCCCGCGCGACCTATGGCGACCATCCCTATGCCCGCATCCTGCCGACCCCGGCGCAGCTGAACGGCTATACGCTGGCGCAGGCGAAGGGCTTCTACGCCGCCAATTTCGGCGCGCGCCGGGCGCATCTCTATGTCGCCGGGCGGTTCGATGCGGCGGCGGTCAAGGCGGCGGTGGCGAAGGCGTTCGGCGACTGGGCGCCGGGGCCGCAGCGGCTGTCGCTGGTGCCGACCCAGACCGGCGGGCCGCGCGTGGTGCTGGTCGACCGGCCCGGCGCGCCGCAGTCGACCATCCGCCTCGCATGGCCGGTGCCGGTGGCGGGCAGCGCGAACGACATTCCGCTCCAGGTCAGCAACGCGCTGCTCGGCGGCAGCTTCTCGTCGCGGATCACCCGCAACATCCGCGAGGACAAGGGCTATACCTATTCGCCCGGCTCCTCGACGGTCCAGCGTCCGGGCGACTCCCAATGGAGCTTCGATGCCGATGTGACCACGGCGGTCACCGGCGCGTCGCTCAAGGAAGTGTTCAAGGAAATCCGCACGCTCCAGACGACGCCGCCCAGCCCGGAAGAGGCGGCGGGGATGCGCAGCTACAATGCCGGGCTGTTCGTGCTGCGCAATTCGGACAGCGCCTCGCTGATCGGACAGCTGGCGACGCGCGACACGCTGGGCCTGCCCGCCGACTGGCTCGACCGCTATGTGCCCGCGACGATGGCGGTCAGCGACGCGCAGTTCAGCAGCGTGGCGGCGAGCGCGTTCCCGCTCGACAAGTTCACGCTGGTCGTGGTCGGCGATCTGGCGAGCGTGAAGCCGCAGCTCGACACCGTGCCAGAGCTGAAGGGCGTGCCGGTGGAGACGGTGACGGTGCCGTGAGGTGAGGGAGCCAGGGCCAGGGTGCTCCGGTCTTCCTGTTCGGTGCGACCACCCCGTTCGTCCCGAGCGAAGTCCAGGGACGGGCCGCTGGCGGTTCGCACTGTGTCTCGACTGCGCTCGACACGAACGGGGGGCGGGGCGGCAAGGGTAACAAAAAAGGGGGCGTACCGCGAAGGTACGCCCCCTTTTTTCGACCAGGCCGTCATGGGAGCAAGTCCCATGACGTCGGACGGGCCGTTCGGCCCGCCGGCCGGCCTTGTGGGAGGTGGCGGAGCCTTGGCTCCGCCGCCCCCACTGCGGCTTACTTGACTTCGACGGTCGCGCCGGCGGCTTCGAGCTGCGCCTTGATCTTGGCGGCTTCGTCCTTCGACACGCCTTCCTTGACGGCCTTCGGCGCGCCTTCGACCAGCGCCTTGGCTTCGGTCAGGCCGAGCGAGGTGATCGCGCGGACTTCCTTGATGACGTTGATCTTCTTGCCGCCGTCGCCGGTCAGGATGACGTCGAATTCGGTCTGCTCTTCGGCAGCCGGGGCAGCGGCGCCACCGCCGGCGGCGGGAGCGGCGGCAACGGCAGCGGCGGCCGAGACGCCCCACTTCTCTTCGAGCAGCTTCGAGAGCTCGGCGGCTTCGAGGACGGTCAGCTCGCTCAGCTGGTCGACGATCGCGTTCAGGTCAGCCATGATATTCTCCGTAAATCAGAATGGTTTGTGTGTGGGGACGGGCGTGGATTACGCCGCGTCCTTCTCCGCATAAGCCGACAGGACCCGGGCGATCTGTGCCGCGGGAGCCTGGGTGATGGTCGCCAGCTTCGTTGCCGGGGCAACGATGAGGCCGACGATCTTGGCGCGCAGTTCGTCGAGCGAGGGCAGCGAGGCGAGCGCCTTGATGCCTTCCGCGTCGAGGAGCTGGCCGCCCATCGCGCCGCCGACGATCTCGATCTTGTCGTTGGTCTTGGCGAAGTCGTTGATGACCCGCGCCGCGGCAACGGGATCGGTCGACGTGGCCAGCGCCGTCGGGCCGGTCAGCAGGTCGGCGATCACCGCGTACGGCGTGCCTTCGGCTGCGATCCGGGCAAGACGGTTCTTCGAGACCTTGTAGCTCGCGCCGGCGTCGCGCATCTTGTTGCGCAGGCCCGTCGATTGCGCGACGGTCATGCCGAGGTTGCGGGTGACGACCACCACGCCGACCTCGTTGAAGGTGCGGTTCAGCTCGGCGACGGCTTCACTCTTCTGAGTGCGATCCATGCCGTTCTCCTTGCATTGGGGCGTGCCCACGAATGGGATGCGCCCGCGAACGATCCGCCCGCCGCGGATGCGACGAACGGGGCGAAAGTCCGTGAAGGGGCATGGTCGCCACGGCACGAATGCCATAGGGCTGACCCGCGCGGAGGCCGCGCAGGTATTGGAAACACATTCCCCGCCTCGGCAGGACATTAAGCGGGCAATCCCGCACCTGCTGTCTCGGACGGACGACGCGACCGGACGAATCCGGATGTGTCGCTTGGGGGCGCCGCATAGGCCGGGGCGGCACGCGAGTCAAGGCGACGGCGGGGGGTTGACCTGCGCCCCAACCGCTTCATTAGTCATACAAACGGATGGGCGAGGGGCCGGTGGCGACCATATTGGAAATCTGCGTCGATACGCTCGGCGGATGCGAGGCGGCGATCGCGGGGGGCGCGCGGCGGATCGAGTTGTGTTCGGCGCTGTCGGTCGGGGGGCTGACCCCTTCTTCGGGCCTGACGCGGGAAGTGGTGGCGCGCGCCCATGCCGCCGGGGTGCGGGTGCATGCGATGGTCCGGCCGCGCGCGGGCGACTTCGCCTATGGTGCCGCCGACGTGGCCATGGCCCATGCCGAGAGCGCGGCGCTGATCGCGGACGGCATCGACGGGCTGGTGTTCGGCGCGGTGCGTGACAGCGCGCTCGACCATGAGGTGCTGCGCGACTGGACGGCGGCGATGCGGTGGCAGCGCCAGGACATCGACCTGACGCTGCACCGCGCGGTCGACCTGCTCGACGATCCGGTCGCGGCGGTCGAACCGGCGATCGCGCTGGGGTTCGATCGCATTCTCACCTCGGGCGGCGCGGTGCGTGCGGCGGACGGGGCAGGCGTGATCGCGGCGATGGTGCGCGCGGCGGCGGGGCGGATCGCGGTGATGCCGGGGTCGGGCGTCCGCCCGGCCAACGCCGCCCGGTTGCTCGCCACCACCGGCGCACAGGAAATCCATGCTTCGGCCAGTGTGCCGGTCGCGACGGCCGGGGGTCGCGTGCGCGCGCTGGGGTTCGACGGACCGGCGCGGGGCGAAACCGACCGGGCAACCGTCCGCGCGCTGGCCGAGGCGGTGACACGATATGACAGGGGAGAGGGCGCATGACCTTGATGAACCGCCGCACGCTGCTGACCGGTACGGCGGGCACGATCGCCGGGATGAGCCTGCCGCTGCCCGCGCCCGCCGCGCCCCGGGCGACGACCGGCCTGCCGCACGGCCTTGCCCCGGTGGCGGGGGTGCCCGGCCGCCTGCCGGTGGTCGATCCGTCGCGGGTGCTGCTGAACCGCGGCTGGCTGTTCCACGACGGGGATATCCCCACCCCGCCGCCGACCGATCACGAAGGCACCTATCTCAACGCCAAGGCGGGCAATGCGCGCGGCGCGGCGGCGATGGAATATGACGACAGCGAATGGGCGGCCGTCACCCTGCCGCACGACTGGGCGTCGGCGCAGCCGTTCGTCGAGAGCGCCAATGTCTCGCAAGGGTATCGCCCGCGCGGGATCGGCTGGTACCGCCGCACGCTCCGCCTCGATCCCGCCGACCGGGGCAAGAAACTCGAACTGCACTTCGGCGCGATCGCCACGGCGTCCACGATCTGGGTCAACGGCAGCGTCGCGGCGCGCAACTTCTCCGGATACAATGCGGTCGGCGTCGATCTCACGCCCTTCGCCCGGTTCGGCGACGAGCTGAACGTCATCGTCGTGCGCGTCGACGCCACGCAGATGGAAGGCTGGTGGTACGAAGGGGCGGGCATCTACCGCGACGTCTGGCTGGCGAAGCGGTCGCCGGTGTCGATCGCGACCGATGGCGTGCACTGCGACCCCCGCAAAGGCGAGGGCGGCTGGCAGGTGCCGGTGGCGGTGACGCTGGAGAGCATCGCCCGCGAGGCCGCCGCCGCCACCGTCACCGCCGACCTGATCGATCCGGCAGGCCGCGTCGTCACCTCCGCGCGGGGCCAGGCGCAGGTGCCGCCGCTCGGCACCGCAGCGGTCGCGCTGTCGCTGCCGATCGCCGATCCCAAGCGCTGGTCGATCGAGTCGCCGACGCTCTACACCGTCCGCGTGCGCAGCAGCGCGCCGGGCGGCGATGACGAACGGCGCGTGCCGGTGGGTTTCCGCACCATCCGCTTCGATGCGAACGAGGGCTTCTTCCTCAACGACACGCCGGTCAAGCTGAAGGGCGTCTGCCTGCATCAGGATCATGCCGGGGTCGGCGTGGCGGTGCCCGAGGCGCTGCTGGCGTGGCGGCTCCGGCGGATGAAGGACACCGGGGTCAACGCCATCCGCTGTTCGCACAACGCACAGGCCGATGCCTTCTACCATCTGTGCGACCGGATGGGCTTCGTCGTGATGGACGAGAACCGGGTCTTCAACCCCGCGCCCGAGAATATGGGCCAGCTCGAATGGCTGGTGCGCGCGCATCGCAACCATCCCAGCATCATCCTGTGGTCGGTGTTCAACGAGGAACCGATGCAGGGCACCGAGGCGGGGGTCGAGATGGTGCGGCGGATGGCGGCGCGCGTCCATGCGCTGGACGGCAGCCGTCCGGTGACGGCGGCGATGAACGGGTCGTTCTATGACCCGCAGAACGTCTCCAGCGTCGTCGACGTCATGGGGTTCAATTATTATCAGGCCGATTACGACAAGTTCCACGCGCTGAACCCGGCCAGGCCCAGCACCTCGTCCGAGGATACCAGCGCGTTCATGACGCGCGGCGCCTATGCGACCGACAGGGCGCGCCACGTGATGTCGTCGATGGATACCGAGGCCGCGCCATGGGGCGCGACGCATCGGGGCGCGTGGGCGGAAATCGCCAAGCGACGCTTCGTCGCGGGCGGGTTCGTGTGGACCGGCTTCGACTATCATGGCGAGCCGACGCCGTTCACCTGGCCGACGATCGCCAGCTTCTTCGGCATCCTCGACCTGTGCGGCTTTCCCAAGACGGCGTACGACATCCACCGCGCGCACTGGATCGACGATGCGGCCGTCGTCGGCATCGCCCCGCACTGGACCTGGCCGGGACGCGAGGGGCAGCCGATCGAACTGCTGGTCACGAGCAATGCCGAGGCAGTGCGGGTGGTGCGGAACGGCCGGACGATCGGCGAGCAGCGCGTCGACCGGATCATGGGCAACGCCTTCACCGTCCCCTATGCGCCGGGGCGGCTCGAGGCGATCGCGCTGCGCGGCGGACGCGAGGTGGCGCGTGCGGTGCACGAGACGGCAGGCCCGGCGGTGGCGCTGCGCCTGACGCCCGCACGCACGACGATGCTGGGCGACGGCGAGGATGTCGTGCCGGTCACGATCGATGCGGTCGATGCCAAGGGACGGCACGTCCCGACCGAGAACCGGATGACGCGCTTCACCGTGACCGGGGCGACGCTGATCGGCGTCGGCAACGGCGATCCCAACAGCCACGAGAGCGAGAAGGCGCCCGAGCGGTCGCTGTTCAACGGCCTTGCGCAGCTGCTGGTGCAGGCACTCGAGGGGCGCGGGCAGGTGACGATCACCGCCGGCGCGGAAGGACTGCGGCCCGCGCGGCTGACGCTCGACCGGATCGCCGCCGAACCGCGGCCTCAGGTGGCGGTGACGCCGGGCGGCGCGTTCATCACCGGCTGGCGCCGCTCGCCCCCCTTGCCGCAGGAGCCCGCACCCACGCTGGCGCCGGGCAGCGACGACAACAACAGCTGGGCGTTCAGTCGCAGCGGCGTCGCCACCTCGCCCGAACCGGCGCACAACTTCCGCCTCTATCGCGCGGCCATCCCGGTGCGGCGCAAGGTCGCGGCGGAGGGCGGCACCATCGCCTTCGCCCGGATCACCGGGCGGGCCAGGGTCTATGTCGACGACCGGCTGGTGGCGACCAAGGGCGATGCGCTGGTCGGCCCCGTCACCGCGCCGATCCCGCCCGGCGCGAAGACGGTCGCGGTGCTGGTGGAGGCGGGCGCGAACGAGCGCTCGGGGATCACCGGGCTGGTCCGGTTGCTGGCGCGGGAGTAGTGCGTAATATCTCCTCGACCCACGCGGGCACCAGCACGCCCGCCGGGCCGAGACGGCTCTCGTCGAACCGGTCCGACCCGGCCGAGCGTTCGAGGTTCAGCTCCAGCGTCGCCGCCCCCGCATGGTTCGCCAGTTCGACGAACCCGGCGGCGGGATAGACCGCGCCCGACGTGCCGATCGACACGAACAGGTCGGCGGACAGGATCGCCTGCTCGATCCGCTCCATCTGATAGGGCATCTCGCCGAAGAACACGATGTCGGGACGCAGCTTCGGCGCGCCGCACGCCGGGCAGGCGCTGCCGGGCGGCAGGTCGTGCTCGTGCGGCCCCCGCACGCCGCAGCGGGCGCACAGATACGACTTCAGCTCGCCGTGCATGTGCAGCAGCCGCTGCGCCCCTGCGCGCTCGTGCAGGTCGTCGACATTCTGGGTGACGATCAGCAGTTCCCCCGGCCACTCCCGGTCGAGCCGCGCCAGCGCGTCATGCGCCGGGTTGGGCACGACCCCGGCCAGCGCGGCGCGGCGCAGGTCGTAGAAGCGGTGGACGAGATCGGGGTCGGCACGCAGCGCCTGCGGGGTGCAGACGTCCTCGACGCGGTGCCCCTCCCACAACCCGCCGGGGCCGCGGAAGGTGGCGATGCCCGATTCGGCGGAGATGCCCGCGCCGGTGAGGATGACGATGTTGCGGATGGTCACACCGCCCGATCCGACAGCGCCTCGGGCGGCACCTCCATCCGCACCAGCTTCCAGCCGAACAGGCCGCGACGCTCGAACACGAAGGTCGGCCCGCGTCCCGGTCCGCTGTTCTTCGCCGTCACCGTCACCGCGAAGCGATCGGTGCCGCGATAGGCATAGTCATAATCGATGTCGGCGCGCGCCGGTGTGTCCCCCGATGCGCCGCGGCGTTCGAGGCGGCCGTTGCGGGCGATCGCGGCGATGCCGTCGGGGGTGACGAAGCCGCCGACCGCGCGATCGACGATCGTCGGCAGCAGCATCATGCCGAGCCCGGCGAAGGGATTGTTCCGCATCTCGGGATCGTTCCGCAGCTTCTCGGTCAGCGCGACGTTCAGCTGCGCCTTCAGGCTTTCGCGCACCGCCGGGAAATCGACCGTCGCCTCCAGCCCGTCGGTATCCCCCGCCACCGCCGCTGCGCGGAACCGGTGCGCCGCCCAGAAGGGCGAGGCGAAATAGGCCGCTCCGAATGCCAGTACGACGATGGCGATCGCGACGCCGATCCTGCTGCGCATATGCCGTCTCCCCCTTGCCCGTCACGGATGGTGACAAGGTTCCGCATTGACCGCAATGCGCAGGGTGGCTCAGCCCGCCGCGCCGCGCAGATAGCCGTCGAAATACTCGACCGTGCGCCGCAACCCCTCGCGCAGCGGCACCGCCGGTTCCCAGCCGAGCGTGCTGCGCGCCCTGGTGATGTCGGGCAGGCGCTGGCGCGGATCGTCCTGCGGCAGCGGCTCGAAGCGCAGCGTCGATTGCGAGCCGGTGATCGCCAGCACTTCCTCGGCGAGTTCGAGCATCGTCGATTCGACCGGCGTGCCGATGTTGATCGGGCCGCTCACCTCCGGCGGGGTGTTCATCATCAGGTGCATGCCGCGGATCAGGTCGTCGACATAGCAGAAGGAGCGGGTCTGCTCGCCGCTGCCGTAGATGGTGATGTCCTCACCCCGCAGCGCCTGCACGATGAAGTTGGAGACGACGCGCCCGTCGTTCGGCGCCATGCGCGGGCCATAGGTGTTGAAGATGCGCACCACCTTCACCCCCAGCCGGTGCTGGCGCTGATAGTCGAAGAACAGCGTCTCGGCGCAGCGCTTGCCCTCGTCATAGCAGGAGCGCGGGCCGTTGGGGTTGACGTTGCCCCAATATTCCTCGGGCTGCGGGTGGACGGTGGGGTCGCCGTAGACCTCGCTGGTCGATGCCTGGAGCACGGTCGCCTTCACCCGCTTGGCGAGGCCCAGCATGTTGATCGCGCCGATCACGCTGGTCTTGGTCGTCTGCACCGGATCGAACTGGTAATGCACCGGCGAGGCGGGGCAGGCGAGGTTGTAGATCTGGTCCACCTCGACATAGAGCGGGAAGGTGATGTCGTGGCGCATCAGCTCGAAGCGCGGATGCTGGAGCAGATGGGCGATGTTGCGCCGTTCGCCGGTGAAGAAATTGTCGACGCACAGGACCTCGTCCCCCGCCGCCAGCAGCGTCTCGCACAGATGCGAGCCGAGGAACCCGGCCCCGCCGGTCACGAGAACCCGGCGACCGGCGCGGGGGGATGCTTTGGGCGAAAGGGTCATCGGACGGCCTGACAGCTAGGGGGTTGGGCGCGCATCATGCGCCGGAACGCTCGCCCTGCACCATGGCGCGCAGGCGCCAGCGCAGGCCGGTCGGGAAATAGCGGAAGTACAGGAACGCGAACAGTTGCTTGGGCGTGGGGCTGCCGTGCGCATAGGCGGCGCGGCGGAGCGGCCCGAACGCCTCGCGCGCGCCGAAGGTCGCCGCCATCTGCGCGACCACCGTCAGGCAGAAGCCGGAAAAGGCGCGCTTCGTCAGCACGTCGCCCATGCCCTCCGCCCACAGGATCGACTGCCGCCAGGTATAGCTGCGGCTGAGCGAATTGCGGTTCTCGGGCACGTAATAGATCACCAGCGGATCGGGCGGGGTGACGAGGGCATAGCCGTGCTGCTTCACCGCACGGATGACCAGCTCCCATTCCTCATGCTGCTTGGTGTCGGTGAACTTCAGCACGTCGAACAGCGCGCGCGGCATCATCAGCGACGATGTCTGGAGGAAGGCGTCGCCGCCGCGGGTCCAGCTGTGCCGGTCGAACAGCCATTCGTCGATCGGCACCCGCCCGTCATAGGGCGTGGCCGGGCGGATGAAGGTGCCGTAGCGGCTGACGACGCGCGACAGGGCCATCACCACCGCGCGTCCGTCGGCAGGCACGGCGGCAAGCTGGCGTTCGAGCTTTTCGGGCAGCCATTCGTCGTCGTCGTCGAGGAAGGCGACCCAGTCGCCCGCCGCCGCTTCCGCGCCGGTGTCGCGCGCCTGGCCCGCGCCGCGTTTGCCGTCATGGCTGATCCAGCGCAGCCGGGGATCGCCGATCGTTCCCAGCGCCTCGCGCGTCGCGGGATCGTCGCCGTCGATCACGACGATGATCTCGTGATCGGCCATCGTCTGGGCCAGCACGCTGCGCACCGCGCGGCAGACGAGCTGCGGTCGCCCGAAGGTGGGAATGACGACAGTCACGGATGGCATTGCAGCGTTTCCCCCCGGTATCGCTCCTTCCTGCCGTAATCGGGCAGGACGGCGCGAGTCAATCGCATGGGACCGCCCTCGACAGCGCTTTGCCCGTGCGCGACAGGGAGGCATGGCCCGCCTGCTCCTGCTCAACAAACCCTATGGCACGCTGTCGCAGTTCACCGACCGGGGCACCGGGGGCGCGCGCGCCACCCTGTCCGATCATGTCGCGGTGGCCGGTGTGTATCCCGCCGGACGGCTCGACCGCGACAGCGAGGGGCTGCTGCTGCTGACCGACGACGGGCGCTTGCAGGCGCGGATCGCCGATCCCCGGTTCAAGCTGCCCAAGACCTACCTCGTGCAGGTGGAGGGTGCGCCCGATGCGGCGGCGCAGGCGCTGCTGGCGCAGGGGGTGGTGCTGAACGACGGGCCGACCCGCCCGGCGATCGTCCGCGCGATCGATCCGCCGGACCTGTGGGAACGGGTGCCGCCGGTGCGTTTCCGCAAGAGCGTGCCCGATCACTGGCTGTCGATCACCATCCGCGAAGGCCGCAACCGGCAGGTGCGGCGGATGACGGCGGCGGTGGGGCTGCCGACGCTGCGGCTGGTGCGCTGGTCGGTGGGGGAGTGGGACGTGGCGGGGTTGCAGCCGGGCGAGTGGCGCGAGGCGGCGGGTTAGCGGCCTAGCCAATGTGCCTGTCGTCACTCCCGCGAAGGCGGGAGTCCATACACGCTGTGGTTTCGATCCTGCACAGTCGTCGGCGTTTATGGATTCCCGCCTTCGCGGGAATGACGAACGTTCGGCGGGAATAGCGCTGGCACCCGTGCGCTCCACCCCTCACGCCGCGTTCTGGTCGATCCCCAGTTCGCCGAGTTTCCGGTACAGCGTCGAGCGGCCGATCCCCAGCCGCCGCGCGACCTCGGTCATGCGGCCGCGATAATGGCCGATGGCGAGGCGGATGACATCGGCCTCGATCTCCTCCAGCGCGCGCAGGTTGCCGTCGGGGCGGAACAGCGTGACCCCCCCGGCATCGCCGCCGCGCGGGCGGACGCCCATCAGCGCAGGCTCATGCCCGTCGGCGATCTGCGCGATCTGCGGGAAATCGGCGCGGGTCAGCGCATCGCCGTCGCACAGCACCGCCGCGCGGAACAGCGCGTTCTGCAACTGGCGGACGTTGCCCGGCCAGCCGTAGCCCGACAGCAGCGCGATCGCATCGTCGGTGATGCCCATCGGCCGCAGCCCCGGCTGCTCGGCGATGCGCGCCAGCAGGTGGCGGGCGAGCGCGGGGATATCGCCGCCGCGCTCGCGCAAGGGGGGGATCGTCACCTGCACCACGTTCAGCCGGTAATAGAGATCCTCGCGGAACCGCCCGGCCTCGACCTCGGCGGCGAGCGTCTTGTTGGTGGCGGCGATGACGCGCACGTCCACCTCGCGAGGGCTGCGCGCGCCCACCGCATGGACCTCGCCCGATTGCAGCACGCGCAGCAGCTTGACCTGCGCATCGAACGGCATCTCGCCCACCTCGTCGAGGAACAGCGTGCCGCCGTCCGCCTCCTGGAACCGCCCGGACTTGCGCTCGAACGCGCCGGTGAACGCGCCCTTCTCGTGGCCGAACAGCTCGCTTTCGACGAGGTTGGCGGGGATCGCCCCGCAATTGACCCGGACGAACGGCTTGCGCGCGCGGGGGGATGCGGCGTGGATCGCATCGGCGACCACCTCCTTGCCGACGCCGCTCTCCCCCTCGATCAGCACCGGTACGCGCGCGCGCGCCGCCTTGGCCGCGATCGCCAGCGCGGCACGGAAGCGGGGGGCGGAGCCGACGATCTCCTCGAAGCCCAGCGGCGCGGACAGTTTCTCGGTCAGCGGGCGCAGCTCGCCACGCGCCTGCGCGCCGACCGCGCCGTCGAGCGCCGCGAGCAGCCGTTCCGGCCCCAGCGGCTTGACGAGGAAGTCGCTCGCCCCGGCGCGCATCGCCGCGACGGCGGCGGCGACCGATCCGTTGGCGGTGAGCATCAGCACCGGCAGCGCCGGGCGATGCGCACGCAGCGCCGCGATCAGCGTGCCCGCATCGGCTTCGGGCGACCAGTGATCGACCAGCACCGCGTCCAGCGCCATCCCGTCGGGCGTGTCGAGCATCGCGACCGCCGACGGCGCATCGGCGGCGAACAGCGTGCGCCACCCGCGCCGCGCGGCGATGGCGGCGACGAGGCGGCGCTGCGCCGGTTCGTCGTCGATGACCATCAGCACCCGCTGTCCGCCTCGCAACATCGCCCGTTTTTCCCATCAGAATCGTGTCGTTGAGGGACGGATGGTGGCACGCCGGCGTAAAGCTGGCCTTAACGCCGAGCGTATCCGGATTGCACTTGGCGACGTGCGACCAACACGTTAAACGCCGGTGCAGAGAAGAATAAGCGAGAGAGGGCGGAAGATGGCAGGCGACGGCCGACCCCCCGCACATGCGGGCACCTACGACAGCTTCATCCGCTGGTTCACCTGGGGCACGGCGATATGCGTGCTGCTCGCCGCGTTCGTCGTCTGGCTGATCGCGTCCTGAGATGCGGATCGCGGTCCTTGCCGAACAGGCCCCCGATGAACGCCGCGTCGCCGCCACCCCCGAAACCGTCCGCAAGCTGATCCAGCTTGGCGCGACGCTGGCCGTGGAGGCGGGGGCGGGCGCAGGCGCGTCGATCGATGACGCGGCCTATGCCGCCGCGGGCGCTACCGTCGCCGACCGGGCGGCGGTGCTGGCCGATGCTGATGTCGTGCTCGGCGTGCAGGGGCCGTCCCCCGACAGCCTGTCCGGCGTGAAGCCCGGCGCATGGCTGGTCGCCGCGCTCAACCCCTCGGGCGAGCGGGCACGGGTCGACGGTTATGCGGCGCTGGGTCTGGAGGCGCTGGCGATGGAGTGGATGCCGCGCGTCACCCGCGCGCAATCGATGGACATCCTGTCGTCGCAGGCGAACCTTGCCGGATACAAGGCGGTGCTCGACGCCGCCGCCGAATATGGCCGGGCGTTCCCGATGATGATGACCGCCGCGGGCACGGTCAGCGCCGCGCGCGTCTTCGTCATGGGCGTGGGCGTGGCGGGGTTGCAGGCGATCGCGACCGCGCGGCGGCTGGGTGCGCAGGTCAGCGCCACCGACGTGCGCTCGGCGACCAGGGAACAGATTCAGTCGCTCGGCGCCAAGCCGATCTTCGTCGAGAAGGTGGCCGGGATCGAGGGCGAGGGCGCGGGCGGCTATGCGGGCGAGATGAGCGCCGAATACCAGGCGGCGCAGGCCGAACTGGTATCGGGGCATATCGCCAGGCAGGACATCGTCATCACCACCGCGCTGATCCCCGGTCGCCCCGCGCCGCGCCTCATCAGCGATGCGCAGGTCGCCAGCATGCGGCCAGGCAGCGTCATCGTCGACCTCGCGGTCGAACAGGGCGGCAACGTCGAGGGTAGTGTCGCGGGCGAGGTGGTGACGCGCCACGGCGTGACGATCGTCGGCCATCGCAACGTGCCGAGCCGCCTTGCCGCCGATGCCTCGGCGCTGTTCGCGCGCAACCTCTACAATTTCCTCGCCGCCTATTGGGACAAGGACGCCGCCCGCCCGGTGCTGCCGCCCGAGGACGAGGTGACGCAGGCGATCGTGCTGACGCGCGGCGGACAGGTGGTGAACCAGCGCCTGACCGCATGACGCGGCGGGCGGCATAAGGAGCGTGGAAGATGGGCCTGTTCAGCAGCCATGAGGTCGATCCGGCGGAAATCCGCGAGAAATACGGCCATGCGCTGATCGCGGGCGAGGAAGTGCTCGCCGCCTTCCGTTCGATCCGCGACACGGCGTTCCTGACCAATTTCCGCTTCGTGCTGGTCGACGTGCAGGGGATCACCGGGTCGAAGGTGTCGTTCCGCAGCATCCCCTATCGCTCGATCACCGGCTTCGCAGTCGAGAGCGCGGGCAGCTTCGACCTCGACAGCGACCTGAACCTGTGGGTCACGGGACAGGCGACGCCGCTGACGCTGAAGGTCAGCCGCAACGCCGATCCCGCGGCGATCCAGCGGCTGCTGGCGGAACAGGTGCTGGCCAAGCGGTGAGGGATGAGGATGCCTCTGCCGATCCTCCCCATGCGCAGCATGGGGAGGGGGACCGTCCGCAGGACGGTGGAGGGGCATCGACCGTTGCCCGCGCGCGACGCCTGCGTCGTGCCATGAGCCTGCCCGAAGTGCTGCTGTGGCAGCGGCTGCGGCGGGAGCCGAACGGATTGAAATTTCGCCGCCAGCATCCGGTCGAACCTTATGTCCTAGATTTCTACTGCGCGCGGTCGAGGCTGGCGGTCGAGATCGACGGCGAGGCGCACGACCGCAGTGACCGCCCGGCGCGTGATGCGACGCGGGACTCCGTGCTGGCGGAACGCGGCCTGACCGTCTTGCGCGTTACGGCGCGCGATGTGCTGGCCGATCCGGATGCCGCCGCCGAAGCGATCGTCGCTGCCGCACTGCCCCTCCACCCCCGGCTGCGCCGGCGGTCCCCCTCCCCAAGCGCGCTTGGGGAGGATCGGGTGGCGCTTCCCCCTCCCCGTGCCGGGGAAGATTTGAACGCCGTGGCTCCGTCGCGGCGGTCCCCCTCCCCAGGCATGCCTGGAGAGGATCAGAAGGACTAACCCCATGGACTTCCTCTCGATCCTGTCGATCTTCGTGCTGGCGTGCTTCGTCGGCTATTATGTCGTGTGGTCGGTGACGCCCGCGTTGCACACGCCGCTGATGGCGGTCACCAACGCCATCTCCTCGGTCATCATCGTCGGCGCGCTGATCGCCGCCGCCGCGGCGGGCGTGCCCGGCGCGAAATGGCTCGGGCTGCTGGGCGTCGTGCTGGCCAGCATCAACATCTTCGGCGGGTTCGCCGTCACCGAACGCATGCTCGCCATGTACAAGAAGAAGGGCTGAGGGGATGCACGCGGCAGCACCGGTCAATCCATGGGTCGCCTTCGCCTATCTGGTGGCGGGCGTCTGCTTCATCCTCGCGCTGCGCGGGCTGTCGTCGCCCGCGACCAGCCGCCGGGGCAACCGGCTCGGCATGATCGGCATGGGGATCGCGGTGCTGACCACGATCTTCACCCATCTGCCGCTGGAGGAAGTCACCGTCGTCGGCGCGACGCCCACCTATGACTATTGGGGGCAGTTCACCGCGCTGGACGGCGTCACCTTCGCCGAAATCCTCGCCGCCATCGGCATCGGCGCGGTCATCGGCCTGACCACCGCCAAACGCATCGCGATGACCGCGATGCCGCAGCTGGTCGCCGCGTTCCACTCGCTGGTGGGCTTGGCCGCCGTGCTGGTCGGGATCGCGGCCTATCTCAATCCGGGGGCGTTCGGCATTTCCTCGGTCGTCGTGCCGATGATCGGGGAGCCGTTCGCGGTCATCAATCCGGTCAGCAAGGTCGAGATGGGGCTGGGCGTCGCGATCGGCGCGATCACCTTCTCGGGATCGGTCATCGCCTTCCTGAAGCTGAACGGCAGCATGTCGGGCAAGCCGATCCTGCTGCCCGGCCGCCATGTCATCAACCTGGGTACGCTGGCGGCGATCCTGTTCCTCGTCGCGCAGTTCGCGCATACCCAGGCGGGCTGGCCGTTCTGGGCGGTGGTGGTGCTGTCGTTCGCGATCGGCTTCCTGCTCATCATTCCGATCGGCGGGGCGGACATGCCGGTCGTCGTCAGCATGCTCAACAGCTATTCGGGCTGGGCGGCGGCGGCGATGGGCTTCACGCTGGGCAACACCGCGATGATCATCACCGGCGCGCTGGTCGGATCGTCGGGCGCGATCCTCAGCTACATCATGTGCCGCGCGATGAACCGCAGCTTCATCAGCGTGATCGCGGGCGGCTTCGGCGCGACCGACAGCGGCGCCGCAGGCGGCGGCGCGGCGATCGACCGCCCATGGAAGCGCGGCAGCGCCGAGGACGCCGCCTTCCTGATGCAACAGGCCGAACAGGTCATCATCGTGCCCGGCTACGGCATGGCGGTGGCGCAGGCGCAGCACGCGCTGCGCGAGATGGGGGACAAGCTGAAGGAACACGGTGTCCGCGTGAAATATGCGATCCACCCGGTCGCCGGGCGGATGCCGGGGCATATGAACGTGCTGCTGGCCGAGGCGAACGTGCCCTATGACGACGTGTTCGAGCTGGAGGACATCAACGCCGAATTCGCGCAGACCGACGTCGCCTTCGTCATCGGCGCCAACGACGTGACCAACCCGGCGGCCAAGACCGACAAGTCGTCGCCGATCTACGGCATGCCGGTGCTCGACGTGGAAAAGGCCAAGACGGTGCTGTTCATCAAGCGGTCGATGGGCGGCGTCGGCTATGCCGGGGTCGACAACGAAGTCTTCTACCGCGACAACACCATGATGCTGCTGGCCGATGCCAAGAAGATGGTCGAGGAGATCGTGAAGGCGATCGAATAGCGCCCAAGGCTGGCGTACCCCCCGCTTTCGCGCCATAGCGGATCGGATACCGTTTTCCCGTCGAACGGCGGGCAGGCGGCAGGGTTTCGGCAACAGGGGGGCGGTACGCTTGGGCATGGGGTTCGACGGGTTCGTCAGCGAGGCGGAAGGACAGCCGCGCACGATCGTGGTCGCGGTGGATGCCGCGGCGGCGGCACCGGCGGCGGAGGCGGCGCGCCACGCGGGCGTCGCGGTGGTCGCCACGCTCGGCTTCGCCGGGCTGGCGGACGGGCTTGCCGACATCGCCCATGCCGACCTGCTGCTGGTCGAGGCGGAGGGCGTGGACGGTGCGGCACTCGACGCGGCGCTGCCGCTGCTCGCCGCGCGGGCGACGGCGGACCGGGCGCGGCTGGTCGTGGCCTTCGTCGCGGAGCAGCTCGACGCGGTGACGCTGCACCTGCTCGGCACGCCGGCGGAACTGTTGTGCGATGCGCGGATCGACGAACGGGTCGCCGCCATCGCGCTGGGCGGCGTGATCGGCGACCGGTTCCACGCGTCGGAGCGCGATGCGGAACGGCTGCGGCGGCTGAATGCCGAGGTGGCGCGCATCGCCGAGGTGCTCGCCCGGCTGGCGCGCGACGAAACCGCGCCGGGCGACAGCGCGCGCGACCGCACCAATGAATTCGTCCCCCCGCCGGGCGCGGTCGAGCCGGTGCTGTCGGCGGCGAAGGTACGCGACGTGATCCGCGCCCGGCGGCTGCGCGGGCGCTTCTTCGATCCGGCGCTGTTCGCCGATCCGGCGTGGGACATGCTGCTCGACCTGTTCGCCGCGCATCTGGAGGACCGGCGGGTATCGGTCTCCAGCCTGTGCATCGCCTCCGCCGTGCCGCCGACGACCGCGCTGCGCTGGATCACGACGCTGGTCGATGCGGGCCTGTTCGAGCGGCGCGACGACCCGACCGACCGTCGTCGCGCCTTCCTGACGCTGACCGCGCGCGGCGCGAACGGCATGACCGGCTATGCCCGGGCGGTGGCGCAGGCCGGGCTCGGCTGGGCCTGAAGCGGGAATAAGGGGGTTGCAGTCCGCCGCGCGGGCGCTATTCGGACGACCTCCCTTATGGGGGCGCTTAGCTCAGTTGGTAGAGCATCTCGTTTACACCGAGAGGGTCGGCGGTTCGAGCCCGTCAGCGCCCACCATCGCCCGCCGGTTCGGCGGGCAGCGGCAGGTCGTCGCGCGGCGCGACCACGCGGCGCGGGCGGAACAGGGTGCGGCCCCATGCCAGCGCCGGTGCCTCGACATAGCGATAGCACAGGAACGACGCGGGCAGCGTCGCCGCCATGGCGATCGCGGTCCAGCCGACCAGGGCACGCTGGCCGAGGTCGGGATCGAGCGCGATCCGCCCGCCGACCACGATCGCGAACACCGGAATGTGACAGAGATAGGTGGAATAGGAGACACGCCCGACCGCCACCGCCGCCGGATTATGCGCCACCGCCCATGCGAGCCGCGCGAACAGCGGCGAGCGGATGCGCACCACCTCCACCTCGACCGCGGCGATCAGGAAGAACAGCCCGCCCGCGACGGCGAGCGTCAGGCATTGCAGGATCACCAGCGGCGGATCGTCGCGCCGCGCGACCGCATAGACCAGCAGCCCGATGCCCGACACCAGCATCGCCTGCCACGGCAGCGGCTCACCCGCATGGCGCGCGCCGAACACCAGCCGCAACGTCATGCCGATCAGGAAGAACGGCGTCATCAGCGGCAGGAACGAATCGACCTGCCAGTGACCGATCGCCCCGGAGAAGGCGAGCGGGGTCAGCGCGAGGATCGCCAGCGTCGCCGCGATCGCCCCGGCCGACCGCCGGGTCAGCAGCAACAGCAGCAGCGGCGCGACGATATAGAATTGCCATTCGAGCGAGATGCTCCATGCCGGGGCGAGGAAGCTCAGATTGGCGTAGCGCAGGATCTCGCCCGGCAGCGCGCCGTGCAGCATGGTCAGGTGCGCGATCAGGTGCGCGGGCCATGCGGCGGCCTCCGACTGAAACCGCAGCGCGGCGGCCGCGCGTTCCGCGGCGAAGGGATTGTCGATGAAGGCCAGCGCATAGAGCGGCCGGACGAGCGCGGCCAGCGCCAGCATCACGACCATCAGCGGCAACAGCCGCCAGCCGCGGCGCAGCAGATACGGGCCATATCCCTCGCGCGCGCCGAGCAGCAGATGGGCGATCACGAAGCCGCTGACCACCATGAATACATTGACCGCCAGCCCGCCCGCGGGCAGCAGCTTGAGCGGATAGCCCGCGAACAGCGCGCCGGTGCCGCTCAGATGGATCGCATGGCCGAGCACGACCCACCATGCCATCCAGCCGCGCAGACTTTCGATCGCGACGAATTTCTTCATGGCTGCCCCCCGGTTCGCAACGCCGCCTTTGCCCGATATGTACCAAGCTATCCAGCGGAAGTCGCTCGATATTCGAGGTTGACGGGGGGATCGGCATCGCGGGGACAGGCATGAACGGCATCGCACCGCTGCTGGTGGCGCTCGGCTATGCCGCGATGCTGTTCGCGGTCGCGTGGATCGCGCGGACGCGGGCGGTGCGCGGCACGCTGCGACGGACGGTCTATACGCTGGGCCTTGCGGTCTATTGCAGCAGCTGGACCTTCTACGGCGCGGTCGGCAGCGCGGTGGTCGACGGCTGGGCCTATCTGCCGATCTATCTGGGGCCGATGCTGGTGTTCGCGCTGGCGCCGCGCCTGCTCGCACGGCTGGTCGCGGCGGTGCAGGCGGACGGGGCGACCTCGATCGCCGACTTCATCGGATCGCGCTTCTCGCGCAGCCGGGGCGTGGCGGCGCTGGTGACGCTGCTCGCGCTGCTCGGCACCGTGCCCTATGTCGCACTCCAGCTGCGGTCGGTCGGTACCACCTATGCCGCGCTGACCGGGATCGACGACGCGACCCGGCCGATGATCGTCACCGCGCTGGTGCTGGGGCTGTTCGCGATCCGCTTCGGGACGCGCGCCGACGGGCGGGGGCGGGCCGATGCGGGGCTGCTGGCGGCGGTATCGGTCGAATCGCTGGTGAAGCTGACCGCGTTCGTCGCGGTGGCGGCGTTCGCGGGCGTGCTGGTGCTGCGCGCCCCCGCCGGGGCGCAGGCCGCCGGGCTGGCGAAGCTGGCGGCCGGGTTCGCCGGGGGGCCGCGACCGCTCGACTTCCTCGTCACCACCCTGCTCGCCGCCGCCGCCGTGCTGTGCCTGCCGCGCCAGTTCCATGTCGCGGTGATCGCCGCCGAGACGCCCGCCGATCCGGTGCGCGCGCGCTGGCCGTTCGTCGCCTATCTGGCGCTGACCGCGCTCTGCGTGCTGCCGATCACGCTGGCGGGGCAGGTCTTGGGCGTCGGCGGGCGCGGCGACCTGCTGGTGATCGGCCTGCCGCTCGGGACCGGTGCGCCGGGGCTGGCGCTGGCGGGCTTCGTCGGCGGCTTTTCGGCGGCGACCGCGATGGTGGTGGTGGAGACGGTGGCGCTGGCGACGATGGTGTCGAACGACCTGATCGCGCCGCTGCTGCTGCGCCGTCGCCGCTGGGCGGCGGGGGCCAATGTGGGGCAGGTGCTGCTGTGGGTCCGGCGCGGCGTGATCGCGGGCATGCTCGCGGTGGCGCTCGGCTATGCGCTGGTGCTGCCCGCGTCGCAGGGGCTGGCGGCGATCGGCATCACCGCCTTTGCCGCGATGGTGCAGTTCGCGCCCGCGCTGCTGCTGGCGGTGGCGCGGGGCGGGCGCGATCCATGGGCGGCGATCGCGGGACTGGGCACCGGGCTGGTCGCGTGGGGCGCGCTGCTGTTCGTGCCGACGCTGGTCGGCCATGCGCTGCTGCCGCTGTCGGGCGGGGTGCTGCTGAGCCTCGCCGCCAATCTGGCGGTCCACCTGATGGTCGCGCAGTCGCGCGCGCCGCAGGTCGGCACCGAGCCGCCGGTCGCGGTCGCGGCGGTGCGCGACCTGCCCGCGCTGGTCGCGCTGGTCGCGCGCTTCGTCGGGCCGGAGCGCGCGGCCACGGCGCTGGGGGCGGGCACCCATGTCGATGCCCGCGCGGCGCGGATCGCCGAGCGGCTGATGGCGCAGGTCGTCGGCGTATCCTCGGCACGGCGGCTGGTGGCCTCGGCGCTGTCGGGCGAAGGGCTGGGGGTGGACGAGGTCGGCCGCATCCTCGGGGAAAGCGCGCAGAGCCTGCAATTCTCGCAAGGGCTGCTCGCCGCCACGCTGGAGCATATCGATCCGGGCGTCAGCGTGGTCGATGCCGACCTCAACCTCGTCGCGTGGAACCAGCGCTATATCGACCTGTTCGGCTTTCCGCCGGGCATGATCCGGGTCGGCGCGCCCGTCGCCGACGCGATCGCGTTCAACGCGCTGCGCGGCGATTGCGGCCCCGGCGAGGTCGAGGGCCATGTCGCGCGGCGGCTGGCGCATATGCGGCGCGGCACGCGGCACAGTTTCGAGCGGGTGCGGAGCGACGGGCGGGTGCTCAAGACGGTCGGCGGGCCGATGCCGGGCGGCGGCTATGTCATGTGCTTCTCCGACATCACCGCCGAGGCGCAGGCGCTGCGCGCGGTGGAGACGGCGCGCGCCGACCTCGAACGGCGGGTGGCGGCGCGTACCGCCGCGCTGTCGGAAGCGAACGCGGCGCTGGCGCGGGCGACCGCCGACAAGACGCGGTTCCTCGCGGCGGCCAGCCACGACCTGCTCCAGCCGCTCCATGCCGCGCGGCTGTTCACCGCCGCGCTGGCGCGCGGTGCCGACGCGCGGCAGCAGCCGCTGGTGACGCGGATCGACCAGTCGATCGCCGCCGCCGACCAGCTGCTGCGCGCGCTGCTCGACATATCGAAGCTCGACGCAGGCGGGATCGTGCCGGTGCCGACACGCTTTGCGGTGCGCGCGCTGCTGGCCGAGCTGATCGACAGCTTCGCCGATCAGGCGCGGGCGAAGGGGCTGCGGCTGCGCCTCGCGCCCGGCGATGCGCTGGTGGCGACCGACCGGGTGCTGCTGCGCTCGATCGTGCAGAACCTGCTGGGCAATGCGGTGCGCTATACCGCGCGCGGCGGCGTGGTGATCGGGGTGCGGCGGCGCGGGGGGCTGGCGCGGATCGAGGTGGTCGACACCGGCCCCGGCATCCCGGCGAAGGCGCAGGACCGGGTGTTCCGCGAGTTCGAGCGGCTCGCGACCGCCGAGGATGCCGGGCTGGGCCTCGGCCTCGCCATCGTTGCGCGAACGGGAGCGTTGCTGGGGGCGGCGGTGACGCTCGACAGCCGGGTCGGGCGGGGGAGTCGATTCGCGGTGGCGCTGCCGATCGCCGACGGTGCCGTCGCCGCCGCACCGGTGCGCGTGGCGGTACGGCCGGTGCGGCCGATGTCCTGTCTCGTCGTCGATGACGATGCGGGCGTACGCCACGCGATGGCGGCGCTGGCGGAGAGCCGCGGGCATGGCGTACGGTTGGCGGCGACTCCCGACGCGGCGTTGCGCCAAGTCGCCGGAGTCGCGGTGGCGTTCGTCGATCACGACCTCGGCGGGGCGATCGACGGGCTGACGCTGATCGGACGCCTGCGCACGGCGGCACCGGGGCTGCGCGCCGCGCTGGTCACGGCGGATGCCAGCCGCACGCTGGCCGAAGCGGCGCAGGCGGCGGGGGTGGCGGTGCTGCTCAAGCCGCTGTCCGGCGAGGCGTTCGACCGCTGGCTGGCGGAGGGGTGAACCGAAGTCGGCTTCCGCCAAGCGGCGATATCATCAGGAGAAAATGGTGCTGCCGGTGAGGATTGAACTCACGACCTCAGCCTTACCAAGGATGCGCTCTACCACTGAGCTACGGCAGCACTGCAAGCCGGAGAGGAACCCCCCGGCTGCGGGAGGGGCCTATGTGCAGGCATTGGCGGGGAAGTCAAGCGCGGCGTTGCCCGCGGCCCCAAGAAAAGCATAGAAAGCGCCGATGGACGATGATGAACGCAAGGCGCGGCTGGCGCAGGCGCTGCGCCAGAACCTCCGCCGCCGCAAGGCGCAGGCCCGCGGCGAGGATGCGCCGCCGGTTTCGCCCGAACCGCACCGGGCGGGCGAATGACGGTGCTCGCCCATTGACAGCGTGGGACCGAGGCGACACCCCTGCGCCCCGTTCGGTTTCCCAAGGGAGTGTGCGATGCGTCGCTGGTGGCTGCTGCTGGTCGTGATGGTGCTGGGGCAGGGGGCATGCGCGCACAACGGTGCCCCCGCGGGCACGCCGGTGGCGCTGCACGGCCGGCTGGCGGTGAAGGGCAACCGCGTGGTCGATGCGAAGGGCAAGCCCTATGCGGTGCACGGCATGTCGCTGTTCTGGAGCCAGTGGCAGCCGCGCTACTACGATCCGGCGACCGTCGCATGGCTGGTGCGCGACTGGAAGGTCGATGCGGTGCGCGCGGCGATCGGTGCCGAGCCGGGCGGATACGATACCCAGCCCGATGCGGAGACGGCGCGCGCGATCGCGGTGATCGACGCGGCGATCGCACAGGGCATCTATGTCGTGGTCGACTGGCACGCGCACCAGCCGCGCGCCGATAATGCGGTCAAGTTCTTCACCACCATCGCCACGCGCTATCGCGGCGTGCCGAACCTGATCTACGAGACGTACAACGAACCGCTGCCCGACCAGTCGTGGGCGGGGGTGCTGAAACCCTATCATGTCAAGGTGATCGGGGCGATCCGGGCGATCGATCCGAACGCCTTCGTGGTGGCGGGCACGCGCAGCTGGTCGCAGGACGTGGACGAGGCGGCGGCCGATCCGCTGCCCTTCGCCAACGTCGCATATACGCTGCATTTCTATGCCGCGACCCACAAGGCGGAGCTGCGCGCAAAGGCGGATGCGGCGCTGAAGCGCGGTGCGGCGCTGTTCGTCACCGAATATGGCACCACCGCCGCCAACGGCGACGCGCCGATCGACGCGGCGGAGACGCGGACATGGTGGGCGTGGTGCGCCCGCAACGGCGTCAGCTATCTCAACTGGTCGGTCGCCAACAAGGCGGAGGCGTCGGCGATCCTGAAGCCGCAGGTGCAGGCGATCGAGGGCTGGAGCGAGGACGACCTGACCGAGTCGGGCAAGCTGGTGCGGGGGCATCTGCGGTCGTTGCGGTAATGAGGTTTTCACGCGAAGGCGCGGAGACGCGGAGGTAGAAAGGTTTTTCGCGCAGAGGCGCAGAGGCGCAGAGGCGCAGGGGACGCAGAGGTGTTGCGTTCGCGGCGCAGCCGCTCTTTCGTCTCAAGAATGCACAGAGCCGCTATCGTGGCGGAGGAACCTTCTCCGCGCCCTCTGCGCCTCTGCGCGAAAAATCCTTCCTCGCGGCCTTCGCGCCTTCGCGTGAATCCGAATCCTTCCTGCCCGGCGCGCACCGTGGCATGGGGCACCCATGACCGACTCCCGCCCGCTCGCCTATCGCCATACCCCCGGTACCGGACCCACCATCGTTTTCCTGCCCGGCTACGCCTCCGACATGACCGGCACCAAGGCGCTGGCGATGGAGGCCTGGGCCAAGGCGCGGGGCCGGGCGTTCCTGCGCTTCGACTATGCCGGGTGCGGCGACAGCCCCGGCGATTTCGAGGAACAGACGTTGGCCGGGTGGCGCGACGATGCGCTGGCGATGATCGACTTGTGCGTAGAGGGGCCGGTGGTGCTCGTCGGATCGTCGATGGGCGGATGGATCGCGCTGCTGGCGGCTCGCGCCCGGCCCGAGCGGATCGCGGGGCTGGTCGGCATCGCGCCTGCGCCCGACTTCACCGACTGGGGCTTTACCCAGGCGGAGAAGATGACGCTGTTGACGCAGGGGCGGCTGGAGCGGCCCTCGCCCTATGCGCCCGAGCCGACCGTGTTCACCCGCGGCTTCTGGGCATCGGGCGAGGCGAACCGGCTGATGCACGGCCCGGTGCCGATCGACGTGCCGGTGCGGCTGGTGCAGGGGCAGCGCGACGCCGACGTGCCGTGGGAGCGCACCGTCCACCTCGCGTCGCTGCTGCGTTCAGCGCAGGTGCAGACATGGCTGGTCAAGGACGGGGACCACCGCCTGTCGCGCGATCAGGATATCGCCCTGATCCTGCGCGCCATCGAGGACGTGCTTTGACCCCGTTGCTGCTGTCGCTCGCCCTGCAAGCCGCCGGTCCCCCGGCCCCGACCCCGGAAGCGCGCTACGACCAGTGCGTCGATGCCGCGACGGGCGATCCGGCGGCGGGCGAGCGGATCGCCGGGCAATGGCGGCTGGCGGGCGGCGGGTTCCTCGCGCGGCAGTGCCTCGGCATGAGCTATGCCACGCGCGGGCGCTGGGCGGCGGCGGCGGATGCGTTCGAGCAGGCCGCCCGCGAGGCGGAGGTGGCGAAGGATGCCCGCGCCGCCAATTACTGGGCGCAGGCGGGCAATGCCCGGCTGGCCGAGGGCAATCTGACCGCGGCGGCAGGGGCGCTCGACGCGGCGCTGGCGGGGGCGACGCTCACCGGGCTGGCGCGCGGCGAGGTGCAGCTCGACCGGGCGCGGGTGCGGGTGGCGGCGAACGATCTGGCGGGCGCGCGCGGCGACATCGACCGCGCGCTGAAGGACGCGCCCGCCGATCCGCTGGCATGGCTGTTGTCGGCCACGCTCGCCCGGCGGATGAACGACCTGCCCCGCGCGCGCACCGACATCGCCGAGGCGCTGCGCCGCTCCGCCGACGATCCCTCGGTACAGCTCGAGGCAGGCAATATCGCGGGCCTCTCGGGCGATATGGCGGGGGCGCGTGCGGCGTTCGAGGCGGTCGGACGGCTCAGCCCCGGCAGCCCGCAGGCACAGGCGGCGGAAACCGCGCTCGCCACGCTGCCCACGGGGTGAGTTGCGGCGGGCCGCGCCCGACCCGATATGGCGCGCAACCGTTGGGAGCCGTGCCATGACCACCCGTTATCTCCACACCATGATCCGCGTCACCGATCCGGACGCGACCATCGCCTTCTTCCGCCTGCTGGGGCTGGAGGAGGTGCGCCGCATGGACAGCGAGAAGGGGCGCTTTACCCTGATCTTCCTCGCCGCGCCGGGGCAGGAGGGCGTTGCCGAGGTCGAGCTGACCCATAACTGGGACCCGGAGGACTATGCGGGCGGGCGCAATTTCGGGCATCTCGCCTTCCGCGTCGACGACATCTACGCTACCTGCCGGGCGCTGGCGGATGCGGGGGTGACGATCAACCGCCCGCCGCGCGACGGGCACATGGCGTTCGTGAAGACGCCCGACGGCATCTCGATCGAGCTGTTGCAGGCCGGATCGCTGCCGCCCGCCGAACCCTGGGCCTCGATGCCGAACACGGGGACGTGGTGATGGAGATCGTGCGGGTACCGGTGCTCGCCGACAATTATGCGTGGCTGCTGCACGATCCGCATAGCGGCGAGACGGTGGCGATCGATCCGGGCGAGGCACAGCCGCTGCTCGATGCGGCGGCGGCGCGGGGCTGGACGATCACCGGCATCTGGAACACGCACTGGCATCCGGACCATAGCGGCGGCAATGCGGTGCTGAAGGCGGCGACGGGTGCCTGCGTCACCGGGCCGGAGGCGGAGTGCGCGAAGATCGCCGACCTCGATAACGGTGTCGGCGAAGGCGCGATGGTGCACGTCGGGGATGCGACCGCACAGGTGTGGGAGGTGCCGGGGCATACCGCCGGGCACATCGCGTTCCACTTCGCGGACGAGGGCGTGATCTTCACCGGCGACACGCTGTTCGCCATGGGCTGCGGGCGGCTGTTCGAGGGCACGGCGGCGGAGATGTTCGCCAACATGCGCCGTTATGCCGGACTGCCCGACGACACGCGGGTCTGTTGCGGGCACGAATATACGCTGTCGAACGCCCGCTATGCCGCCCATGCCGAGCCGGACAATACCGCCATCGCCGAGCGGCTGGCAGCGGTGGCGGCGATGCGCGAGCGTGGCGAGGCGACGGTGCCGACGACGATCGGCGCGGAGCGGGCGACCAATCCGTTCCTGCGCGCGGCCACGGCAGACGAACTGGCGCGGCACCGTTCGGCCAAGGATGCGTTTAGAGGCTGATCCACTTGCGTGGAGGGGGCCGGTACCGCCCTGATCCGGGGGTGCCGGATCAGGCTCTGGACGACAGTCACTTGTGGGAGAGGCGACATGAAGCGACTGGCATGGACGGCGGCGGCGTTGATGGTCGGGGCATGCGCCACCCCGCAGCAACAGGCGCAGAGCGAGGCGCGGCGCGACCGCGAACTGGCGAAGGTACTGGCCGGGCGGACGGCAGGGGAGCCGCAGAACTGCATCCCCATCGGCTTCATCGACGGGCCGCAGGTGGTGGGCGATTCGCTCATCTATCGCCAGAACGGCAGGCGGCTGTGGCGGACGCAGGTGCGCGACCGCTGCCCGTTCCTGCGCGACGACCAGATCGTGGTGTCGATCCTGTACGGCACGCAGGTGTGCCGCAACGACCGGTTCCGGCTGATCGACCGGGGGTCGCGGATTCCGTCGGGCGACTGCACCTTCGGGGAGTTCGTGCCGTACGACAAGGCGGGGTGAGGAGCGCCGCCCGTTCGGTTCGAGCCGCGCCTTCCGTTCGGTTGGAGCTTGTCGAGAACGGGGTTCCGCCGGGCGGCGCGTTCTCGACGGGCGCTTCTCGACTGCGCTCGAAGCTGCTCGAACCGAACGGGGGTAAGTCGTCCGTTCGGTTCGAGCTTGTCGAGAACCCGCCCGGTTACAGCACGTACCGGCTCAGATCCGTATTCCGCGCGATCCCGGCCAGCTGCCGCTCGACATAGGCGGCGTCGATCGTCACCGCATGCCCCTTGCGGTCCTCGGCGTCGAAGCTGACTTCCTCCAGCAGCTTCTCCATCACCGTCTGCAACCGCCTCGCGCCGATGTTCTCGACCTCGGCGTTCACCTCCGCGGCGATGCGGGCGACGGCGGCGATGCCGTCGTCGGTGAAGGACACCTCCACCCCCTCGGTGCCGAGCAGCGCGCGATATTGCGCGGGCAGCGACGCCTTGGTGTCGGACAGGATCGCGATGAAATCGGCCTCGCTCAGCCCCTTCAGCTCGACCCGGATGGGGAGACGCCCCTGCAACTCCGGCAGCAGGTCGCTGGGCTTGGCGACATGGAACGCGCCGGAGGCGATGAAGAGGACATGGTCGGTCTTCATCGGGCCGTATTTGGTGGCGACGGTCGTCCCCTCGATCAGCGGCAGCAGGTCGCGCTGCACGCCCTCGCGGCTGACCGAACCGCCGCGCACGTCGCTGACCGCGATCTTGTCGATCTCGTCGAGGAAGACGATGCCGTTCGATTCGGCGTCGGCCAGCGCGGCGCGGCTGACCTCGTCCTGGTCGAGGCGCTTGTCGGCTTCCTCCTCGACCAGCTTGTCCCATGCCGCGCGGACGGTCAGCTTGCGGCGCTTCTGCTGGCCGCCGCCGAACGCCTTGCCCATCATCGCCGACAGGTCGATCATCTGCGGCGCGGCACCGGGGATGTCGAACGGCATCTGCGGCGCGGCATCGAGTTCGATCTCGACCTCCTTGTCGTCCATGTGCCCGTCGCGGAAGCGCTGGCGGAACGCCTCGCGCGTCGCCTCGCTCGCGCCCTTGCCGGTCAGCGCGTCGAGCAGGCGGGCCATCGCCGCTTCCTCGGCCTTGTCCTTGACCGCGCTGCGGCGACGTTCGCGCTCCAGCCGGATCGCCTCTTCCACCAGGTCGCGGGCGATCTGCTCGACGTCGCGGCCGACATAGCCGACCTCGGTGAACTTGGTCGCCTCCACCTTCACGAACGGCGCGTCGGCGAGGCGGGCGAGGCGACGGCTGATCTCGGTCTTGCCGCAACCGGTGGGGCCGATCATCAGGATGTTCTTCGGGGACACCTCGTCGCGCAGGTCGGGCGCGAGCTGCTGGCGGCGCCAGCGGTTGCGCAGCGCCACCGCGACCGCGCGCTTGGCGTCCTGCTGGCCGATGATATGCGCGTCCAATGCGGCGACGATCGCCTTGGGGGTGAGCTGTTCGTTCATGGGGGGTCCGGTCAGTTCGCGCTGTCGAGCGCTTCGAGGGTGACGCGATCGTTGGTGTAGACGCACAGTTCGGCGGCGATGGCCAGGGCCTTGCGCGCGACCTTTTCCGCATCGCCTTCATAATCGGACAGCGCGCGGGCGGCGGCCAATGCGAAATTGCCGCCCGAACCGATCGCGGCGATGCCGCCCTCGGGCTCCAGCACGTCGCCGTTGCCGGTGACGACCAGCGTCACGTCCTTGTCGGCGACGATCAGCATCGCTTCGAGGTTGCGCAGGAACTTGTCGGTGCGCCAGTCCTTGGCAAGCTCGACGGCGGCGCGCAGCAGCTGGCCCTGATGCCGCTCCAGCTTGGCCTCGAGCCGCTCGAACAGGGTGAAGGCGTCGGCGGTGGCCCCGGCGAAGCCGGCGATGACCTTGCCGTCCCCCAGCGGGCGGACCTTGCGCGCATTGGGTTTCATGACCGTCTGCCCGGCCGAAACCTGCCCATCCCCCGCGATCACCACGCGACCGCCGCGACGCACGGATACAATCGTGGTGCCGTGCCACACCGTCTCTTTGCTCATGGGCGCGGATATGGGGTGGGGGTTTCGCGGTGCAAGCTCCTCTCCGGCACGGGGAGGGGGACCAGCCGCAGGCTGGTGGAGGGGGGTGCCCGCATACGCCGCCGTTGCGTATGGGGAAGCCCCCCTCCACCATCGCCTTCGGCGACGGTCCCCCTCCCCGCGGAGCGGGGAGGAGCTATTTCTCCACGCCCCTGGCCTTCCCCCATGCCCGCGCCGCCGTGTAGCCGAGATAGCCGGTGCCGAAGAGCGCGTAGAGTTCCTCCGGGATGCCGCGCAGATAGGCGGTCATGCCCTTCGCGATCGCCTCGGCGAGGTTGGGCTGGATCGCCGAGAGCAGTCCCATCGGGATCGCCCACAGCAGCAGCGCATACATGACATAGAGGAACCCCGGCCTTGCGCGCGAGGTCCATGGGTCGGCGGACTGCGCCTCCGCGACGATCGCCGCGAGTTGTGCACGGGTGGCGTCCAGTTCGGCGGTCGATTCGAGGCGGAGCAGTTCGAGCTTGGCGGCATCGCGTGCCTTGGGGTCGGGGATCAGCCTGTCGAGCAGCCCCGCGATCGGGGCGATGAGGTTGGCGAGCATCTGGGTGGTTCCCTTCTGGCAAGTTGGCGAAGGTTGCGCGGAATCAGGCGACGCGCTGCGCCAGCCAGCCGTAGAGAAACGCCTCGTTCGCCGGGCGCGTCTCGGCGAGGCGCAGGTAGCGCTCGCCCTGCAAGGCGTTGATCGCCTTGATCAAAACCGCCTCCGCCGCCGGGCCGCGCGTGGCGAGCAGCGCGTCGAGCGCCGCCAGCGTCTGCGCGCCGATGTTGGCGTCGACGGCGAGGTCGGCCCAGTCGCGCTGCTGGCGGTTGAGCGCGTTGAGCACCCGCTGGAGAAAGCCGATGGCCACGCCCGGCCCCATGTTGACGCCGGTGTCGAACAGTTCGGCCGCGAGCAGCGGTGCGCGCGCGGCGACGAAATCGAAGCGCGGACGCTCCCAGTAGAGGCGGCGGTAGATGCGCACCGCCTCGGCGCGGGGAAGCTGGCGGATCGCGCCGGTGTATCCCTCGGCGCGAGCGACGGCCTGCGTGATGCCGTAGCGGGTGGGGCCGCCGCGATCGGCGGGATGGTCGACATAGCCGCCTTCGCGGTCGATCACGTCGTCGATGAGCTGGTCGATGTCCATTTCGTCCTCCTGTTGTGCGGAGAACGTAACCAGAACGGTTCGCTGTAGGAAAGTGGGCGCAACCTTGGATCGTGATACGGACCCGTTGCCGCAATCGTCGTACCCCCGCGCAGGCGGGGGTACGAGCGAAGTTATGCCGATGCGCCGATCAGCGCAGGTCGAGCATCACCACCGACCTGGGCGGGAGCGTCACGGTCAGCGTGCCGCCCTGTACCTGTGCGCCGGTGAACGCGACCGGGGTCACGGTGTTCGGTGCGTCGAAGCTGTTGTGCGCGGTGATCGTCGGCGCGGTCAGCACGCGGCCGGTGACGCTGGTGCCGGTCAGGCCGGTCAGCGCCGCCTGCACCGTGGTCGGCCGGTTGGGATCGGCGTTGCTCATCGCGACATGGACGATGCCGTCCTTGCCCCGCACCGCCGATGCCGACACCGCCGGGATCGACCAGCGGTCGCGCGAATAATAGGGGCTGTCGACGGTGATCGGCAGCACCGTGCCGTCCATGAACGGCTTGTACATCTCGAACACGTGATAGGTCGGGGTCAGGACCATCTTCGGCCCGTCGGTCAGGATCATCGCCTGCAGCACGTTCACCATCTGGGCGATGGCGGTCATCTTCACGCGATCGGCATGCTTGGCGAAGATGTCGAGGTTGATCGCGGCGACCAGCGCATCGCGCATCGTGTTCTGCTGGCGCAGGAAGCCCGGATGCGTACCGGGATCCTGCGCGTACCACGTGCCCCATTCGTCCACCGCCAGCCACACGCGCTTCTGCGGATCATATTTGTCCATCATCGCGGAATGCTTGCTGACCAGCTCGTCCATCTTCCACGTCAGCGCCAGCGTTTCCGCCCATGCCGATTCGTCGAACACCGTCGGCGAGGCGCGCGGGCTCCAGCCGCCGGGCACCGTGTAATAATGCAGCGAGACGGCATCGATCTGGCCGATCGCCTCGCGCATCATCACCTCGGTCCAGTTATAGTCGTCGTTGTTCGCGCCCGATGCGATCTTGAGGATGCGGCTGCCGCGCGGCGATTTGATGAAGGTCGCGAAGCGGCGCGTCTCGTCCGCCGCATATTCGGGGCGCATGTTGCCGCCGCAGCCCCACAGTTCGTTGCCGATGCCGAAATAGGGCACCTTCCACGGGGCCTTGCGCCCGTTCCGCGCACGCTCGTCGGCGAGGGTGCCCGCCTCCTGCGTCATATATTCGACCCACTCGGCCATTTCGCGGGGACTGCCGTTGCCGACGTTGCCCGAGATATAGGCTTCGGCGCCGACCTGTTCGGTCAGGTCCATGAATTCGTGCGTGCCCACCGCATTGTCCTCGGTCACGCCGCCCCAGTGGGTGTTGATCTTGACCGGGCGCTTGGCCTTCGGCCCGATCCCCTCGCGCCAGTGATATTCGTCCGCGAAGCAGCCGCCGGGCCAGCGGATCACCGGCACGCCCAGCCGCTTCAGCGCCGCGACCACGTCGTTGCGGAAGCCGCGGGTGTTGGGGATCGAGCGGTCGTTGCCGACCCACAGCCCGCCGTAGATGCCGTTGCCGAGATGCTCGGCGAACTGGGTGAAGATGCGCCGGTCGTAGGTCGGCCCGGCCTGATCGCCGCGGATCGTGACCCTGGCCGGTTCGCCCGGCTGCGGTGCGGGCGGCGTCTGGGCGGATGCGCTGGCGGCGGCGAGCAGCCCCGCCGTACCGAGGAACAGGGTGCGGCCAAGACGGCGCGCAAGGCTGGGTCGGGCGGTAGGCATGGGACTCCCCTGATTGTTTTACTTGTCTGACTAATGGATAGCCGATGCCCCCCGGCGGGGCAAGCGGGGATCGCAGGGGGTCGCACTTTGCGTACCGACCGGGCGCAGCGTATAGGGTGGCGTTTTCCCCCTGTCCGAAAGCGAGTCCTGCCTTTGTCCCCTTCCCAGTCGTGCGGCCTTGTCGCGGTCCTCGGTGCGCCCAATGCGGGCAAGTCGACGCTGGTCAATGCACTGGTCGGGCAGAAGGTGGCGATCACCAGCCCGAAGGCGCAGACGACGCGCACCCGGCTGATGGGCATCGCGATCGAGGGGGATACGCAACTGCTGCTGGTCGATACGCCGGGCATCTTCGAGCCGAAGCGGCGGCTCGACCGGGCGATGGTGTCGGCGGCGTGGGAGGGCACGCAGGGCGCGGACGCGATCGCGGTGGTGGTCGACGGCAAGGGCGGCATCGGGCCGAAGGTGCGCGCGATCGTCGAGCCGCTGGCCGCCCGCAAGGAGCCGAAGCTGCTGATCCTGAACAAGATCGACATCGCCGACAAGCCGCGGCTGCTGGACCATGCCGCGCGGCTGCACGAGATGGCGGCGTTCGAGGAGACGTTCTTCGTCAGCGCCACGACCGGCGACGGACTGCCGCAGATGAAGGTGGCGCTGGCGAAGCGCATGCCCGAGGGGCCGTGGCACTTCCCCGAGGACCAGGTGAGCGACGCGACCGACCGGATGCTGGCGGCGGAAGTGACGCGCGAGCAGCTGTACCACCAGCTGCACGAGGAACTGCCGTACGCGAGCGCGATCGACACCGAACGCTATCTCGAGCGCGAGGACGGATCGGTCGAGATCCACCAGCAGATCTATGTCGCGCGCGAGACGCAGCGTGCGATCGTGCTGGGCAAGGGCGGGCAGCGGATCAAGGAGATCGGGGCCACCGCGCGCAAGGAATTGCAGGAGCTGCTGGGGGTGCGGGTGCACCTGTACCTGCATGTGAAGGTCAAGCCCAACTGGGAAGAGGACCGGTCGGTCTATCGCGACATCGGGCTCGACTGGGTGGAGTGAGGTCGGCCCGAGCCCGATCGGGTGACTTGATTGTTCGTCATTCCCGCGCAGGCGGGAATCCATAGCCGCTGACGCTGCTGCCGGAATCACGATGGTGGCGTGTATGGACTCCCGCCTTCGCGGGAGTGACGAAGGGCGGACAGGGTTGGCGTGACCCGGGGGCGGCTACCGCCGCCGCTCGCGCAGCAGCACCATCGCGGCGATGCAGCCGGTGAACAGCGCGCCTTCCAGCGCGGCGGTGGCGATGCGGGTGACGGGACCGAAGCCACTCTCGCCGAACCATAGCCCCAGCGTGTCGATCCGCAGGCGCGAGGCGGGAAAGGCCGTCGCCAGCGCCGACAGGCTGCCGCCGAGCAGCCGCCCGCCGAGCAGGACGATGATCGCGCCGGTGAGGCCGCCGATCGCGGCGGCGGCGGCGATGCCGGTCTGCGGGCGGTCGCGCTCCGCCAGCGCGCGTGCCGTCAGCAGGCCCGCGCCGGTCGCGGCCCCCAGCGCCAGCCCCTCGGGCGCGCCGGTGATGGGGCCGGGGCCGTGGCCGAACAGCAGCGCGAACAGATCGCCGCCGATCAGCTTGACGATCGCGCCGGTGACGCACCCGCCCGCAGCACCGCCTGCGATCAGGGCGGCGGGTGCGGCGGCGCGCCGCGTCGCTAGCGCCATGCCGATCCCGACCCCGCCCGCGCCGAGCGTCGCGAGGATGAGCGTGACGGTGAGCAGCACCAGCACCACCGCGCTCGCCCCGGTCCCCGGCAGCAGCGGCTGCGCGGCCCCGGCGAAGCCATAGGTCAGGCCGCCGATCAGCCCGGCGAGCGCGCCCCCCGCAGTCGTGGCGAGCGCGGTTTCCCACCAGAGCGCGCCCTCGTTCGTATCGGGCGCGGTCGAGATACCATCGGCAGCGCCGGTCGCCCGTCCCTCGACTTTGCTCGGGACGAACGGGGGGATGGTAGGGATAGCATCGGGCTGCGCGGCATCGACCCGCTCGACCGGCGCGATGAAGCGATAGCCGTGGCGCGGCACCGTCTCGATATAGTGCGGGGCCTGTGCGGTATCGCCGAGCGTCCGGCGCAGGGTGCGGATGCACTGGGTCAGCGCCTCGTCGGTGACGGGGATGCCGTGCCACACCGTTTCCATGAACCGGTCCTTCGACACCAGCCGCCCGGCCTGACCCGCCAGCAGGATCAGCGCGTCGAGATAGCGGGCGTTGAGCTCCACCGCCGCCCCCCCGGCGCGGAGCGTCCGCTCGTGCGGATCGAGCGTGAAGCGACCGAAGCGCATGGGGCCGGGTTCCATGCGCGCGCTTGTCGGGGATCGCGGGCGGGTTGGCAAGGGTGGGGGGGGCGACACTCGGCCCGTTCTTGTCGGGCGCAGTCGAGACACGGTGCGCGGCGTTCGCGGCACGTCCCTCGACTTCGCTCGGGACGAACGGGGGAGGGGGGCGGTATCGCTTCCCCCACCCCCGCGTGGACCAGCCCCTACCGGAACGCGCCGATCTCCGCGACGGCGATCGCGGGCGCGGGGACGGCGGGTTCGGGGAAGGCGAAGCGCAGGTAACGTGCCGCGCGCGGGGCGGGGAAGGGCAGGCGCTGCGTCGCGCGGGCGTAGTTGATGTTCTGGAACTCGCCCGTGCCGCCCGGCGTCCATGTTCGCCTGTCGAGGCTCGTCTCGACCGTATAGCGCATCGGCGGTGCCGCCTGTGGATCGACATGGCGGGTGGGGGTGAGGGTGAAGCCCTTGACCGTTTCGCTCTTCCCCATGTCGATGGTGAGCGACGCGGGCGCGGGGCTGACCCATGCGGTGCGCGGGGACGCATCGAGCAGCGCCTCACCCCCGGGGGCACTGGCGGCGGCGACCTTCCAGCCGGTGCGATCGACGATGCTCGGATCGTCGTTGCGCGCCGGGGGCAGCGTGGCAGGGGCCACCGAGCGGAACAGCGCGAATTCGCGCAGCGCCGGGCCTGCCTCCGCCGCGACGGTGCGGAAGCGGACGCGGCGCGGGGCGATGGGCGCAGGCAGCCGGATCAGGCGCTGCGGGCCGACCATGTCCTTCTCTGCGACCGTCCGCCACACGTCGCCGCCGTCGGACACGTCGATCGCGAAGCGGGTGACGCGCAGGCCCAGCGGCAGCCATTCCTGCAACCGGATCGTATCGAAGCTGCGCCCCGGCGGCAGATCGAGCGTCAGCGTCGCGTCGCGCGCCTCGGGCGGGGCGAGCCAGAAGGTATCGAGCCGCCCGTCGTTGACGTTCTTCGCCGACGCACCGAACCAGTCGGCGCTGGCGGTCGCCACCGCGCCCGCCGCCAGATCGGTCGCGAAGGTCGCGCGGATCGCATCGCCGAACGCGGTCAGGCTGGCGACGTCGCGGTCGGCGATGCGCCCGCGCCGATCGGGCGGCAGGTTCAGGTGGAAGGTCGTGCCGTGCCCGACCGACTGGTCGTACATCTCCATGATCTTCTGCGGCGTCTTGACCTGCGCATCCTCGTCGGCGTGGTAGAACCAGCCGGGCCGGATCGAGACGTTGGTCTCGGCGGGCCACCACAGGGGCGCGCCGCGCACGCCGGTATTGCCCTCGGCCTGGTCATAGGGCTTGTTCGGCATCGTCGGCCAGCACGGGTCGGCGGCATGGCCGTCCTCGTTGCCGACCCAGCGGATGTCGGCGCCCAGCGGATCGAAGGTGCAGGCGTCGGGCTGGAGGTCGTGCACCAGCTTCACGATCGACGGCCAGTCGTAATAGGCGGGCGCATCGATCCGCCGCGTCTCGCGCGCGCCGCCGTAATAGCCGTCGCCGCCGTTCGCGCCGTCGAACCACACCTCGAACAGCTCGCCGTAGCGGGTGCACAGCTCGGTCAGCTGCGCGCGGTAATAGGTGATGTAGCCGGGCGTGCCGTAGTCGGCGCGGTTGCGATCCCATGGGCTGAGGTACACGCCGAAGGCGATGCCGCCGCGCCGGCACGCCGCCGCCAGTTCGCCGACGATATCGCCCTTGCCGCCCTTGTAGGGCGAATTGCGGATGCAATGCTCGGTCAGCAGCGTCGGCCACAGGCAGAAGCCGTCATGATGCTTGGCGGTCAGGATCAGGCCGGTCAGCGCCCCGGCCTTCGCCGCCGCGACGATCTGGTCGGGGTCGAAGTCGGTGGGGTCGAAAAGGGCCGGATCCTCGTCGCCATAGCCCCATTCCTTGTCGGTGAAGGTGTTGATCGAGAAATGGACGAAGCCGTACTGGCGGCGGTCGTGCCACTTCCGCTGGCGATCCGACGGGGTCGCCCCCCATGCGGGCGGCAGCACGCGGTGGCCGCCACCCCCGGCGGCGACCACCGGGGCCATGCGCGGCGCACAGGCGGCGGCTCCGGCGATCAGGCTGCTGCCCATCAGCATGCGGCGATTGAGGATCATGGGACTGCTCCGGTAAGCGGTTCGGGGATAAGCCAGGTCTGCGCGATCTGATGCCCGCGCCCGCCGCCGCCGATACCGGGCGGACGGTGCCATTCGAGCGTCAGCGTGCCGTCGGCGGTGAGCGCCTGCGGGATCGCGGTTTCCACCGTCTCGCGCTCGCCGGTGCGCGCGCGATAGGGGTGGAGTTCCACCCCGTCGCCGGTCAGCCGCATCGGCAGCGCATAGCCCTCACCCGCCCAGCGCGCGATCAGGCGGTAGCGGCGGTTCGGCTCGAGGGCGGTGTAGCGCAGGCGGACCGGCGTTTCGTACAGCCCCTCGGCATAGCTGAGGTCGGCCATGCGCCAGCCTTCGTTCGGCGTATGATCGGCCACGCCGTCGATCGCGCTCTCCAGCGATTGCGGGTCGGCGGCGAAGCCTGCCCCGCGCACCAGATGCGGTTCGGCGGCGGGATCGCCGAGATCGTCGTACAGCGCCATGTCGCGGGTGCGCCACGGATCGCCGATCCCGGCGAGGCGGCGGGCGGCGTCGGGCTGTGCCAGGGCGGCGGCGATGTCGGCCTCCACCGCGACCCGGTCGTTCAGGTCGATGTCGGCGCGGTCGAGGTTCGCGCCGCGTTCCCAATGGGACGCGCCGTGGCGGGGGACCGACAGCTGCATCCGCGCGCGCCGCCACAGCCGGTCGGCGATGGCGGTCAGTTCGGCGCGCAGCGGCGCGACGATCGCCGGTTCGGGCCGGGCATAGGCGAAGCGCGCGGCGGCGGCGGCAGGCTCGGCTCCGGTGGCAGGGGCCTGGCGCAGCGTCCAGCGCGCCTCGCCTTCGCGCGCACGCGCGGCGATCAGGCGGTGGCGGACCAGCGCGTCATAGACGGCGCGGTAGCGGTAGAGATCGATCCGCCAGTCGGCCCAGCCTGCGGGGCGGATGCCCTCGACCAGCGTCAGCGTCGCGTCGATCCCGGCGTTGGCGGCGGGATCGCCGCGCCAGTCGGCCTCCAGCGCATCGGGCACGGCGGCGAACGCCGGATCGCCCACGAACATGCGGGCATAGTCGGCGGCGATGGCGTCGGCGGGCGTCGCCGGGTTCCAGCCGAGGCGGAACCACTGGGTCACGTTCCAGTCGTCGTTGACGCCCTCGCTATAGGTCACGAAGCCGCGCGTGCCCGGTGCGAGATAATCGAAGATGCGGGCGGTTGCGGCGGGTCGCGGGTTCACCGGCTCGCGCCCCTGCGTCAGCGCGAAGGCGGGGTGCCAGTCGGGGATGGGGAATTGCGCGTGCATCGTGTGCGCGGTGTCGGGATAGGTCTCGATGGGGTAGGCACCGGCGATGCGGGCGCGGTGGGCGGCGATGCTGTCGCGGGTCTGCGGGCCGACGAAGACGGCGGTGAGCCAATGGGGGCGCCTCGCCAGTTGCGCGTGGAAGGCGTCCAGCCCGGCGGCGTCGAACCCCTGGGTCGAGAGCAGCACCTCCGCCCTGGGAAAGCGCGCGCGCAGGGCGGCGGCGAGGCGTTCGACCATCGGAAAGAGCAGGTCGGGCGCGGTATGCCCCGGATCGCCGCCGGGGATGTAGAGCGCGTCGAGCGCGGGCAGCTTGGCTGCCAGCGCGGCGAAATCGGCGGCTTCGGCGTCGGTGCTGCCGGGCTTCGCATAGTCGCGCAGCAGCGGGTAGAAGAGTGCGACGTCGATGCCCAGCCGACGGGTCGCGGCGGCGACGGCGATCAGCGTCTCGGTCGGCGGCAGCGGCGACAGGGGCGAGGTGGCGGCATCGTCGGACACGGGAGCGACGAACTGGATGCGGTTGCCCCCCAGCAGCGCGAAGTCCTCGATCCGGCGCCTGAGCATGGGGACGGTCCATGCGTCGTAGCTGTTGTTCTTGGCGCGATAGCCGATCTGGGTGCCGCGCACCGCCATCGCGGGGGCTTGCGCGACATGGGTCGGGGCGGTGAGGGTCAGCCCGTCGAGATGCGCGAGCAGCCAGCCCGCCGCATAGACGCGCGCGCGGGTGGTCGCGGCGCGGATCGTGATCCGGTCGGCACGGGTGTCGATGGTAAAGGCTTCGGAGGCGAGGTTCGCGCGGGCGAAGCGGATCGTTACCCGCCTCACTCCGTCATTCCGGCGGAGGCCGGAATCCATTGTGTCGGGTGCTGGCGACTCCTGTGCCGACGTGGCCGTGTCCATGGATTCCGGCCTGCGCCGGAATGACGAGCAGGTGGCACCCCGCTCCCCCAGCCGCGTGCGCAGCAGGTCCGCCGCCGGGTCCTGGCCGGTCACGCACGCCGCGCCAAGCGGCACCGTGACCGACGCGGCGGCAAGGAGCAGCGCGGCGATCACCGGCCCGGTCGATCCCCGGGCGCGCGGCCGAACGCCTTGTTCGGGGTCGCGGCCATCTCGAACGCCAGCGTGCCGCCTTTGACAAGATCGGCGTGCGCGATCCAGCTTCTGGTCCACGGGCGTCCGTTCCACGTGACGCGCCGGACATAGGGGCGGTCGGGCGCGTTGCCGCGTGCCTCGACCACCAGCCGCTTGCCCTGCCCGACCTGCACCACCGCGCGGTCGAACAACGGGCTGCCGAGTACATAGGTCGCGCTGACCGGATCGACCGGATAGAAGCCCAGCGCCGAAAGCAGATACCATGCGCTCATCTGCCCGCAGTCGTCGTTGCCGATGATGCCGTCGGGGCGGTCGTGGTACATTTCGGTCAGGAGCCGGCGGACCATCGCCTGCGTCTTCCACGGCGCGCCGCAGTAGGCATACAGGTATGCGACGTGATGGCTCGGTTCGTTGCCGTGCGCGTACTGGCCGACCAGCCCGGAGATGTCGGGCGGGGCGTCGGCGGGCAGTTCGGACGAGGCGCTGAACAGGCCGTCGAGCTTCGCCTCGAACGCGGCATCGCCGCCCATCGCCGCGATCAGCCCCGGAATGTCGTGCTGGTTGAGGAAGGTCGCCTGCCAGCCGTTGCTCTCGGTGAAATCGCGCCACTTCTTCGAGTGGCCGAGCGCATTGGGGACATAGGGTTCGGCCCATTGCCCGTTCGCCAGCCGCCCGCGCGCGAAGCCGATCCGCGCGTCGAACACGTTGCGCCAGTTGCCCGAGCGTTTGCGCAGCCGCGCCGCCCCCGCCGCATCGCCCGCCGCATCGGCGATGTGCGCGCCCGCATAATCGTCATAGGCGAATTCGAGCGTCTTCGACACGCTCTCGAAGATGCGGTCGGCGGGCGCATAGCCGAGTTCGTCATAGGCCTGCACCCCGATGCTGTTGTCGAGGTTGGGGGTCGACCAGTCGAACGCGCGTTTCTTCACCCCGGCCCAGGCGGCGGCATAGTCGCCGGGCACGCCCTTGGCGCGCGCCTCCGCGAGGACGGGGACGGCGTGCCAGCCGATCATCGTGCCGGTCTCCACGCCCTGCAGCGGCCAGACCGGCGGGCCGAACGGGCTCTGCTGCGTCTGGCGGATCAGGTCGCCGACCATCCGCCGGGTCAGTTCGGGGCGGATCAGCGTCTGCAAGGGATGGAAGGCGCGATAGGTGTCCCACAGCGAATAGGCGCTGTACGCCGCCTCGCCCTGTGGCACGCGATGCACCTGCCGGTCGAGCCCGACATAGCGCCCGTCGACATCCGAGAAGAGGGTCGGGCCGATCGAGGCGTGGTAGAGCGCGGAGGCGGC
The DNA here is from genome assembly GCF_040049155.1 of Sphingomonas silueang. Lineage (NCBI taxonomy): Bacteria > Pseudomonadati > Pseudomonadota > Alphaproteobacteria > Sphingomonadales > Sphingomonadaceae > Sphingomonas > Sphingomonas silueang. The sequence goes on from NZ_JBDZDK010000001.1 coordinate 152,451, forward strand.
GACGGTGCGCTGTTGCGGCGTGCCGCCCTCGAAGCGCATCCGATCGAGTTCCTTCGCCCATGCCGTGGTCGCAGCGCGGACATAGCGATCGAAGTCCCAGTACCGCGCCTCAGCGGCGAGATTGGCCTTCGCCCCGGCGAGATCGACCGCCGAGATGCCGGTGCGGATCACGATCGGCGCTGCCCCGGCGTCCTTATAGTGGAGCACCGCCTTGACGCGCTTGCCCTTCACCCCGCCGTTCCCGGCGGGCGCGTCCCCGTCGCCGAAGAACTCGATCCGGTCGGGCTTGCGCGACAGCTGCATCGCGAAGAAGATCCGCCGCCCCTTGGCCCAGCGGAAGACGCGGCGGGTGCCGGTGATGCTGCCGTCCGGCTCCAGCGTCAGCGCGGCGTCGTCGATATAGGGCGACTGGTTCGGCCCCTCCATCACCAGATGCGACAGGTCGATCAGGATATGCGCGGGTCCGGCGGGGAAGCGGTGGCGCTGGATGCCGGTGCGCTCCGTCACGGTCAGTTCGGACCGCACCCCGCTTTCCAGCGTGACGGCGTAATAGCCCGGTTCGGCGACATCGTCGCGGAACCGCTGGCGATATCCCTTGTCGGGGTCGCCCAGCGGGCCGCCGTCGAGCAGCACCTGCCCGCGCGTCGGGACGACCAGCACGTCGAGCATGTCGCCGATGCCGGTGCCCGACAGGTGCGTGTGGCTGAACCCGAGGATCGAGCCGTCCCCTTGGTGATAGCCCGAACAGGTCGCCCAGCGCGCGGTGTCGGTATCGGGCGACAGTTGCACCATGCCGAACGGCATCGTCGCGCCCGGAAAGGTGTGGCCGTCGCCGCCGGTGCCGATGAACAGATCGGGCCGGTCGGGCGGGGTGATCGTCACCGCAGGCAATGCGCCTGCCACCGCCAGCCCCGCGCTGCCGCCGAGCAGGGTCCGCCGGGAGAGCATCGTCATTTGGGCAGCTCCTGCGTACCGGTGATGGTGAAGGCGATCTCCTGTCCCGGCGTGGTGCCCGGCTGGCCGCCGCCGAGGAACAGGCGATAGGCGCCGGGGCGCACCGCGCGGGTGCCGTCGAGCGCGACGGTGCTGAGCAGCCGCGGATCGAGGGTGAAGGTCACGGTCTTCGCCTCGCCCGGTTTCAGCGCGACGCGCCGGAAGTCGACGAGGCTGTGGCGCAGCACCGGATCGTTCCACTGGCCGATGCGGTTGAGGCTGTCGGGCGCGATCAGATAGGCCTGTGCGACTTCCTCGCCCGCGCGGGTGCCGGTATTGGCGACGCGGGCGGTGACGGTGAGCGGCTGGCCCGCCGCGAGCGTCGCCGGTCCCTTCCCATCGGCATAGGCGTAGGTCGTGTAGCTCCGCCCCGCGCCGAAGCTCCACAGCGGCTGGCCGTCGAAATAGCGGTAGGTGCGCCCCTTCATATTGTAATCGACGAAGGCTGGCAGGTCGCCGGTCCTCGCATAGAAGGTGACGGGCAGGCGGCCCGAAGGGTTGGTCGTGCCGTCGAGCACGTCGGCGATGGCGGTGCCGCCGACCTCGCCCGGATACCAGCCGACCAGCACCGCATCGGCATGGTCCTTCGCCCATTGCATCGCGACCGCGCTGCCCGACAGCAGCACGACGATCAGCGGCTTGCCCGTCGCCTTCACCGCTTCGAGCAGGTGCTGCTGCGTGGCGGGCAGCGCGATGTCGGTGCGGTCGCCGCCCGAGAAGCCGGGGACTTCGAGGCGCAGCGCCTCGCCCTCCACGGCGGGGGAGAGGCCGACGAAGGCGACGACGGCATCGGCGCTGCGCGCGGCGGCGACGGCCTCAGCCCGTTGCGGATCGGCAGGCGCGATCCACGTCAGGCGGATGCTGTCGTCGGTCCCGGCATGCATCAGGTCGAGGCGGAAGGGCTTCGGGCCGGTGTCGGCGAAGTCGAGCGTCGCCTCCATCCGTTCGGACTTGTCGTCGTTCGCCGCGCCGGTGGCGGCAGCGGTACCGGTGGCGGCCAGCAGCTCGCGACCGCCCACCCACAGCCGTACCGCGTCACGCCCGCTGCATTTGTCCCAGCAGCGGTTGATGTCGATGCGCAGCGTGTAGCGCCCCGGCCCCGGCGGGGTCAGCATGCCGCTCCAGCGCACGCCGTAGCGATCGACCGGCAGCCCCGCGACCGGCGCCGTGCGCCGCCAGTTGAAGTCGATCGTGCGGTCGGTGCGCGTCGCTACCGGCGCACCGGCCATCGCGGGGTCGGCGAAAAATTCGGCCTTCAGCCCCGCCCCGAACGCGGTCTGCGGCACCGGCAGCGGCACGCCGTCGGCCAGCGTCGCCCCCTGCGCATAGGCAACGGCGAAGCGGTCCGACAGGCCCGCCAGCGGCGTCACCGGATCGGCGGCGGTGCCGTTGTAGTTCGCCTCCAGCACGTCGAGGCTGTCGGCATTGGGGCCGATCACCGCGATCCGGCTCCCACGCTTCAGCGGCAGGACGCCGTTGTTCTCCAGCAGCACGATCGACTTGCGCGCCGCCTCCAGCGCCAGCGCGCGGTTGGCCGGGGTGTGCAGCGCCGACGCGGGGATCGCGTCCCAGCGGCTCTTCGCGCCGAACGCATCGCCCAGCCGCTTGCGCGCCTCGAACGTACGGGTCAGCGCGCGGTCGATCACGGCCTGCGTGGTCAGGCCGCGTTCCAGTGCTTTCGGCAGCGCGGCATAGGCGCTGCCGCAGTTCACATCCATGCCCGCATTGATCGCGGCGGCGGACCCGGCGGCGTTGTCGGGGGCGTAGCGCTGGTAATGGGCGATATTGCCGATCGCGTCGCAGTCGGACACGACCAGCCCGGTGAACCCCCAGTCGCGCCGCACCCGCCCGTTCAGCAGCCAGTCGGCGGCGCACACCGGCACGCCGTGCACGCCGTTATAGGCGCACATCACCGACTGCGCCTTCCCCTCGGTAATCGCGCGGCGGAAGGCGGGGAGGTAGGTCGCCTCCATGTCATAGGGCGCGGTCTGCACGCTGAAGGCATCGCGCCCCGCCTCCGGCCCGCTGTGCGCGACGAGGTGCTTGGGGGTAGCGATGACGCGCGGTTGCAGCGGGTCCGGCCCCTGCAATCCCCGGACATAGCCGACCGCGAGTCTGCCGGTCAGCACCGGATCCTCGCCATAGGTTTCCATGCCCCGGCCCCAGCGCGGATCGCGGAAGATGTTGATGTTGGGCGACCAGATCGTCAGCCCCTCGTACCGGCGGCGCGCCTTGCCTGGCAGCGCATTGTACTTGGCGCGCGCCTCGGTCGATACCACGGTGCCGATCCGCTCCATCAGCGGCGCGTCCCAGGTGGCGGCGAGGCCGATCGCCTGCGGAAACACCGTCGCCACGCCGTTGCGGGCGAGCCCGTGCAGCGCCTCGTTCCAATAGTCGTAGGCGGGGAGCATGTCGCCCTGCGCGGGGGCGCTGCTTTGCAGTTGCGCGGCCTTTTCCGCCGGAGTCATCGCGGCGATGGTCGCGGCGATCTGCGGGTCCGGTTCGGCGGCTCCGGCCAAGAAGGCGAGGAACAGGCTCATTTCGCGGCCCCCAGCGTTTGCAGCCTGAGCGCGCGTTTCAGCGTCGCCGCCGACGCCTTGCTGTCGATCGTCACCGTCACGCTCTCACCGGGCAGCAGGTCGAGGAAATTGTCCGATGCCTGCGCATCGAGCGTGCCGAACCCGATCCACAGCGCGCGGGCGAGGCGTTTCGGCGTCAGGGTCAGTGCGGGCTTGCCGTCCACGCTCGACCAGCGCACCGCGATCTCCGGATCGGGCAGCGCCATCGTCTTTTCGGGCAGCGCCGACACGAGGCTGCGCGAGACGGTGCGCCCGTCGACCACCAGTTCGGCGACCGCCACGCTGCGCGTGCGGTCGGCGGCGGCGAACAGGTCGGCGTCGCTGAACGTCCCGACCTGCGTCGCGGTGAGCGGGGCGAGCGTCACCGCTTGCTCGCGCCGGGCCAGTTCGCGCCCGTCGACATCGATCGTCCTGAGCGTCCAGCGCGCCGCGACGGCCTGCGTCGCGTCGGAGATCAGCGAGACGGTGGTGACGCCGTTGTCCCTGCGCGCGGCGGCGATGGCGAGCGGCGCGAAGAACCGCCGCGCGGCATAGTGCAGCGCCTTCCACCGGCCGTAATAGTCGATGCTCGACCATGACGCGCCGGGCCACACGTCGTTCAGCTGCCAGTAGAGCGATCCGGTGGTGACGGGGCGACAGGCGCGGTGGTGCAGCGCGCCCAGCTGGATGCCGTCGGCCTGCATCACCTGGCTCAGATAGACGAAATCGGCGAAGTCGCGGGGTTCGCGGTAGCGCATGCGGATATAGTCGAGCAGGCGGCCCTGCCCCTCGCCCTTCAGGAACTTCTGGTGCGCCTTCATCACCGGGGATTCGATGGCATAGTCCCCTGGGCTGGCGAACTTAGCGATCGTCGCCATGACGGGCATCGCCTGCAGCCCATATTCCGACATGAAGCGCGGGCAGCTGTCGAGATAGGCGGTGGCGGGCTTCTTGCCGCCCCACACGTCCCAATAGTGCCGGTCGCCGTCGCCGTCCTGATCGGGCTTGCCCTCGTAGTTGCTGCTGGGGGAGCCGGGCCAATAGGGCACGTCGGCGTCGCGCCGCTCCGCCGCGTCGCGCAGCACCCGGTCGAACAGGATCGCCATGCCGACGCCGACGCGCTCCTGTTCGTCCGGGCCGACGCGCTTCTTGAAGGCGGTGCGGTCGCTCCACGTCTCCCAGCCCGACAGCACCTCGTTGTTGCCCGACCACAGCACGATCGAGGGGTGCGCCTGTACCCGGTCGACCTGTTCCTCCGCCTCGATCCGCACGGTCTCGCGGAAGTCACGGTCATAGGGCGTGACGGCGCCCCCGAACATGAAGTCGGACCACAGCATCAGCCCCAGGGCGTCGGCGGCATCGAAGAAGCTGTCGGGCAGGTACATGCCGCCGCCCCAGATGCGGATCATGTTCATGTTCGCCGCCTTCGCATCGGCGAGGATGGCGCGCATCCGTTCGTCGGTCACGCGCGGGCCGAAGCTGTCGAACGGGATCAGGTTCGCGCCCTTGGCGAACACGGGCAAGCCGTTGACCTTGAGCAGGAAGCCGCGCCCCTGCGCGTCCTTTTCGCGGACCAGTTCGACGGTGCGGATGCCGGTCGAGCGTTCGGCGCGGTCGATGCGTTCGCCGTCCAGCGTCACGTCGGCGGCGACGGTGTAGAGCGGCTGCGCGCCATATCCGGCGGGATACCAGAGTTGCGGGTCGGCCACGGTCAGCGGCACGGCGACGCGGTTCTCGCCGGGCACGACGGCCACGGTGCGGCTGGCGCGAACGGGCGTGCCGTCGGGGGCAGTGACGGTGGCGGCGACCTGTACCGTCGCGGCACGGTCGGCGACGATCACCACCTCGGCGGTCAGGCGCGCCTCGGCGGGCGTCACCGCTTCCTGCTGCACGCGCAGCGTCTCGATCCGGGCGTCGTCCCATGCATCGACACGCACCGCGCCGTTGGGGCCGATATTGAGGATGCGCGGACCCCAGTCCCAGCCGTAATGATACTTCGGCTTGCGGATATAGGGCGAGGTCTGCCGCCCCTCCGGCTCATCGCCCGCCGTCGAATCATATTCGCCGGGCAGCGGGTTGGCGATGTTCGCCACCACCGGCTTCAGCACGCCGAGCGGCGAGCGGAAGGCAATGCGAATCTCGTTCGCGCCGGGCTTCAGCAGCGGCTTTGCATCCGCGCGCCAGCGGCGATGGGCATTGTCGGCGGCCAGCAGCCTGGTGCCGTTGACAGATACCTCGGCAAAGGTGTCCAGCCCGTCGAACACGAGGTCGACATGGCCGCGCGCCAGCAGCCGGGGCGTGGCGGTGAGCTGCCCGCGATAGTCCCAGTCGCTGCGCCCGACCCATTGGATCGTCGCCTCGTTCAGGCCGACGAACGGATCGGGGGTCAGCTTCGCCGCGATCAGATCGGTCTGGACATAGCCGGGCACACGGGCGGGCAGCCAGCGCGCGGCCTTGGGATGGTCCTTCGCCGCGGCGTCGCCGGGGGCGAGGCGGAGCTGCCAGCCCTTGTCCAGCACCACCGTCTCGCGCGGGGCGGCAGAGAGGACGGCGGGCACGGTGGCGAGCAGCAGGGCGATGCCGCGAAGGCGCAGGTGGGACACGGCGGACACTCTCCGATCACCCGGCCCGATTCGACCGGCACGACGCGATGTAATATGAAAACGGCCCCGGCGTCGCCGGGGCCGCAGGGTTCCGGCAGCCCCGAAGGGCCGCCGGGACCGGACGCCCCGTTTACATGCGGAACGTGGCGTTGAGCGAGAACACGCGGCCGTTCTTGTACACCGAGGTCGGCGCGCTGGGCGTGCTGCTGTACTGGTAGTAGGTCTCGTCGAGCAGGTTCGAGGCCTGGGCGGTGATCGACACGCCTTCGGTCAGCGCATAGCTGATCTGCGCGTCGAGCTGGCGATAGGCGTCGGTATAGTCCTGCGACGACTGGCGGCCGAAGCGGTAGAAATACTTCGAGCGACGGTTGTAGCTGACCCGCGCCTGGAACGCGCCGTTCTCGTAATAGGGCGAGAGCTGGAGCGTGTGGCGCGACAGGTACGGCAGGCCGGTGGCCAGCGACGCCTCCGCATCGGCGAAGGTGTAGCTGCCCTGGAAGCCGAAGCCCCAGAACAGGCTGGTGTTGCCCGACAGCGAGAAGCCGGTGACCTGCGCGTTGCCGCCGTTGACCGGGCGGGCGATCGCATAGGTCGCGTTCTGGGCGAGGCGCACGTTGAACTGCGTCTCGTTGTTGGTCTGGCTGACGGTGTAGTTGCTGATGTCGCGGTAGAAGACTTCACCGGCGAGGAAGCTGGCGGGGGCGAAATACCATTCCGCCGACAGCCCGTAGTTGGTGGCTTCGTACGGCTTGAGGAACGGGTTGCCGCCGCTGCCGGTGAACTGGTCGTCGTTGAGCGAGAGCGAACCGGCGAGGTCGCTGTAGCGCTGGCGGGCCAGCACCTTCGCCGCCGAGGCGCGCAGCACCACGTCCTCGCCCGCCTGGTAGATCAGGTTGGCCGAGGGCAGCAGGCGGTTATAGTCGTTCTTGACCGGCGTGAAGGTGTAGGTCGGGAACAGCTGCCCCGAACGGTTGCTGGCGGTGTAGAACATCGCCTCGTCGGCGGTGTGGGCGAAGCGGACGCCCACGTTGCCGCGCAGCTTGCCCAGCTCGAAATTCGCCTGGACATAGGCCGCCGCGATCTTTTCGTTCACGCCGAAATATTCGTTGAACGAGAAGCCGCGGTCGATCTGCTTGTTGCCGTACTTCGCCAGTGTCGCGATGATGCCGTCGCGGTCGAGCGTGGCATAGGGCGCGCCGTTGCCGCTGACGCCGAGGCCGTTGTACAGCCCGGTCGGCAGGACGTAATAGGGCAGGTCCGCCATCGTGAAGTTCTGGTTGGTGAAGACGGCGTTGCTGTAGGTCGTCTGGCTGTTGTCATGATTGACGTAGCGGCCGCCGAACAGGATTTCCGTCACCGGGCCGAGGCTGACCGGGTGCTTGAAGTTCGCTTCGGCGAACACTTCCTTGTCGAGCGTGAAGCCCGACTTCAGCGGAACGCCGCCGATCTGGCGACCGAAGAACTGCACGCCGCCGTTGCGCGCCAGATCCTGCGCGCCGAGGTTCGCGCCGCCCGAGGCGGTGAAGTTGCTCAGCCACATCGTCGGGTCGCTGGCGGGCTTCGCCCAGTTGACGACGGTGTCGCGGCCGTTGGCCCCGGCGGTGAAGCCCTGCTGCGTGCGGAAGTCGAGCAGATATTCGGGGTCCTTGCCGCCCGACGCCTTGGTCGCGCCGACGTTGCCGGTGATCGTCCAGTCGCCCGGCGTCCAGTCGACCAGCAGCGTGACCGAGTCGTTCTTCAGGCGGGTACGGCGATAGTTGGTGTCGAGCTGGCCGGTCGCGCCGGTCTGGCCCGCGGGGATGCCGGTGAAGGTCGCCGAGGTGACGATGCCGTTCGACGACTGCGCCGACACCAGCCGCGAGCCCTCGAAGCCGTAGGTATAGGCCGAGTTCGACACGTTGTCGTAGTTGCCGCGGATGAACAGGCCGGTTGCGGTGACGGTCATGTTGTCGGTCGGCCGCGCTTGGATCGCGCCCGAGAAGCCGATGCGCTCGCGCTCCTGCTTGAAGAATTCGCGGGCGAGGAACGAGGCGAAGCGCGCGCTGCTGAAGGTGGCGCGTTCGGCGGCGGTCAGCGCGGTGATGTTCTTGCCGTTGATCGTCGCGGTGGTCGGCGCATTGGCGAGCAGCGCGTCGCCGGTGCGGTACCAGTAGACCGCCGACCCGGCGCGGCTGAGCTGTTCCTTGTCGTAGCTGACCGAGCCGAGGAAGCCGATCGTGTCGTCGTCGTTGTGCCAGCTGTAGAGCGCCGAGCCGCGGAAGCTGCCGCGCTTCGCCCGGTCGTTGTACTCGCCGCCCGCGGTCGCGGCGATCGTGCCCGACTTCAGGTCGAGCGGCTTGCGGGTGACGACGTCGACGCTGGCGCCGATCGCGCCTTCCTGCAACCGGGCTTCCGGCGTCTTGTAGACGACCGCCTGGCTGATGATCGTGGGCGAGAGCAGCGAATAGTTGAAGGTGCGGCTGGAGCGGTCCGACGGGTTGCCGCCCCAGTCGGCCGAGGCGACGGAGTGGCCGTCGACGGTCAGACGGTTCAGCGCAGGCTCGACGCCCGCGATCGAGAGCTGCTCGCCCTCGCCGAACTGGCGGTCGACGGTGACGCCGGGCAGACGGGCGAGCGAGTCGGCGACGTTCGCGTCGGGGAACTTGCCCACGTCCTCCGCCGAGATGACGTCGACGATCGAGCCTGCCTTGCGCTTGGTATCGATCGAGTCGGCGATCGACTTGCGGATGCCGGTGACGGTGATCGTGTCATCCTCTGCGGCGGGCACCGACGCGGGTGCCGCGTCCTGCGCGACCGCGGGCGAGGCGAGCGCGACGAGCGCCGTGGATGCAAGATATGCGAAACGCGAAAAAGCCATAGACCCGATCCCCTAAATGCTCGGGCGCGGGATGCGCCCCCCCGATATCGTCGCCGCGAACGGCGGCGTGCAGTCCTGTGCGACAAGCGGCCCGGCTTCTGGTACTGTATTGGTACCATTTGGGCTCATTCTGGTCAGGTGGAGTGTGACCAATTCCAATCATAAAATCTACATAAAAATGAAAAGGAACTGCATAGGTGAGAATATTGCGATTTCTCCGACGCATAATGGGCCACCGGCGCGCCAACGGGTGCAATAATTGCAACTAAATTGCTATAAGATGGAATATAATTCCAAAAAATGCCGGATCGCCGCAGGGTCGGCTACCGTATACGAGTCGGGCGGGTAGAACTTACTACACAGTCCAATTCGTCCTTTGGGATGAGTGGGAGCGCCTCACCACGCGGGAATCCGACAGAAACGCCGTGAATCCCCGCTACGAAAACACACTTGTATAATACCAAAAACGGACCTATCCTGCGCATTGTGATTATCCAGCCCACCCCCTACGCTGACCTGCTGCGGACATCGAAGGGTCAGGGCATGGATTTCTACGAACGGGTCGGGCGGTTGCCGACCGACGGGCATGCCCCGTTGTACCTGCAGCTCCAGCAGCTCGTGCGCGGCGCGATCGAGCGCAAGGTGCTGGTGCAGGACGACGTGATCCCGCCGGAACGCGAGCTGGCCGCCGAATATGACGTGTCGCGCATCACCGTGCGCAAGGCGATCGAGGGGCTGGCGAACGAGGGGCTGGTGGTCCGCAGGCGCGGGGCGGGTACCTTCGTCGCGGCGCGGGTGGACAAGAGCTTTTCCAAGCTGTCGTCCTTTTCGGAGGACATGACGGCGCGCGGGCGCACCCCGCGCAGCGAATGGGTGTCGAAGTCCGCCGGGCTGGTCAGCCCGGAGGAATCGCTGTCGCTGGGGCTGTCGCCCGGCACGCCGGTCTATCGCTTCCAGCGGATGCGCTATGCCGACGACGTGCCGATGGCGGTCGAATATGCGACGATCGTCGGGCGCTGCCTGCCCGGTGTCGATGCGGTGGGCGATTCGCTCTATGCCGCGCTGGAGGCGACCGGGTGCCGCCCGGTGCGCGCGCTCCAGCGGCTGCGCGCGCTGGCCTTTCCCGCCGAACAGGCGCGGCGGCTGGGCGTGGAGACGGGCCATGCCGGGCTGTTCATCGAACGGCGCGGCTTCCTGCCCGACGGCGAGACGGTGGAGTTCACCCAATCCTATTACCGCGGCGACGCATACGACGTCGTCGCCGAACTGAACGCGAACTGATCCGGCGCATAGGGGCGGCGGATGCACAAGGGGGGTATATGACGTCCATTGCCGAGGCCGATCCGGCCCCGCACGCCGCCGCCGCCGATCGGACCGCGATGTTCCGCGAGGCGGCCGAGGGCGGCGCGACCGTCGCCCGCTTCCTCGCGCGCAATCGTGACGCGCTGGTGCAGCTGGGGGCGATGCTGCGCGCCGATCCGCCCGCGCTGGTCGTGACCTGTGCGCGCGGATCGTCGGACCATGCCGCGACCTATGGCAAATATCTGATCGAGACGCTGTGCGGCGTGCCGGTGGCGAGCGCCGCGCCGTCGGTCGCATCGGTCTATGCGACGCAGATGGAGCGCACCCATGCGGTGGTGATCGCGGTGTCGCAGTCGGGCCGGAGCCCCGACCTGCTGCGCACCGTCGAGAGCTACAAGGCGGCGGGCGCGCGCGTCGTGGCGCTGGTGAACGTCGAGGATTCGCCGCTGGCGGCGCTGGCCGATGTCGTGCTGCCGCTGTCGGCCGGGCCGGAGACGTCGGTGGCGGCGACCAAGTCGTTCATCGCGTCGCTGGCCGCGCTGGCGGCGGTCGCGGCATACTGGAGCGAGGACCGGGCGCTGATCGACGCGCTCGACGCTGCGCCCGCACAACTGGAGGCGGCGTTCGACCTCGACTGGCGCGCGGTCGCCGACACGCTGGTCGCGGCGCGCAACCTGTTCGTGATCGGGCGCGGCTACAGCTTCGGCGTGGCGCAGGAGGCGGCGCTGAAGATGAAGGAGACCTCGGCGCTGCATGCCGAGGCGTTCAGCAGCGCCGAGGTGCGCCACGGGCCGATGGCGATCATCGACAACGGCTTTCCGCTGCTCGCCTTCGCCACGTCGGACGAGGCGGGCGATGATGTGCGCGCGGCGGCGAAGGAATTCGCGACGCGCGGCGCGGCGGTGCATCTGGCCGATGCCGCGGACGGCGGCAGCCATCCGGGCGCGATCCGCAGCCATGCCGCGATCGAGCCGATCCTGATGATCCAGAGCTTCTATCGCATGATTGAAAGCGTGTCGCGCCGCCGCGGCCTCGACCCCGACGCGCCGCCGCACCTGCGCAAGGTCACGGAAACGCGATGAGCGGCTTCGTCTTTCGCGGCGGGCGGGTGCTCGCCGAGGCGTGCGGCGGCGACGGCTGCGCGTTTCGCGTCGAGGCCGGGCGGATCGCCGATTTCCATGCGGGCGACGATGCCGAGGTGTTCGACCTCGACGGCGGCTGGCTGGTGCCGGGGTTCGTCGATACGCAGGTCAACGGCGGCGGCGGGGTGCTGTTCAACGACACGCCGACCGTGGCGGGCATCGCCGCGATCGGCGCGGCGCATGCGCGATACGGCACCACCGCCTATCTGCCGACGCTCATCAGCGACCGGCTCGACGTGGTGGCGGCGGCGCTGGATGCGGTGGACGCGGCGATCGCGGCGGGCGTGCCCGGCGTCGTCGGCATCCATGTCGAGGGGCCGTTCCTGAACCCGGCGCGCAAGGGCATCCACGACGCGAACCATTTCCGCGCGCTGGACGATGCGGCGATCGACCTGCTCACCCGGCCCCGCCGGGGCGTGGTGATGGTGACGCTGGCGCCCGAACGCAACGGTGCCGACGCGATCGGGCGGCTGGTCGCGGCGGGCGTGATCGTCAGCATCGGCCACAGCGACGCGACCTATGAACAGGCACGCGCCGCGATCGACGCGGGCGCACGCGGCGTGACGCACCTCTACAACGCCATGTCGCCGCTCCGGCACCGCGATCCGGGCGTGGTCGGCGCGGTGCTGGACGATGCGGGCATCTATGCCGGGCTGATCGTCGACGGGGCTCATCTGCACCCTGCCGCGATCCGCATCGCGCTGAAGGCCCGGCCGCACGACCGCTTCATGCTCGTGACCGATGCGATGCCGACCGTCGGCGCCACCGACAAGACGTTCGTGCTGAACGGCCTGCCCATCCATGTCGAGAACGGCGTGTGCGTCGGCCCCGACGGGACGCTGGCGGGATGCGACCTCGACATGGCGAGCGCGGTGCGCAACCTCCATGCGCTGGGCGTCGGCTTCGAGGACGCGGTGGCGATGGCGTCGGCCAATCCCGCCGCCTTCCTGCGGCTGTCGCACCGCATCGGCAGCCTCCATGTCGGCGCACAGGCCGATTTCGTCTGGCTCGCCCCCGACCTGACCGTGCGCGGTACATGGATCGGCGGCAAGCGCATCGTCTGAACACATTCGCGACGCCCGCCATGGGGCGTCGCCTTGCCGGGGGGCATCGATGACCGCCATCCTTCTGACCGCGCCGATCGAGGGTTGGGCCTGTCCGCTCGACGACGTGCCCGACGCGGTGTTCGCCGGGCGGATGCTGGGCGACGGCATGGCGATCGATCCCACGGGCGATACGCTGCATGCGCCGTGCGACGGCGTGGTGCTGACGCTGCATGCGGGCGGCCATGCGATCACGCTGCGCAGCGACGACGGGGTCGAGCTGCTGATGCATATCGGCATCGATACGGTACAGCTGGGCGGCGTGCCGTTCACCGCGCTGGTGCAGCCGGGCGACCGGGTGGCGCGCGGGGCGCCGCTGATCCGCTACGACCTCGACGCGATCGTGTGCAGTGCGCCTGCGGTCGTCACGCCGCTGATCGTCACCAACGGCGATGCGTTCCGGATCGTCGCGCGCGAGGGCGGGCGGAGGTTGGCGGTGGGCGATCCGCTGCTGACGCTGGAGCCGGTGGCGCAACAGTCGGTTGTGATCGCGCCGGCCGGGGAACGGGTGGTCGCGACGGTGCGGGTGCCGATGGCGCACGGCCTGCACGCCCGCCCGGCGGCGCGGATCGGCGAGGTCGCGCGCGGCTTCGCGGCGGACAGCTGGCTGGCGAAGGGCGAGGCGCAGGCATCGACGCGCGGCGCGGTGGGGCTGCTGGGGCTCGGCATCGGCTTCGGCGACACGATCGAGGTGCGCGCGAGCGGGCCGGATGCGGCGACGGCGGTGGCCGCGCTGGTCGCGCTGATCGAGGGCGGGATGGGCGAGGGGCAGGCGACGTCCGCGCCCGCCGCCGCCCCGACGCCCGCCCCGGTCGCGCTGGGTGAGGGGCAGCTGGCGGGCACCACCGCCGCGCCGGGACAGGCGATCGGCGTCGCGCACCGGCTGCGCATCGCCGAGATCGCGGTGCCCGAGGACGGGCAGGGCGTGGCGCACGAGGCGCAGCGGCTGGAGACGGCGCTGGCGGCGGTGCGCGACGCGCTGGGCGCAGGCGGCGAAGGTGCGGGCGCGGCGATCCGGGCGGCGCATCTGGCGTTCCTCGATGACCCCGACCTGGTCGATGCCGCACAGGCGGCGATCCGCGACGGGCGCGACGCGGGCCATGCGTGGCGCAGCGCGACCCGGGCGCAGGCGCAGGTGCTCAAAGGGCTGGGCGATGCGCGGCTGGCCGAGCGGGCCGACGATCTGCTCGACCTCGAACGGCAGGTGCTCGGCGTGCTGACCGGCGCGGAGGCGGAGGCGATGCGCTATCCGCCGGGCACGATCCTCGTCGCCGACGACCTGCTGCCGTCGCAGGTGATGGCGCTCGACCCCGCCGAGGTGGTGGGCCTTGCGGTCGAGCGCGGCGGGCCGACCTCGCATGTCGCGATCCTTGCCGCGACGATGGGGCTGCCCGCGCTGGTCGCGATCGGCGCGCCGCTGGGGCAGGTGGCGGACGGAGCCACGCTGATCCTCGATGCCGATGCCGGGGTGCTGCACGTCGATCCCGATGCGGATACGCTGGCCGCGGCGCGCGACGCGGTCGCGCGGCGGGCCGACGAGCGTGCGGCGGCGCTGGCAGCGGCGGCGGATGCCTGCGTGACCGCCGACGGCGTGCGGATCGAGGCGTTCGCGAACCTCGGGTCGCGTGAGGATGCGGTGGTCGCGATGGCGAACGGCGCGGAAGGATCGGGGCTGCTGCGCACCGAATTCCTGTTCCTCGACCGCGACACCGCGCCCGATGTCGCGGAACAGGCCGCGCTCTATGGCGATATCGCCGCGACGCTTCAGGGACGCCCGCTGATCGTCCGCCTGCTCGACGTCGGCGGTGACAAGCCCGCGCCCTATCTGCCGATCGCGCCGGAGGAGAATCCGGCGCTGGGCCTGCGCGGCATCCGCGTCGCGCTGGCGATGCCGGAGATACTGGAGGCGCAGTTGCGCGCGATCCTGTCGGTCCGCCCGGTCGGGCAGTGCCGGATCATGATCCCGATGGTCGCGAGCGTCGCCGAGATCGTGGCGGTGCGCGGCGAGGTCGACCGGCTGCGCGCCGAGCTGGGCATCGCCGAACGGATCGAGGTCGGCATCATGGTCGAGACGCCCGCCGCCGCCGTCACCGCTGCCACGCTTGGCGCCCATGCCGATTTCCTGTCGATCGGCACCAACGACCTGACGCAATATGCGCTGGCGATGGATCGCGGCAATCCGGCGGTCGCGGGCGGCATCGACGGGCTGCACCCCGCCGTGCTGCAACTGATCGCACATACGACGGCGGGGGCGGCGCGCCACGGCCGCTGGGTCGGGGTGTGCGGTGGCCTCGCCTCCGACCGGCTGGCGGTGCCGCTGCTGATCGGGCTGGGCGTCACCGAATTGTCGGCCTCGCCGCGGTTCGTGCCCGAATTGAAGGCGCTGGTGCGGCGGTTGCGCGTGCCCGATTGCGCCGCGCTGGCCGGGGCCGCGCTGGCGGTGGAGGGGCCGCAGGCGGTGCGCGCGCTGGTCCGCGATTTCCTGAAGGAGCATGCAGCATGAAGTCGGCGATCGAGATGCTCCAGCCGATCGGTCGCGCGCTGATGCTGCCGATCGCGGTCCTGCCGGTCGCGGGGCTGCTGCTGCGGCTGGGCCAGCCCGACCTGCTCGACATCGGCCTGCTGGCGGCGGCGGGCGATGCGCTGTTCGCCAATCTGGGGCTGTTGTTCGCGATCGGCGTCGCCTGCGGTATCGCGCGCGACGGCAACGGCGCGGCGTGCCTTGCCGGGGTGGTCTGCTACCTCGTCGTGAAGAACGGCGGGCCGGTGTTCCTGACCGTGCCTGCCGAGGTGACGCAGGGCTTCGTCGATTCCGTAGCCGCGACCCTGTCGGCGGCGTGGAAGGCCAAGGCCTTCGCCAAGCTCGACGTGCCGATCGGCATCGTCGCCGGGCTGATCGGCGGCGGCTTCTACAACCGGTTCGCGACGATCAAGGTGCCGGAATATCTCGCCTTCTTCGGCGGGCGGCGGTTCGTGCCGATCGTCAGCGGCCTCATGGGCATCGCCATCGCCGCACTGGTGGGGCTGAGCTTCGGCGGGATCACCGCCGCGCTGGATGCGACCAGCCAGGGGCTGGTGGCGTCGGGCAGCGTCGGGCTGTTCGGCTTCGGCCTGCTCAACCGGCTGCTGCTGGTGACGGGGCTGCACCATATCCTCAACAACGTCGCATGGTTCGTGCTGGGCGACTTCAACGGGACGACGGGCGACCTGCGCCGCTTCTTCGCGGGTGATCCGGGCGCGGGGGCGTTCATGGCCGGATATTTCCCGGTGATGATGTTCGGCCTGCCCGCCGCGTGCCTTGCGATGTACCGCTCGGCGCTGCCCGAACGGCGCAAGGCGGTGGGCGGCATGCTGCTCAGCCTCGCGCTCACCAGCTTCCTGACCGGCGTGACCGAGCCGATCGAATTCTCGTTCATGTTCCTCGCGCCCGCGCTCTATGCGATCCATGCGGTGCTGACCGGGCTGGCGATGGTCGTCATGGACTGGCTGGGAGTGAAGCTCGGCTTCGGCTTCTCGGCGGGGCTGTTCGACTATGTGCTGAACTATGGCAAGGCGACGAAGCCGTTGCTGCTGATCCCGGTCGGGCTGGCCTATTTCGCGCTCTATTATGGGGTGTTCCGCCTATTCATCGTCCGTTTCGACCTCAAGACGCCGGGGCGCGATGCGGCGGCGGTCGCGGCACCCGGTACGGCGGGTGAGGGTACGCGGGGCGCCGCGTTCCTCGCCGCGCTGGGCGGGATGGGCAATCTCGCCAGCATCGGGGCGTGCACGACCCGGCTGCGGTTGATGGTCGCGGACCAGGCGCTGGTGGACGAGGCGGCGCTGAAGGCGCTGGGCGCGATGGGCGTGCTGCGCCCGTCGGCACGCGCGGTGCAGGTGATCGTCGGTCCGATCGCCGATCAGGTCGCCGAGGAAATCCGTGCGGCGGGCGCGGGCAGCGGCGGCGTTGCGCTCCCGGTCGCGGCGGATGCCCCCGCGCCCGAAGCGCCGGTCGCGCTGGACGCACGGGTCGTGGCGGCGCTCGGCGGGGCCGCGGCGATCCGGCAGGCGGCGGCGCTGGCCGGTCGCGTGCGGATCGAGCTGCACGCGCCGGTCGATCCGGCGGTGCTGGCGACCTTGCCCGGCGTACGTGCGGCGGTGGCGGTGGCGCCCACGGTGGTGCACCTGCTGCCCTGACCGGCGGCGTGCGCGGTGCGTCAGGCCGCGCGCAGGCTCTGCGATTGCAGGACGGCGCTGCCGATCGCATAGGTGAAGCCCGGCAGCAGCGCGAACGCGCCGACCTGCCCCCGTGCATCCATCGCGAGGAAGCCGACCTGTACCCCGTCGAGCGCGCTGCCGCGCAGCCGGGCGATATGCTCCACCGCCTCGCGGCAGGCGGCCATCGGCGACAGCCCCGCGCGCAGCGACGACACGACGCGCGCGGTGCCCGCGATGCGGGTCACTTCCTCGCCGAGGCCGGTGGCGGTGGCGGCGCCCACACCCGCCTCGACGAACAGCCCGCTGCCGACCTGCGGCGAATCGCCGACCCGCCCGTGCAGCTTGAACGCCATGCCCGAGGTGGTGCAGGCCCCGGCGAGCGACCCGTCGGGCGCGCGCGCGATCATGCCGATCGTGTCATGGTCGAGCGCGCCGCCCGGCGGCGTGCGGCGGTTCTCGCTGTTGGCGGCGGGCGCGTATTTCGAAGTCCTGAGCCAGTTGCGCCATTCGGCCTCCGCCTCGGGCGTCAGCAGCTTTTCGGGCGTGAAGCCGTTGGCGAGCGCGAACCGGCGTGCGCCGTCGCCGACGAGGAAGGTGTGCGGCGTGCGCTCCATCACCGCGCGCGCGACCGAGATGGGGTGGGCGATATCCTCCAGCGCCGCGACGGCGCCGACATGGCCCTTGTCGTCCATGATGACCGCATCCAGCGTGACGATGCCGTCGCGGTCGGGATAGCCGCCCTTGCCGACCGAATGATTGGCGAGATCCGCCTCGGGCACCTTCGCGCCCGCCTCCAGCGCGTCGATCAGGCTGCCCCCGGCGCGGAAGCGGGCGATGGCCGCTTCGTTGGCCGCTGCGCCGAAATCCCAGGTCGAGGCGATGCGCAGGCTCTGCGACACGCGCGGCTGGGCGGGCAGGGCGGCAGCGGTGGTCGCGGCGGCAAGGCCCGCAATGGCGTGGCGGCGGGTCAGGTTCGGCACGTCGGTCCCCTCATGCTGTCCGTGCGGTTGTGCGGGGGCGGGGTCGGGCGCGCAAGATATCGGAAGCGAGGGAGGTCGTTTTCACGCGGAGGCGCGGAGACGCGGAGGGGTTGCGGCCCCGATCCGATGCGCGACAGCGAAACCGTCACTCCTGCTGAAGTCAGGAACAGGAAGGCCGCTTTCGCGGCGGGACGCGGCAGCGCGTGCCCCTCCGTGCCCTGGCGTGCGAACGACCTTCCGGCTACACCGCGACCTCGCGCAGCACGGCGTCGAGCACCGGGATACCCGCCGCCGTCAGCGCCAGCCGGTCGCCGTCCAGCCGCACCAGCCCTTGTCCGGCCAGCAGCGCCACCTTGTCACGCCGCACCACCCCGTCGATCGTGCGCTCGCCCAGCCGGGCGATGCGGGCGAGATCGACCCCCTCCGCCATGCGCAGGCCCATCACCAGCGCCTCCGTCACCCGCTCCTGCGGAGTCAGCGCATCCTCCTGCTCGATGCCATGGCCGTTGCGCGCCACGGCGGCGATCCAGTTCTCGGGCTTGCGGCGGCGTTGCGTCGCCATGCCGCCGCGCCGCCCGTGCGCGCCGGGGCCGACCCCGGCATAGTCGCGGTAGCGCCAGTAGGTCAGGTTGTGGCGGCTCTCCGCGCCGGGGCGGGCATGGTTCGACACCTCGTAGAGCGGCAGCCCGGCGGCGGCGGTCATCGCCTGCGTCGTCTCGAACAGGTCGGCGGCGCGATCGGCGTCGGGAATCGTCAGTTCGCCTTTCGCGAACAACGTGGCGAAGCGCGTCCCTGGCTCGATCGTCAACTGGTAGAGCGAGAGATGCTCGGTCCCGAACGACAGCGCGCGCGCCAGTTCCGCCTCCCATGCCTTCAGCGACTGGTCGGGGCGGGCATAGATCAGGTCGAAGCTGACCCGCGCGAAATGGCGCTGCGCGACCTCGAGCGCGGCCAGCGCCTCGCCCACGTCATGCGCGCGTTCGAGGAAGGCGAGCGCCCGGTCGTCGAGCGCCTGTACCCCCAGCGACACGCGGTTGACCCCGGCGGCGGCGATCGCCGCGAATCGCGCCGCCTCGACCGACGACGGATTGGCCTCCAGCGTGATCTCGATATCGTCGTCGGCGGTCCAGTGGCGACGGGCGGCATCGATCACCGCCGCCACCGTATCGGGCGGCATCAGCGACGGCGTGCCGCCCCCGAAGAAGATCGAGCCCAGCCGCCGTCCGGGCAGCAGGGCCGCCTCATGCGCGAGGTCGGCGAGCAGCGCCGCCTTCCATGCTGCCTGGTCCACCTGTTCACGGACGTGACTGTTGAAATCGCAATAGGGACACTTGCGTACACAGAAGGGCCAATGGACGTAAAGAGCGAGGGGCGATTGGACGGTAGTCATTTCTATGCTATTAAGGTCCAAGGAGAAAAATATAATCAGGCGGGTAGAATGCGGGGCGTATCCATAGTGCTTTCAGCGCTGTTTTTCTTGGAATGCTCGGCGGTTCCGGCAGCGGCACCACCCACCCATTCCGAGCCGCGGCCATTCGGGGGGGAAGCGCCGAGGGGCGTGACATTGTTTCAGCGGGCCATGTTGCAGGGGCATAACGCCGCGCGTGCCGAAGCGGGGCTGCCGCCTTTGGCATGGGATCCGGGGTTGGCGCTACAGGCAAAACGCTATGCCAATGTGCTGGCGGCCACCGGGCAGTTCGAGCATTCCGCACAGCCGCGCGGCGAACCGGACGAGGGCGAGAATCTGTGGACCGGCACGCGCGGTGCCTATCTCTACGAAGAGATGATCAAGCATTGGGTCGATGAGAAGCACGATTACGTGCCGCGGGCGATCCCCGATGTATCGCGCACCGGGGATTTCGGCGATGTCGGCCATTATACCCAGATCATGTGGCACAGCACGCGCCGCATGGGCTGCGCCGAATCGAGCAATCGCGAGGACGACTATCTGGTCTGCCGCTATGTCCCGGCCGGCAATGTCGAGGGCGAGCGGGCGTTCTGACACGCCCGCCGCGCGCCGGTTCAGGCGCGGGCACCCGCGATCATCTTCGACGCGATATGGCGCACGGCCTCGTCGTCCTTGTCCGGGCCATGGGCAGGGTCGCCCAGCTTGTCGAGGCTGATCTCGAGCGAGTCGAGCAGGCCGGGCAGGCGGCGCTCGACATAGCGCATCGTCCAGAACAGCAGATGCTCCACCGCGATCTCGCGGTGGCGTGTCTTGATCGTCGCGTCCGACATCCGGCAGCCTCTCCTATCTACAGGAAAGGGAATGCGTGGATGCCGGACACGTTCCCTTCAGAACACCGCCGCGACGAGTTGCCGGAACGCATCGGCGCGGTGGCTGATCGCATGCTTGTGGTCGGGATCGATCTCGCCGTAGCTCCGGTCCATGCCGTCCTGAACGAACATCGGGTCATAGCCGAACCCCCGGTCGCCGCGCGGCGGCCAGACCAGCGTGCCGTCGACGCGGCCCTCGAACCATTCGACATGGCCGTCGGGCCATGCCAGCGCCAGCGCGCAGACGAAATGCGCCGCCCGGCTGTGGTCCGGCCCGGTCGCCTGCATCCGATCCTCGACCAGCCGCATCGCCGCCGAGAAGTCCTTCGACGGCCCGGCCCAGCGCGCGGAGAAGATGCCGGGATCGCCGTTCAGCGCCTCGACGCACAGCCCGCTGTCGTCGGCCAGCGCGGGCAGGCCCGAGAGGTCGGCGGCCTGCAACGCCTTCAGGTCGGCATTGGCGACGAAGGTGGTGCCGGTCTCCTCCGGTTCGGGCAGATCGAGCTCGCCCGCCGAGATCGGCGCCATGCCATAGGGGCCGAGCAGCGCCGCGATCTCGCGGATCTTGCCGGGGTTGTGGCTGGCGATGACGAGCTTGCCGGGGGCGAGCTTGCGGATCGCCTGCGGCTCCTTGCCCTCGCCGCTCATCGCCCGGTCGCCCGCAGCTGTTCGGCGAAAATCCGTCCGCAGCCGATGCGGGCGAGGCGCAGCAGGCGCAGCAGCGCTTCCTCGTCATAGCAGGCGCCCTCGGCGGTGGCCTGTACCTCGGCGATGTTGTTGTCGCTGGTCAGCACGAAATTGGCGTCGGCGTCGGCGGCGGAGTCCTCGACGTAATCGAGGTCGAGTACCGGCGTGCCCTGATGGATGCCGCAGCTGACCGCCGCGACCTGCCGGCTGATCGGATCGACCTCCAGCTTGCCCTCGCGCAGCAGCCCGTCGACCGCGAGCCGCAGCGCGACCCACGCGCCCGAGATGGACGCGGTGCGGGTGCCGCCGTCGGCCTGGATCACGTCGCAGTCGAGCGTGATCTGGCGTTCGCCCAGCGCCTTGAGGTCGACCACGGCGCGCAGCGAACGTCCGATCAGCCGCTGGATCTCCTGCGTCCGGCCCGACTGCTTGCCCTTGGCCGCCTCGCGGCTGCCGCGGGTGTGGGTGGCGCGGGGCAGCATGCCGTATTCGGCGGTGATCCAGCCCTCGCCCTTGCCGCGCAGCCACGGCGGCAGCCGCTCCTCGATCGAGGCGGTGACGAGCACCTTCGTGTCGCCGAAGCCGATCAGGCACGACCCCTCGGCATGGCGGGTATAGCCGGTCTGGATCGTGATCGCGCGCATTTCATCGGGGGTGCGGCCGGAGGGGCGCATGGGATTCTCCTGAAAATCTGTCCCCGCCCTAGCGGTCCGTTCATCCCCGCGCCAGTCGGTGCGGGGTATCGCACCCGTAACGACAACGGGAGGACGGACATGAGGATCATCGCACCGGCACTGGTGCCGCTGCTGGGCGGATGCGTGATGGCGGTCGGCAACGTCGATCGGGGCGGCACCCCCGTCGCGATCGAGCGCGAGACGATTTCCTACGAGACGGCACCGTGCTTCGGCACCTGCCCGGTCTATGCGGTGACGGTGCAGCCGGACGGCAGCGGCGTGTTCGAGGGCAAGCGCTTTACAGCGGTCGGCGGGACGCGCAGTTTCAAGGCCAGCCCGGCGCAATATCGCGCCTTCGCCGCGAAACTGCAGCCCTATCGCCCGATGCAGGGCGACCGGCTGCTGCAACCGGGCCAGCCGGGCTGCGAGAACGCCGCGACCGACATGCCCTCTGTCGAGGTGCGCTGGAACGAGGCGAGCGGCGCGGCGCAGAAGCTGACCTATTACTACGGTTGCGGCATGGCGGACGGCGGCAGGACGGGCGAGGCGTTGCGCGCGGCGATCCGGGAGCTGCCGATCGCGGATTACATCAAGGCGAACTGATCCTCCCCGACACGGGCAGGGGGACCGCCCGCGCCAGCGGGTGGTGGAGGGGGGTGTCCGCAGACGCTGCGGTTGCATGTGGGGCGATCCCCCTCCACCAGCTTCGCTGGTCCCCCTCCCCGTGCCGGGGAGGATCGGGGTTCCGTGTGCGGCGGGACCGGCATATATTCCGCCCCATGACCCCGCCGTTCCACGAACTGACCGACCGTGCGCGCGACGTGTTCCGGATCGTGGTCGACAGCTATCTGGCGACCGGCGCGCCGGTGGGATCGCGGACCATCGCGCAACTGTCCGGCCTGAACCTCTCGCCCGCATCGATCCGGGGGGTGATGCAGGACCTCGAGGAAGCGGGGCTGCTTGCCGCGCCGCATGTCAGCGCCGGGCGGATGCCGACCGAATCGGGCCTGCGCCTGTTCGTTGACGGCATGATGCATGCGATGGCCCCCTCCGCGCAGGAGCGCGCCGCGATCGAGGCGCAGGCCGACAGCAACGGCCCGGTCGAGGAGGCGCTGGCCGGTACCGCCGCCGCGCTGTCCGGCCTGTCGTCCAGCGCGGGCCTCGTCCTCGTGCCCAAGCGCGAGCCGGTGCTGAAGCAGATATCGTTCGTGCCGCTGTCCGCCGACCGCGCGCTGGCGATCCTCGTCGGGGCGGACGGATCGGTCGAGAACCGCGTGATCGAACTGCCGCCGGGCACCGGCGGCATCGCGCTGGTCGAGGCGGGCAATTACCTGACCGCGCGCCTCTCCGGCCTGACGCTTGCGCAAGCGCGCGCGCGCATCCTGCGCGAGATCGGGCAGGAGCGCGCCGAGCTGGACGCGACGGCGCGCGCGCTGGTCGAGCGCGGGCTGGTGCTGTGGAGCGAGGACGGCGGCAACCGCCCGGTGCTGATCGTGCGCGGCCAGGCGCGGCTGATCGACGAGGCGGCGTCGGGCGACCTCGACCGGGTGCGGCAGCTGCTCGACGAGCTGGAAGGCAAGGAGGAGATCGCCCGGCTGCTCGAATCGGCGCAGGGGTCGGACGCCGCGCGCATCTTCATCGGTTCGGAGAACAAGCTGTTCGCATTGACCGGATCGTCGGTCATCGCCAAGCCGGTGCGCGCGCTCGACGGGCGCGTGGTCGGCGTGGTCGGGGTGATCGGCCCTGTCCGGTTGAACTATGCGCGCGTCGTGCCCATGGTGGATTTCACCGCCGCGACCCTCTCGCGGCTGCTTGGCTGAAGACGAGAAGAGACGCATGACCGATACGCCCGCCAACGACGATACCGCCGACCTGCGCGAAGCCACCGCCGAGGCCGCGCCCGAAGTCGCCGAAGCGGACCGCGCCGCCGACCTCGAAGCGAAGCTGGCCGATGCGCAGGCCGAGGTGCTCTATGCCCGCGCCGACCTCCAGAACGTGCGCCGCCGCGCCGAAAAGGAAGTGGCGGATGCCCGCGCCTATGCCGCGACCGCCTTTTCGCGCGACATCCTGTCGGTCGCCGACAATCTGTCGCGCGCGCTGTCGGCGATCCCCGACGAGCTGCGCGGCGACGACAAGATGAAGGGCCTCGTCACCGGTCTGGAAGCGACCGGCCGCGAGCTGGAGAGCGTGTTCGCCCGCCACGGCATCACGAAGATGGTGTCGGTCGGCGAGACGCTGGACCCCAACCGGCATCAGGCGATGTTCGAGGTGCCGTCGAACGACGCCGCGCCCGGCACCGTCGTGCAGGAGATCCAGAGCGGCTACATGATCCGCGACCGGCTGTTGCGTCCGGCGCTGGTCGGCGTGGCGAAGGCACCGGAGGGCGGCGCCTGAACCTGCCCGTCCAGCCCGATCTGGCGACCCCGCCCCGGTTCGAGCGCATCCCCCGGCCCGAAGCGATCGCCGACCGCCATGCGCTGGCGGCGGCGCTCGCCGCCTTGCCCGACAGTTCCGACCGTGCGGCGCTGCGCCGCGCGGCGACCGCCGTGCTGCGCGACGCGCTGTCGCGCGGGCGCGCCGAGATCGAGCGGCGCTTTCGCGAGCGTCCGGGGCATGGGCTGGAGGCGGCGGCGGCCTATGCGTGGCTGACCGACGTGATCCTCGTCGCGCTGGCGCAGGTGATCGTCGAACGCATCCACCCCAATCCCAACCCGACCGCCGCCGAGCGGATGACGCTGATCGCCGTCGGCGGCTATGGGCGCGGCGAGATGGCGCCGCATTCCGACGTGGATATCGGCGTGCTGACCCCGTGGAAGCAGACCGCGTGGTCCGAACAGGTCATCGAGTCGCTGCTCTATGCGCTGTGGGACCTCGGGCTGAAGGTCGGCCACTCCTCCCGTTCGCTCGACGAGATGGTGCGCCAGGCGAAGGGCGACGTGACGGTGCGTACCGCGCTGGTCGAGGCGCGCTATGTCTGGGGCGACACCGCGCTCTATGCCGAGGCGGCGGCGCGGTTCAAGGCGGAGGTGCAGGAGGGCACCGCGCGCACCTTCATCGCCGAGAAGCTGGCCGAGCGCGATGCGCGGCACAAGCGGATGGGCGACACCCGCTATGTCGTCGAACCCAATGTCAAGGAGGGCAAGGGCGGGCTGCGCGACCTGCACGCGCTCTTCTGGATCGGGAAATACGCCTATAACGTGCGCCGTGCCGCCGATCTGGTGCAGGCCGGGCTGCTGAGCGCGCCCGAGCTGCGCAAGTTCAACCGGGCCGAGGATTTCCTGTGGGCGGTGCGCTGTCACCTCCACCTCATCACCGGCCGCGCCGAGGAGCGGCTGACCTTCGACGTGCAGACCGAGATCGCGACGCGGATGCGCTACAGCGACCGCGTGGGCAAGTCGCGGGTCGAACGCTTCATGCAGTTCTACTTCCTCCAGGCCAAGCGCGTCGGCGACCTGACCGGCATGTTCCTCAGCCATCTCGACGAGACCTATGCCGCGCGCGGCGGGCGGTTCGGGCTGCCGCGCCTGCGGCGGCGTCCGCGGCGGCTGCACGGCTTCGTGCTCGATCGCGGGCGGCTCGCGCTGCCGCGCGACGATTTCTTCGCGCAGGACCCGGTGCGGCTGATCGAGATGTTCGCGCTGGCCGACCTGCACGGCCTCGAAATCCATCCGCTGGCGATGCGCGCCGCGTCGCGCGATGCGCGGCTCGCGGTGCAGGTCCGCTCGCACCCGCGCGCCAACCAGCTGTTCCTCGACGTGCTGACCTCCCCGCGCGATCCCGAGCTGGTGCTGCGCTGGATGAACGAATGCGGCGTGTTCGGGCGGTTCATTCCCGATTTCGGGCGCATCGTCGCGCAGATGCAGTTCGACATGTACCACCATTATACGGTGGACGAGCATACCATCCGCATGATCGGGCTGTTGTCGCAGGTCGAGCGCGGCATCTGTCGCGAGGAGCATCCGCTGGCCACCGCGCTGTTCGGCGGGATCGTGCAGCGGCGCGCGCTGTTCGTCGCGGTGCTGTGCCATGACATCGCCAAGGGGCGCGGCGGCGACCATTCGATCCTGGGGGCGGAGGTTGCCGAGCGGCTGTGCCCGCGCCTTGGCCTCACCCCTGCCGAAACCGAGACGGTCGCATGGCTGGTGCGCCACCACCTGCTGATGTCCGCCACCGCGTTCAAGCGCGACCTGAGCGACTTCAAGACGATCCTCGACTTCACCGGCGTGGTCCAGTCGCCGCAGCGGCTGCGCATGCTGCTGGTGCTGACCGTGGTCGATATCCGCGCGGTGGGGCCGGGGACGTGGAACGGGTGGAAGCGCCAGCTGCTCACCACCCTGTTCGAGACGGCGGAGGAGGTGTTGCGCCTCGGCCACAAGCAGCGCGGGCGTGACGAGCGTATCGCCGAGAAGCAGGAGACGCTGCGCCGGTCGCTTGGGTGGGACAAGGAGACGCTGGCCGCCTATGTCCGGCACCTGCCGCCCGCCTATTGGATCGCCGAGCCCGACGACGTGATCGCCGCCAACGCGCGGATGGTCGACCAGTCGCGCGACGCACGGCTGACGATCGAGACGAGCGTCGACGAGGATCGCGGCGCGACGCTGGTGACGGTCCATGCCGCCGACCATCCGGGGCTGTTCTATCGCATCGCGGGGGCGATCCATGCGGCGGGCGGCAACATCATCGACGCGCGCATCCACACCACGCGCACCGGCATGGCGCTCGACAATTTCCTCGTGCAGAATCCGCTGGGCGGGCCGTTCGACGATGCCGGGCAGCTCGAACGGCTGAAGCGGGCGATCGGCGATGCGCTGGCCAACCGGATGAAGCTGACCGACCGGCTGGCGGCCAAGCCGCTGTCGCGCCCGCGTGCCGAGGCGTTCCCGATCGAGCCGAACGTGCTGATCGACAATGCCGCCTCCAACCGCTTCACCGTGATCGAGGTGAACGCGCGCGACCGGCCCGCGCTGCTCCATCATCTGGCGCAGGCGCTGTTCCAGTCGAAGGTCACGCTGCATTCGGCGCATGTCGCGACCTATGGCGAACGCGCGGTCGATACCTTCTATGTCACCGACCTGACCGGCGACCGGATCACCGGGCAGTTGCGGCTGAAGTCGCTCGAACGGCGGATGCTGGATGCGGCGGCGGGCAAGGAATTCGCCGGGTTCGTTTAATCCCTTGCGGTTCAGTGGGGATTAAGGCAGGATCGCGGGCATGGACCTGCCGTTCCTGCTGCTGATCGCAGTCATCGCCGTGGTGCTGGCCACCGCCTTCATCGCATCGTGGTTCCATCGCGACCGCCCGCGTCGCGCCGCCGCGGGCAGCGACGGTGGCGACTGGTTCGTCGCCGGCGGCGGCTGGAGCGACGGCGGCCATGCCGGATCGTCCGACTGCGGCGGCAGCGACGGCGGGGGCTGCGGCGGCGGCGGCGACTGATCCGCCCTATCGGCGTATCGCCCGCACGCACCCATGAAAAAACCGCCATGCCCCCATGGGACATGACGGTCTTCCATCGCGCGAACAGCGGGCCGACGCTTACTTGGGTGCGAGCACCATCAGCATCTGGCGGCCTTCCATGCGGGGATAGGCCTCGACCTTGGCGATTTCCTGCGTCGCTTCGGCAACGCGCTGCAACACCGCCATGCCGAGCTGCCCGTGGCTGAGTTCGCGACCGCGGAAGCGCATGGTGATCTTCACCTTGTCGCCCTCCTCAATGAACTCGTGGACCTTCTTCATCTTCGTATCATAATCATGATCGTCGATGTTCGGACGCATCTTGATCTCCTTGATCTCCTGCGTCTTCTGGGTCTTGCGGGCGAGGTTCGCCTTTTTCTGCGCCTCGTACTTGAACTTGCCGACGTCGAGGAACTTGGCCACCGGCGGATCGGCGTTGGGCGATACTTCGACGAGATCCAGCCCGACTTCCGCCGCCGCCTCGATCGCCGCGCGCGTGAACATCACACCCAGATTCTCGCCCTCATGGTCGATCACGCGGACCTTGGGCGACTGGATGAATTCGTTGAATCGGGGGCCGTTCATCGGCGGCGGCGCATTCGGGCGACGCATCATGGGCGGACGGATAGGTGCTGCTCCTGTAGTTGACCAAAGTCCTATATAATCAATTCGGTCCGGTTACGAAAGGTTCCGTGCGAGATCGGGCGCCAAAGACTCTTCCCGCAGCATCGCGACCAGATCGTCGAGCGCGATCACCTGCTGCCCCTGGCTGCCTAGACGGCGCAGCGCGACGGTGCGTTCCTCCGCCTCGCGCTTGCCGACGACGACCAGCGCGGGAACCTTCGCCAGCGAATGTTCGCGCACCTTGTAGTTGATCTTTTCGTTGCGCAGGTCGGTTTCGACGCGGATTCCCGCTGATTTCAGCGCGGCGGCGACCTCGTTCGCATAATCGTCGGCGTCGGACACGATCGTCGCGACCACCGCCTGCACCGGCGACAGCCACATCGGCATGCGGCCCGCATGATGCTCGATCAGGATGCCGAGGAACCGCTCGAACGTGCCGAGGATCGCGCGGTGGAGCATCACCGGGCGGTGGCGGTTGCCGTCCTCGCCGACATAGGTCGCATCGAGTCGCTCAGGGAGCACCCGATCGGACTGGATCGTGCCGACCTGCCACGTCCGCCCGATTGCGTCGGTCAGGTGGAATTCGAGCTTGGGGGCGTAGAAGGCGCCTTCGCCGGGCAGTTCCTCGAACTTCGCCTTGATGTCCTCCGACAGGTTCGACGACAGCACCGCCTCGCGCAGCTCCGCCTCGGCCTTGTCCCACATCTCGTCGGAGCCGAAGCGCTTGTCGGGGCGCAGCGCCAGCTTCACCGCATAGTCGGTGAAGCCGAGATCCTGATAGACCGAGTCGAGCAGCTCGCAGAAGTCGCGGACTTCCTCGATCAGCTGGTCCTCGCGACAGAAGATGTGCGCGTCGTCCTGCGTGAACTGGCGGACGCGCATGATGCCGTGCAGCGCGCCGTGCGGCTCGTTGCGGTGGCAGCAGCCGAACTCGGCCATGCGGATCGGCAGGTCGCGGTATGACTTGATCCCCTGACGAAAGATCAGGACGTGGGCCGGGCAGTTCATCGGCTTCA
The DNA here is from genome assembly GCF_040049155.1 of Sphingomonas silueang. Lineage (NCBI taxonomy): Bacteria > Pseudomonadati > Pseudomonadota > Alphaproteobacteria > Sphingomonadales > Sphingomonadaceae > Sphingomonas > Sphingomonas silueang. Next base: position 180,915 of record NZ_JBDZDK010000001.1, read on the forward strand.
GCGCCATCATGTCGGCATCGGCGCTGACGATCGCCCCCTCGTCCTCGGTGTTCGGGATCTCGTCGGGCACCACGAACATGTTCTCGCGATACTTGCCCCAGTGGCCCGACTGTTCCCATTGCCGCGCGTCCATCAGCTGCGGCGTCTTCACTTCCTGATAGGCATGCGCGTCGAGGCGGCGGCGCATATACGCCTCCAGCTGCCGCCACATCATATAGCCCTTGGGGTGCCAGAACACCGAACCCTGCGCTTCGGACTGGAGGTGGAACAGGTCCATTTCCGCGCCCAGCTTGCGATGATCGCGCTTCGCCGCTTCCTCCAGCCGGGTGAGATGGGCATCGAGCTGCTTCTTGCTGAGCCAGCCGGTGCCGTAGATGCGGCTGAGCATCGCGTTCTTCTGGTCGCCGCGCCAGTATGCGCCCGACACGCGGGTCAGCTTGAACGCAGCCGGATCGAGCTTGGCGGTCGATTCGAGGTGCGGGCCGCGGCACATGTCGAGCCATTCGCCCTGCCGATAGATCGTCAGTTCCTCGCCCTCGGGGAGTTCTGCGGCCCATTCGGCCTTGAACGTCTCGCCCTGCGCGGTCCAGCGGTCGATCAACTGCTGGCGGGTGACGACCTCGCGCTCGAACTTCTCGCCCTTCGCGATGATCCGGCGCATTTCCGCCTCGATCAGCGGGAGATCCTCGTCGGTGAACATGCCCCGGCCGGGGGCGGGGGCGAAGTCGTAGTAGAAGCCGTCGTCGGTCGCCGGGCCGAAGGTGATCTGCGTGCCGGGATAGAGCGTCTGCACCGCTTCGGCGAGGACGTGCGCGAAATCGTGGCGGTGGAGTTCGAGCGCGTCGGCCTCGTCCTTCGCGGTCACGAGCGCGAGCGATGCGTCGCCGTCGAACGGGCGGTTCAGGTCGCGCACCTGCCCGTCGACCCGGGCGGCGATCGCCGCCTTGCGTAAGGACGGCGAGATGGCGGCGGCGATGTCCGCAGGGGTAGTGCCCGGCGTCACCTCGCGGACGGCACCGTCGGGGAGGGTGATGCGGAACATTGTGGACATGGGAACCCTGAACTGTCGGAGGATAAACGTCGCGTGGACTAGCGGCTGGGGGCGGGGAGGGCAAGGATGGGTGCACCGCACCGCCGCGCCACCTGCCCGTCATCCCGGCGCAGGCCGGAATCCATTGTGTCGGGTGCCCGCGACTCCATCGATACCGTCCGCGTCCATGGATTCCGGCCTGCGCCGGAATGACGATGGGCGCCTTACTCCACCGCCGCGCCCTTGTCGGTATAGGTGATGCGGATGCGGACCCACACGCCGATCTGCGGGCGGCCGCCGATGCGCGGGGGCAGGATGCGGAACTGCCACGCCGCCTGCCGTACCGCACCCGCAAGGCCGGAGCCGCGCGCCGACTGGCCGATCTCGCGACAGTCGGTCACCTGATTGTTCGGGATGGTGCGGCAGGCGATCTCGCCCCAGCCGGGCTGGGCATTGCGGGGAAGATAGGTCGCCAGTTCGGTATGCGTCGGGCGGCGATACCAGTCGGCGGCGTAGAGCCGCTCGCCGCCGCCGCTGCCGCCGCCCGCATCGGCCACCGCGTCGCCGTCGCCGCTGTCGCCGTCGGCCTTGCCGCTGCCCGCACCGTTGGCGGCGGTGCGGGTACCGGGCGCGATCGCCGCGCGGGAGAATTCACGGCCCGACATCGGAATGATCTGCGACCACACGTCGTCGGACCGGTCGGCGGGAACGGGCGGCGGCGGCGGCGTCTCGGGTGGCGGGGTGGTGCGATCGACCGGGGTGGCGGTGGCGGCGCTGCCCGATGCCGCCTTGCGCGCGGCCTGACGTGCGGGTTGCGCCGCCGGGGCGACCCGGTCGGCGGGGAGCATGTCGACGACCAGCGGCGACTCTTGCCCCGGCGGCGGCGACATGACGACGGGGGCGAGGCGCAGCAGCAACCACAGGATCGCGCCATGGATCGCGACCACCAGCGCGAGCGTGCCCAGCCGCCGACGCAGCGGGACCGGCGCCTTCGCCGAAAAACCGCCTGTCCTGAACTGCGTCGCCACCGTCGCGTGCCGTTCCCGTAATCAGCGCCTGTCGCCCGGCATCGCGGTCACGATGCCGGGGCACATACCGTCCCGCACGGGACGGCGGTCCGCGACCGCGTTACGGCGTGGTGGTGCGCGCGGCCTGTCCGTCGCCCGGCGGGGCGGCGACGATGTCGCGGGTGGTCGCGCCCTTGTCGACGACGTTGGTCGAGGGGTCGGCCACGCCGGAGCGGATGCCCTGATCGGCCTGCACCTCGCCCGCCTGTTGCAGCGTCAGTCGCTCGGTGGCGCTGCGCGGGGCGGGGCCGCCGAACAGCGCCTGCATCGCCTGGGTCGAGGCGGAGGTGTCCTGCGGACGCGGTGCGCCCGGCTGCGGGGGAACGAGCGAATAGTCGGGCGGGATCACCAGCGGGGCCTGACGCGCCACGGCGAACTCGTCGGGACGGGCGCGGTTCAGCCCGCCGCCCTGGCAGCCCGCGAGGAGCAGGCCGAGGCTGCCGACGACGATAAGGTTACGCATTGGCCTTCTCCACAGGAACATCGGTCTTCGCATCCCGGGCGAACAGCGCCCGCACGAGGAGGATGACGACACCGATCGTAATCGCCGCATCGGCGATGTTGAATACCAGAAACGGGCTGAACCCGCCGAAATGCAGGTCGGCATAGTCGACGACATAGCCGAAGCGTACCCGGTCGACGATATTGCCGAGCGCACCGCCGAGCACCAGCCCCAGCGCGGCCAGTTCGGCGCGCCCCGTCTCGCGGCGAATCCACACTGCGACGCCGGTCGCGATCGCGGCGGTCATCGCCACCAGCGCCCAGCGCGCGGTCTCGCTGCCCGCCTGTAGCAGCCCGAGCGACACGCCGAAATTCTGGACGAAGCGCAGCGTGAAGATCGGTAGAACGTCATGGGACGCGCCGGGGTAGGAAATGCCCATCGGCCCGGTCACGAGATATTTGACGAGCTGGTCCAGCGCGAACACCGCCACCGCCAGCCCGATTGCCGCCTTCCGCATCACGCCACCACCTTTGCGCAACGATCGCACAATGCCCCGTCCGCCGCCACCTCGGGCAGGTGCCGCCAGCAGCGTCCGCACTTGGCATAGTCGGTCCGGGCGACCGTCACCTCGCCATCGGCCTGCGTGACTTTCGCCACGATGAACAGCTCGGCCAGTTCTTGCGGATCGAGCGGCAGGTCGGGCACGGTCACTTCCGCTTCTAGGCTGGAGCGCACCGTCTTGGCGCGGCGCAGCGGCTCGATCGCCTCCGTCACCTGTTGCCGGAGCGCGCGCAGGGTCGCCCATTCGGTGCCGAGCGGCATATCGGCGGGAAGGTGCGGCAGTTCGGGCCATTCGAGCAGGTGGACCGACCCGTCCTCGCTGGGGAAGCGCGCCTGCCACACTTCCTCGGCGGTGAAGGCGAGGATCGGGGCGGCATAGCGCACCAGCGCGTGGAACAGCGTGTCGAGCACGGTGCGGTACGCGCGGCGCTTGGGATCGTCCGCCGCGTCGCAATAGAGCGAGTCCTTGCGGATATCGAAGAAGAAGGCCGACAGGTCCTCGTTCGCGAAATCGATCAGCGCGCGGGCATAGCGGTTGAACTCATAGGCTTCCGCCGCCGCCTTCAACTCGGCGTCGAGGGTGCCGAGCAGGTGCAGGACATAGCGCTCCAGCCCCGGCATGTCGGCGACCGGCACCCGCTCCGCCTCGTCGAACCCGTCCAATGCGCCGAGCAGATAGCGGAAGGTATTGCGCAGCTTGCGATAGGCGTCGCCGGTCCCGGCCAGCACTTCCTTGCCGATGCGCACATCCTCGAAATAATCGGTCTGCGCGACCCACAGCCGCAGGATGTCCGCGCCCGATTCGCCGATCACCTTGAGCGGATCGACGACGTTGCCGAGGCTCTTCGACATCTTGCGCCCGTTGCCGTCGAGCGCGAAGCCGTGGGTCAGTACCGCCTTGTACGGCGCGCGACCGCGCGTGCCGCACCCTTCCAGCAGCGACGACTGGAACCAGCCGCGATGCTGGTCCGACCCTTCGAGATACAGGTCGGCGCGGGTGCCCTCGCCGAAGCGCGCCTCGAGCGTGAACACATGGGTGCAGCCCGAATCGAACCATACGTCGAGGATGTCGGTGACGACCTCATAATCGGCGAGGTCATAGTCGGGCCCGAGCAGCGCCTGATGATCGGCGGCATACCATGCGTCCGCCCCCGATTCGCGGAAGGCGGCGAGGATACGTTCGTTCACCGCTGCGTCGCGCAGATACTCGCCGGTCTGGCGATGGACATAGAGCGCGATCGGCACGCCCCATGCGCGCTGGCGGCTGATGACCCAGTCGGGACGGCCCGACACCATCGCGGCGATGCGGTTGCGGCCCTTCTCCGGCACGAAGCGCGTGTGGTCGATCGCGTCGAGCGCGATCTCGCGGAGCGTCGGGCCGTTCGACCCCCTCTCCCCTTCAGGGGAGAGGGCCGGGGTGAGGGGGCTTGGCGAGAGGTTGGTGATCCCAAGCAGCGGATCGCCAACCCCCTCTCCCAACCCTCTCCCCATTTGGGGAGAGGGCTTGTCCATCGGGATGAACCATTGCGGGGTCGCGCGGAAGATCACCTTCGCCTTGGAGCGCCAGCTGTGCGGATAGCTGTGCGCGAAGTCGTCCGACGCCGCCAGCAACGCGCCCGCTTCGCGCAGGTCCGAACAGATCGGGCCGTCGCTGGCGGTGAACTTCTTGTTGATGACGCTGCCCTGCCCGCCGAGCCATGCCCAGTCGGCGCGGTAGCTGCCATCGCCCTGCACCGCGAACACGGGGTCGATGCCGTTCGCCTTGCACAACTCGAAATCGTCCTCGCCATGGTCGGGGGCCATATGGACGAGGCCGGTGCCCGCGTCGGTGGTGACGAACTCGCCGGGCAGGAACGGGCGGGGCTTGGCGAAGAAGCCGCCCAGCGCGTGCATCGGGTGGCGTGCGGTGGCGCCAGCCAGTTGGGTGCCTTGGATGAACTGTCCGTGTTCTTCGATGTAAGCGTCGAAGAACTCGGTTACGTCAGCGAAACCCAATCCTGCCCGGTCAGAGAACTGCTGCGCAAGTCGTTGTGCCACTAAGTATCGTTTGCCGTTCGATGGCAAGACGACATACTCGTTATCAGACCCGTACGCCAACGCCTGGTTCACCGGGATCGTCCACGGCGTCGTCGTCCAGATCACCGCATGCGCGCCGACCAGCTCCGGCGCGTTCGGCGCATCCACGATCTCGAACGCCACGTCGATCTGGGTCGAGACGATGTCCTCATATTCGACCTCCGCCTCGGCCAGCGCGGTCTTTTCGACCGGGGACCACATCACCGGCTTGGCCCCGCGATAGAGCTGGCCCGACATGGCGAACTTGAGCAACTCCTCGGCGATCGTCGCCTCGGCGTCGAACTTCATCGTCAGATAGGGATCGGCCCAGTCGCCCATCACGCCCAGCCGCTGGAACTGGCCCTTCTGCACATCGACCCATTTGGCGGCATAGGCGCGGCATTCGGCGCGGAACTCGGACGGGGGAACCTCGTCCTTGTTCCGCTTTTTGGCGCGGTACGCCTCCTCGATCTTCCATTCGATCGGCAGGCCGTGGCAGTCCCAGCCGGGGATGTAGGGCGCGTCCTTGCCGAGCAGCGACTGGGTGCGGACGACGATGTCCTTCAGCACCTTGTTCATCGCATGGCCCATATGGATGTCGCCATTGGCATAGGGCGGGCCGTCGTGGAGCAGGAAGCGTTCCCGCCCGGCACGCTCGGCGCGGAGGCGATCGTACAGGCCGATCTTTTCCCAGCGCGCGAGAATCGCCGGTTCCTTGGCGGCGAGGCCCGCCTTCATCGGGAAGTCGGTCTTCGGCAGGAAGACGGTATCGCGCCAGTCGCGCGTCGTGTCGGGCGTGTCGGTCATAGGAATGTGCGCGATTAGCCGATGCGGGGGCGCAAGCCTAGGACGGAATCGGTGTGGTCCCGTTCGTCATTCCGGCGCAGTCCGGAATCCATGGATACGGGCCGGTACGACGGGGCCGCGACGTTGCCTGTCCGTGGATCCCGGCCTGCGCCGGGATGACGGACGTCAGCCGACGAACCGCGCCGTCACCGCATCGGGCACGCGGAGCAGCCGTCCGCTCGCGCGGTCGATCAGCGCCCAGGTGGTGCGCGCCTCCACCTTCACCCGCCCGTCCCCGCCGGTGAAGCGCATCAGCCGGTCGAAGCGCGCGCCACGCGGGCCTTCGGGTGCGATCCACGTCTCCGCACTTACCGTCTCGCCCGCCGCGACATTGCCGCGATAGTCGATCTCGTGCCGGGTCACGACCCAGACATAGGCTTCCTGCTGTTCCCGCGTCGCCACCGCCATCCAGTGCGCCACCGCCACGTCCTGAATCCAGCGGACCCAGACCGCATTGTTCACATGGCCCAGCTCGTCGATGTCGGCGGCAGTGGCGGTGATCGTGGCGGTGTGGCGGGGGGCGGGGGTGGTCACTGGCCGGGGGTATCGGCGGCGAGGCGGGGTTTCAAGCCGCTGTCGGAGATGCGCCACGACCGCTGCTCCGCCGTCGCCCCATCGATATCGCCGGTGCGGTGCAGCGTCACCATGCCCTCCAGCCGGGCGGGACGGCCGTCGCGCAGGCGTGCGTCGACCGTGACCGGTATCTCGATATAGCGCTGGCCCGCCCCGGCATCGATCCGCCCCGGCGTGCCGATCGTCGCGCGATAGGCGGCGTATTTGGCGAAGCTGTCGGCAAAGGCCTGCGCGCTCATCCCCGCCGCCTGCCCGCGCCCCTGCCACAGGCGATAGGCATCGCCGTAGCGCCGGTCCGCGATCGCGGCAAAATAGGCACGCAGTACCGCCACGGCGGCGTCCGCTCCTGCCTCCGCCGCGACGGATGGCGAAGGATCGGGGACCGGTACGGGCGGATCGAGCGGCGGCGGGGCGGAAACGCCGGGGATACCCTCCCCGGCGGGCAGCGTCGTCGCGGGCGTGACCGGCGTCGGCGCACCTGCGCTCGGCACCGGTTCGGGCGCGGCGGCGGTGGTCGCGCTGTCGTTCCGCGCGGCGTCGTCGCCGCCGCCACCGCACGCGGCCAGCAGCAGCGCACCCGCGACGGCGGCGCGGCTCCTCACGGTTCGATCGCGTCGCGATCGGCGTCGTCGAGGTCGTCGTCCCCGGCGAGATTGTCGTCGTCGAAATCTTCCTGGAGTTCGTCCTCTTGCCTGTCGCCCTGGCCGGTGACGGTCACGTCCTCGTCCTCTTCGGCGAGGTCGTCGTCCTCCATCGCCAGCTCGTCCTCGTCCGCGTCGTCCGACATGCCGAGGTCGGGTTCGAGGTCGGTCAGGATCGTGCCGTCGCTGGGGCCGTCGCGGGTCGCCTCGAGGATTTCGGCGCGCTGGCTCTCGTCATAGCCGTCCTCGTCGTATCCGTCGTCGCCGGTGCCGGTGCCGTTCACCTGATGTCCGCCCATCGTGCTCACTCCGTCATGGGGATCGTGCGGCATCAAACCCGCCGGGCAGGGGAGGGGTTCCTACCCCCTTCGGAACAGGCGGCCGTGTTCGGTGCGGAACACGACGAACAATGCGATGAGGCCGAGCACGAGGAACCCGCCGTAGAGCGGCACCGTCGTCCCGTCGAACGCCTGCCCGATCAGCGCGCCGAGCACCGCGCCGCCCAGCGTCGAGACGAACCCCTGGAGCGACGAGGCGGTGCCCGCGATCCGCCCCATATTCTCCATCGCCATCGCCGAGAAGTTGGAGGTGGCGAGCCCGAAACACGCCATCATCAGCGCCTGGAGGATGATGAAGCTGACCAGCGATTCGAGGCCCGCCAGCGTGATCGCCAGATGCAGCGCGGCGACGACGATCAGCCCGGTGAGCGCCGCGTGGCTGATCAGCCGGGTGCCGAAGCGCATCACGATCTGCGAATTGAAGAAGGATGCCGCCGCCATCGTGCTGGCGACGCAGGCGAAGACGATGGTCAGCAGCTTCGGCCGGTCGAACGTCACGTCCATGATCTGCTGGATCGATCCGACGAAGCCGAACAGCCCGCCCTGCAGCAGCGCGGCGGCGAGCGTATAGCCCACCGCATAGCGATCGCGCAGCACGATGCCATAGCCTTGCGCGATGCGGCGCGGGTCGAGCGACTGGCGTTCGGATGCGGGCAGCGTCTCGGGCATGCGCGCCACGAACCATGCGAGGATCGCCACGGTCACGATCGCGATCCCGCCGAAGATCCAGCGCCACGACCCGAACATCAGCACGACTTCGCCGAAGGTGGGGGCGAGGATCGGGGCGGCCATGAAGAAGATGAAGGCGAGGCTCATCACCCGCGCCATCGCCCGCCCCGCATAGCAGTCGCGCACCAGCGCCACCGTCACTACCCGCGACGCCGCCACCGCCGCGCCCGAGGCGAAGCGCGCGGCGAGCAGCAGCACGAAGCTGCCCGCGATCGCCGCGATCAGGTTGGTGATCGCGGTGGCCACCAGCGCGAAGATCAGCACCGGGCGGCGGCCGTAGCGGTCGGCGAGCGGGCCGTAGACGAGCTGCGCGATCGAGAAGCCGAGCAGGAAGGCGGTGATGACGAACTGGCGGCTGTTCGGTTCGGCCACGTCCAGCGCGCTGCCGATCGCCGGGAGCGCGGGCAGCATCGAGTCGATGCCGAGCGCGGTCAGCGCCATCAACGCGGCGATCAGCGTGACGAATTCGCCGAAGGGCAGGGGCGAACGGTCCTGCGCCCCGGCGGGTTCGGGTTCGGGTGCGGGCGCGGCGGCGCCGTCGGCGCGGGCCGAAGGCGGGGTTTCGGGTCGGTCGAGCATTTGCGTATCCCCATGACGCAAAAGGACGCCGCCGTCACCCACAGCTTGCCCCTGTTCGTCGCGGGCCGGGCGCTCTATCTTGGTCATTTGGTGTTCCGGAGTGTTGGGAAGGTTTATGGTCGACACGGTACTTGCCGAGGTTCCGCTCGTCTCGATGGCGCAGGCGAAGGACGATCCGGACGGGTTCGCACAGGCGTTCGGACGGTCGTTCCAACGCTTCGGTTTCGCGATGGTATCCGACCATGGCGTCGACCAGCGGGTGATCGACCGCGCATGGGCAATGACCAAGGCGTTCTTCGATTTGCCCGAGGAAGAGAAGCGCGGCTATTTCGTCGCGGGCGGCGGCGGCGCGCGCGGCTATACCCCGTTCAAGACCGAGATCGCCAAGGGCGCGCAATATGTCGACTTGAAGGAATTCTGGCACGTCGGGCGCGAACTGGCCGCCGGGCACCGCTATGGCGAGGTGATGCCCGCCAACATCTGGCCCGCGCGACCGGAAGGGTTCCGCGAGGCGTTCCTCGACCTGTTCGCCGCGCTGGATGCGGCGGGCGACCGGTTGTTGTCCGCGATCGCGCGCTATCTGGGCCTTGCGCCCGACTGGTTCGATCCGGCGGTGAAGGACGGCAATTCGGTGCTGCGCCTGCTCCACTATCCCCCGGTCGCCGCCGATGCGCCCGAGGTGCGGGCGGGCGCGCATGAGGACATCAACCTCATCACCCTGCTGCTGGGTGCGGAAGAGGCGGGACTCGAACTGCTCGACCGCGACGGACGCTGGCTGCCGGTCGCGCCGCCGCCCGGTGCGATGGTGGTGAACGTGGGGGACATGCTCCAGCGGCTGACCAACCATGTCCTGCCCTCCACCACCCACCGCGTGGTCAACCCGCCGCCCGAACGCCGCGGCCATTCGCGCTATTCGATGCCGTTCTTCCTGCATCCCGCGCCCGATTTCCTGATCGAGACGCTGCCGGGCTGCGTGTCGGACGAACGCCCGGATCGCTATCCGACGCCGATCACCGCGCACGACTATCTGTACGAGCGGCTGGTGGAGATCGGGCTGATCAAGAAGTAGGGCCGCTGCCGGTCGGTTCGAGCCGTTCCTCCCCGTTCGGTTCGAGCTTGTCGAGAACGGGTGCCGGCGGGCAAGGCGTTCTCGACGGGCGCTTCTCGGCTACGCTCGAAGCTCCTCGAACCGAACGGTCAGGGTGGGTCGAACACCCTTCCCCTGCCGCACCCCAGCGACTAGAGACACGAAACCGGCCGGGGCGATGCTCCGGCCGCAATTTTGTTACGTCTGCAACCAGAGGAAGATATGACCGAACCGCTCCGCGTCGCCATCGCCGGCCTTGGAACCGTGGGCGCGGGCGTCATTCGGCTGATCGAGACCAACGGCGAACTCATCGCAAGGCGGGCAGGCCGCCCGATCGAGATCGTCGCGGTATCGGCGCGCGACCGTGCCCGCGACCGCGGCGTCGACCTGTCGCGCTACCACTGGGTCGATGACACCGCCGCGCTGGTCCACACCGGCGAGGCGCATGTCGTGGTCGAGCTGATCGGCGGATCGGACGGCCCCGCCCTTACGCTGGCGCGCGCGACGCTGGGCGCGGGCAAGAGCTTCGTCACCGCCAACAAGGCGATGATCGCGCACCACGGCCTCGAACTCGCGACTGCCGCCGAGGATCGCGGCGTCGCGCTGAAGTTCGAGGCGGCGGTCGCGGGCGGCGTGCCGGTCATCAAGGGCCTGCGCGAAGGGGCGGCGGCCAACGAGATCTCGCAGGTCTACGGCATCCTCAACGGCACCTGCAATTTCATCCTGTCGAAGATGGAGGCCGAGGGCCGCGACTTCGCCGAGGTGCTGGCGGAGGCACAGGCGCTGGGCTTTGCCGAGGCCGATCCCAGCTTCGACATCGACGGGGTCGATGCCGCGCACAAGCTGTCGATCCTCGCCAGCATCGCCTTCGGCACGCGTCCGGCGTTCGGCGAGGTGGCGGTGACCGGCATCCGCCATGTGCTGGCCGCCGATATCGCCGAAGCCGCGGCGCTCGGCTATCGCATCCGGCTGGTGGGTGTGGGCGAGGCGGGGCCGCGCGGGCTGTTCCAGCGGGTGCATCCGCATCTGGTGCCGCTCGACCATCCGCTGGCGCATGTCACCGGATCGCTCAACGCCGTGGTGGCGGAGGGCAATTTCGTCGGGCGGCTGTTCTTCCAGGGGCGCGGCGCGGGCGACGGGCCGACCGCCAGCGCGGTGGTCGCCGACCTGATCGACATCGCCCGCGGCGAATATGGCCCGCCTTATGCGATGCCCGCCGCCTCGCTCAGCGCGCCTGCCGCCGAGGCATCGGGCGAGCGGCGCGGGCGGGCCTATGTCCGCCTGACCGTCGCCGACAAGGTGGGCGTGCTGGCCGAGATCGCGGCGGCGATGCGTGACGCGGGCGTCTCGATCGAAAGCCTGATGCAGCGCGGCGCGAATGCGGACGGCAGCGTGCTGGTGGCGATCGTGACGCACGAGGGGCCGGAGCGCTGCGTGGCGCAGGCGCTGGAGAAGCTCGGCGGATCGGCCAGCGTGCTCGGCCAGCCGATGTGGATGCACGTGCTGTAGGACGCGCGCCGCCGCGCTATCCCGCGAGATAGCGCGGCAGTTCGTCCTTCGTCACATAGCGCGCCGAGTTGTAATATGCCTTGAGCTGCGCCGCGGTGTTCTGCGCCGGGTCGGTCAGCCAGCGGGTGTGCCACGTCATGAACCACAGCCAGTCGGCCTGTGGCCCCAGCGTCGCCGGATCGGGGATCGGCCCGTTCTCGTGCAGGCAGATCGGCACGCTGTCGCCGACGATCGCCTTCGTCGCGGCGAACATCGGTGCCAGATTGCCATGGTCCTCGACATAGATGTCGGACCCGGCGACATCGACATAGGCGCGCCCCGGATACCAGTGCGGATCGACATTCTGCCCCGCCCAGCCGAGCACCCAGATCAGATTGTCGAGGCGGCGTTCGTGGACGTAATAGTCGTACATCGTCCGCCACAGCGCCTTGAACGCATCCGGGCCGTGCTTGCCCCACCAGAACCAGTCGCCGCTGAATTCGTGGAACGGCCGCCACAGGATCGGCAGCTGTTGGTCGCGCAGCGCCTGTAGCAGGTCGCCGGTTTCCGCCATCTGCGCATGCATCGCGCGGTGCTGCGGCGTGCCCGGCGTCAGCGCGGCGGCGACGTCGAAGTCCTTCTTTGAGTTCTCATAGCCGGTGCCGATGTCGGGTGCGCCCCAGTGCCAGCAGATGGTGGCGATCCCGCCCGATGCGATCCACGCTGCCGCGCGGCGGTTCACGTTCGCATTGTCGCGCGGGTCGATATAGTCGAGACCGAGCAGCGCGGGCAGCTTGCCCGTCACCCGCTCGATATGACGCAGTTCGGCATCCGGCCCGCCGGTCGCGGCGAAGCCCTCCTGCTGGCCGGTCAGCGTCCGCCTGCCGTATCGCGACCAGAGATAGGCGTAGAGCGCGCGCGCCTGGCGCGATGCGGCGGGATTGCTCAGCCGCCCCCGGCGCGGTGCGGCGGCACCGGCGGGTAGGGCGAGGCCGAGTGCGCCTGCCCCCAGCAGCGTTTCGCGTCGGGTCAGCCGCATGCTCGTCTCCGCCGGACAGAAAAAGGGCGGGCGGTCTCTGTCGGAACCACCCGCCCGGTCAAGAGGTCAGAGCGTCAGGCGGACCGAGAGCGAGAAGCGCCGGTCGTTGATGAACGCCGCGCGCTTGGCCCGGACGACTTCCCCGTCCTCGTCGGCATAGAGGCCGAAGCTGGTCCGGGTGATCTCGTTCAGCATGTTCTGGACCTGCACGCCGATCTTGAACTGATCGTTGACGGTGTAGAACAGCGACCCGTCGAGCTGCCCGGTCGGTTCCGAGAACACCGGCAGGAACGGGAAGCAGCAGTCGCGCACCGAGATCAGGTACGACGAACGCCAGCTGTAGGCGAGACGGGCATAGAGGCCGTACTTGTCGTAGAAGCCCGCCACGTTGACGTTGTGCTTCGAGAGCTGCTGGAGCGGCAGCGCGCCGTACAGGCCGTCGACCTGGCCCGGCGGACGGTTGCCGTCGGCGGCATTGTTCGCCGGGGTCGGGTTCGGGAAGCTGCCGGTATCGACGAAGGTATAGGTCGCCTGCATGCCGAGACCCGACAGCGCGCCCGGCAGGAAGTCGTAGGTCTGCTGGTACGAGATTTCGGCGCCCTTGATCGTCGCCGAGCCGTCGACGTTGGCCGGACCCTGCACCAGAATCGGGAAGGTCGCGCCGTTGTTGGTGAGGTTCAGCACCGACTGGCTGTTGTCGTCGATCAGGTTGGTCAGCCGCTTCCAGAACACCGCACCCGTCAGCGAGCCGACGCGGTTGAAATACCATTCGGCGGTCAGGTCGGCCTGGGTCGCCTCGACCGGTTCGAGGAACGGGTTCTGCGATCGGGCGCTGAACACCAGCTGGCCGGTGCGGTTCGTGTCGGGATTGACGCCGATGAACGCGCGCAGGTTGCCGAAGTTCGGCCGCGAGAGCGCCCGCGATCCGGCAAGGCGGAACTGGAGCTTCTCGGTCGGCTTGAAGCGCAGGTTGATGCTCGGCAGCCAGTGATCGAAGCGGTTGCGCCCGGTGTAGGGCGTCGACGCACCGTTGGCGAAGGCGATCGCCCGCTGCTGGTCGGCCGCCGGCAACTGGCAGATGCCTGCGCGCTGCTGCCCCGGTTCCGGCGCACGGGCGCAGAATTCGGCGAGCGTGTAGGGACGACCGGTGTCGGGGTTGGTCGTCGGATTGAACACCGCATTGGCGAGCGGCGCAGTCACCGCACCGAACGAGCGTTCGAGCGTGTTGACGTAGCGGACGCCGATATTGCCGTCGAACGCCGATGTCCCGCCCAGGTCAGCCGCGAAGTCGAGGCGCGCATAGCCCGCGATCGTGGTTTCCGAATTGTCGAACACCTCGTTCGGGCAGAAGAAGCGGTTCACCTTCGCCGCATTGTTCTGGCAGGTCCGGTCCTCGAGCGGGGTGTAGCTGCCCTGACCGGCCCGGTTGATCTGGCGCAGCAGGTTCTGCGACCGGTCATAGTCGAGCAGGATGTCCGGGTTCAGATAGTTCGCGTTGGGCGGCGCGAGCGCTTCCCCGCGGAAGAAGTTCGGGAAGCCGTAGACGCCGTACAGGCTGCGATCGATCGACGCGAAGGTCTGCGCGCCGCCGCCGGTCCAGGTTTCCGAAGGCGCGCCCCAGTTGTTGTAGCCGTTGTTGCGCACGACCTGGTCACGGTCGGCATAGCGGCCGCCGACGCGGATGCGGCGCAGGAAGCCGCTGTCCGACAGGTCGTATTCGCCGTCGGCGCGGAAGGCCCATTCCTCGCCGTTGTTGTCGTTGATGTCGCTGAACGCATCGCGGAAATAGATGCTGTTCGGGTTGCTGAAATATTCGGCGGCGCTGGGGGTGCGGCCGTTATAGGCGGGCACGTCGCCGATCGAGAAGGCGACCTGCGGGATCTTGCCCGACGTGTCGAGGAAGATGTTCGACCAGGTGCCGGTATCGATGATGACGTCGGTCGCGTTCAGCTTCGACTTGACGTACTGGCCGTCGAAGTTGAAGCGCAGCCGGTCGCTCGGCGTCACCTTGAAGTTCAGCGAGTAATCGTCGGTCTGCGCCTCGTTCGACAGCGCACGGTTCGAGAAGGTGGTGAAGATGCCGCCCGACTGGAAGTTGGTGAGGCGGCCATATTGCCCGTTCGAGCCGGGGATGAAGCCTTCCTTGAAGCTGCCCGGACGGCGGATGTTGCCGCTGACGAACACGCGGTCGTCGTCGAAGGTGTAGCTGGTGCCCGGTGCCGGGAAGGTCGCGTTGACGTCCGCATACCACACGTTCGGCTCGATCGTGCGCTCGACCCAGGTGTTCTTGCCGTTGGTGCGCAGGAACTGCGCGGTGGCGATCAGCTCGTCGCCTGCGGTCGCGAACTGCGCGGCGGCCGAGATGCCGTAGCGGCGACGGTCGAAGTCCTGCGTGCGCACGCCCGCGCCGGTCGGCGCGTAGCAGCTGGTCAGTCCGTTGCCGCAGTTGAACGTGTCGGTGACGGTCGAGGCATAGGGCGTGCCCGCGTTGAAGGTGCGCGTGCCGTTGAAACGCTCGAACGGCGAGGAGACGAACGCCGAATGCGCCTGCGAATACAGCTGCGAATAGGTGCCCGACACCAGCAGGCCGACGCGCGAGCCGTTCGACAGCTCCCACTGGTTGGAGAACAGGCCGGTGAAGGTCGGCGCCGACTTCTCGATCAGGTCGGCGTAGTTCATTTCCGCCGAGAGATAGACGAGCCGCTTCTTGGAATCGAACGGCTTGCGGGTGTTGATGTTGACCGTGCCCGCGATGCCGCCCTCGATCAGGTCCGAGGTCAGGTTCTTGAACACCTCGACCGAACCGACGAGTTCGGGGGCCACGTCGTTGAAGCCGATCTCGCGCCCGCCCGAGGTCGAGAAGGTGTCGCGACCGTTGAATTCGCCGCGGACGAAGGTGAGGCCGCGGATGACGACGCCCGAACCTTCGACCGAGAAGTGGGCCGAATCGCCCGCCGCCGCGAAGCGGGTGATGGCGACGCCGGGCACGCGCTGGAGCGCTTCGTTGACCGAACGGTCGGGCAGCGCGCCGATATCCTCGGCGGTGATCGCGTCGACGACGGTCGCGCTGTCACGCTTGATGTCCTGCGCCTTGGCGAGCGAGGCGCGGATGCCGGTGACGACGATCTCGTCGCCTGCGGGCGCATCGTCCTTGGCGGGCGAGGGCTGGTCGGACGGATTGGCGGGGGCGCCGGTCGGCGTCTCGGTCGCGGTCGAGGTCTGCGATTCGGGCGCGACCGTGTCCTGCGCCTGCGCACCCTGTGCCAGGAGCGCCAGCGCCAGCGCCGAGGCGCCACCGGCCGACTTCAGAAAATGCATGTAAGACAAGCGCATGCGCTTGGTAGCCATCGACTTCCTCCCCTGCACGCCGGTCTTAGTGCCGGCTGCCACCCTGTCGCGAGCCGTCATCACAGCGCCGCGTGGTGTCTGCTTATGCTTTCTGACAGCGTGGGACAATCACGAAAGCAAAATGGATTTCGTTATTACGGATGATTGTTGTCAGCGTTGTCTTTTTGCCACAACCCGGTTCAGGAGAGGGGCGTGGAACGGGTGCCGGTCGAAGTCGTGATCGTGGGCGGTGGCACCGCCGGATGGATGGTGGCCGCGGCGCTAGCGCGTCATCTGGGCCGGTCGGCGCGCGTCCGGCTGATCGAATCGGCGGAGATCGGGATCGTCGGCGTCGGCGAGGCGACGCTGCCGCATATCCGCCAGTTCGTCACCGCGCTGGGCATCGACGAGGCGGCGTTCATGGCCGCGACCGACGCCACCTACAAGCTGGGCATCGCGTTCGAGGATTTCGGCGCGATCGGCGAGCGCTACATCCACCCCTTCGGCACCTTCGGGCGCGAACTGGCCGGGGTCGGCTTCCATCATTTCTGGCTGCGCGCGGCGGCGGGGGGGCATGCGGCACCGATCGGCGCCTATTCGCTGGGGGTGCAGGCCGCGGAAGCGCGGCGCTTCGCGATTCCGCGCGACGACGATCTCTCGCTCGCCGCCAGCTACGGCTATGCCTATCAGTTCGACGCCACGAAGTTCGGCCCGTTCCTGCGTGCCTTCGCCGAGCCGCTGGGCGTGCGCCGCACCGAGGCGAAGGTCGTGTCGGTCGAGCGCGATCCCGCCGGCGGCGATGTCGCCGCGCTGCTGCTCGACAGCGGCGAGCGGGTGACGGGCGACCTGTTCGTCGACTGTTCGGGGTTCCGCAGCCTGTTGCTGGGGCAGGCGATGGGCGAGCGTTGGGAGGACTGGTCGCGCTGGCTGCCGTGCGACCGCGCGGTCGCGGTGCCGTGCGCCTCGCCCGGGGGGGAGATCGAGCCCTATACCCGCGCGACCGCGATGGCGGCGGGGTGGCGCTGGCGCATTCCGCTGACCAGCCGGGTCGGCAACGGCTATGTCTTCTCCTCCGCGCATCTGGACGAGGACGCCGCGACGCAGGCGCTGCTGGCGGCGATCGAGGGGCGGCCGCTCGCCGATCCGCGCGTCCTGCGGTTCAGGGCGGGGCGGCGGGCGCGGAGCTGGGTCGGCAATGTCGTCGCGGTGGGGCTGGCATCGGGGTTCCTCGAACCGCTCGAATCGACCTCCATCTATCTGGTGCAGATGGCGATCGCCCGGCTGATCGAGCTGTTCCCGCTGAACGGCGTCGAGGATGCCGACCGGGCCGAATTCAACCGGCTGGTCGACATGGAATATGACCGCATCCGCGATTTCCTGATCCTCCATTACCACGCCACGCGCCGCGACGATTCGTCGTTCTGGCGCCATGTCCGCACGATGGCCGTGCCCGATACGCTGGCGGGCAAGATGGACCTGTGGCGCGCGACCGGGCGGGTCGAGCGGTACGGCGAGGGGCTGTTCCTCGAGCCGAGCTGGATCGCGGTCTATCTGGGGCAGGGGGTGGTGCCCGAGGGTTACGACCCGCGCGCCGACATTCCCGCCGACGCCGCGCTGGCGAAGGCGCTGGGCGACCTGCGCGACGAGATCGGGGCGCAGGTCGCGGCGATGCCGCCCCACGCCCGTGCGTTGGGGCGGGCGGCGTGAACGCGCGCGCGCCGCTCGGCACGATCGCGGTGGTGGGCGGCGGGCAGGTCGCGCTGCTCGCCGCCTGCGCGCTGGCCCGCACGCTGCCGGGCGCGCGGGTGCGCTTGCTGCCGGTAGCGGTGCCGCCGCATGCCATGGCCGATGCGGCGCATGGCAGCCTGCCGATGCTGGCGCGGCTGCACGCACGGATCGGGATCGAGGAGGCGGGTCTGATCCGCCGCGCCGGGGCGAGTCACCGGCTGGCGACGTGCCACAGCGGCGGCTGGCGCGCGGACGGGCGCGACTGGTGGATCGGGCACGGCGCGGTCGCCGATCCGGTCGCGCACGGCTTTGCGGGCAACTGGAGCGGACGTGCCGAACCCGCGGCGAGCGCGCCGACCGGCCCCGCCGTCGCGCTGGCGATGGCCGGGCGCTTCGCCGAGGCTGCCGACGATCCCGCATCGCCGCTGAGCGATATCGACCACGGCCTGCGCTGGTCCCCCGATGCCTGTCGCCGGTATCTGGCGGCGCTCGCCCGGCATCTGGGCGTCGCGATCGAGCCGCCGGGCGATAGCCGCCCCGCCGGTGTCGATGCCGATCTGGTGGTCGATGCGTCGGGGGTGGCGGGCAGCGACTGGATCGACTGGTCCGACGAACTGGCCGTCGACCGGGTGGCGATCGATCATGCCGCGCCGGTGCTGTCGGTGGTCGACCGCGTCGAACTGCGGGATGACCGGATCGAGCTGTTCTCGCCGGGGCGCGACGCGCTGCGGCGGGTGACGATGCGCCGGGGCGGTGACGGCACCCGCTTGCGCAGCGGGCGGCGGCGCGCGGCGTGGACCGGGCGGGTGGTGGCGCTGGGCGATGCCGCCGCGCTGCTGCCGCCGCTGGGGCAGGCGAACCTCGCGCTCGCGGCGCAGGCGATCGAACTGCTGGTCGAGCTGTTGCCCGGGCGGGACATTCATCCGCTGGAGCGCGACGAATATAATCGCCGCGCGGCGCTGGCGGCGGATGCGATGCGCGATTTCGTGGCGGCGCATCTGGTGGCGTTGCCCGCAGGGCATCCGCTGCGGGCGCGCCCGTCGCCGATGCTGGCGCTGCGCCTGTCGGAGTTCGCGCGCCGGTCGCGCCTGCCCCATGTCGAGGAAGACCCGATCCCGCGCGACCTGTGGACGCAGCTGCTCGGCGGGATCGGCATCGTGGCCGGTGTGCCCGCACACCGCGCCGCCGACGATCCGCACGCCGTCGCCGCCGCGCGGGCGGCACAGGACCGCCGCAATGCGCAGGCGGTGGCGCTGGCCGAACCCTATGCGACATGGATGGGCCGGATGACGGGGGAGCGGATATGAGCCGGGCGGCAGCGCCGATCGAATCGGTGGTGATCGTCGGCGGCGGCACGGCGGGCTGGATGGCGGCGGCGGCGGCCTCGCGCTATCTCGACGACGGGCGGCGGACGATCACGCTGGTCGAATCCGATGCGATCGGCACCGTAGGGGTGGGCGAGGCGACGATCCCGCCGATCCTGCAGTTCAACCGCCTGCTCGGCATCGACGAGGCGGAGTTCGTCGCGAAGACCGGCGCGACCTTCAAGCTCGGCATCGAATTCGCCGACTGGGGCGCCGTGGGCGAGCGCTATATCCACCCCTTCGGCACGATCGGGCGCGATTTCGAGGGGGTGGCGTTCCACCAGCACTGGCTGAAGCACCGCCGCGCGCACGGCATGGCCGATTTCGAGCGATTCTCGATGTCGGCGCAGGCCGCCGCCGCGCATCGCTTCGCGCCGCCGGTGGCCGATGCGCGCAGCCCGGCGTCGCAACTGGCCCATGCCTATCATTTCGATGCCGCCCTGTATGCGAAGTTCCTGCGCGAACGGGCGGAGGCACAGGGCGTGCGCCGGGTCGAGGGACGGATCGCGTCCGTCGAGCGGAACGGCGAAAGCGGGCATGTGACGGCAGTCGTGCTGGACGACGGCCGCCGGGTGGCGGGCGCGTTCTTCATCGACTGTTCGGGGTTCCGCTCGCTGCTGCTGGGGGAGGCGCTGGGGGTCGGCTATCGCCACTGGTCGCACTGGCTGCCGTGCGACCGGGCGATCGCGGTGCCCTCCGAGCGGGTCGGGCCGCTGCTGCCCTATACCCGCGCAACCGCGCGCGAGGGCGGCTGGCAATGGCGCATCCCGCTCCAGCACCGCACGGGCAACGGCCATGTCTATGCCAGCGGCTTCACCGACGACGCGCGCGCGCAGGAGGTGCTGCTCGCCAACCTCGACGGGGCGCCGACCGCCGAGCCGCGCAGCCTTCGCTTCACCGCCGGGGTGCGCGAGCGGTTGTGGGAGAAGAACGTCGTCGCGCTGGGCCTGTCGGGCGGGTTCCTCGAACCGCTCGAATCGACCTCGATCCACCTGATCCAGACCGGCATCTCCAAGCTGTTCTGGCTGTTCCCCGACAGCGGCCATGCCGCGGTCGAGCGGCGCGAATACAACCGGCTGATGGGCGAGCAGTTCGACTACATCCGCGACTTCATCATCCTGCACTACAAGGCGACGCGGCGGGACGACACGCCGTTCTGGCGCTACGTCCGCGATATGCCGATCCCCGACACGCTGGCGCACAAGATCGAACTGTTCCGCGAGAAGGGCCGCATCCTGCGCTACGACCATGACCTGTTCGAGGTGCCGAGCTGGGTGTCGGTGATGTTCGGGCAGGGCATCTGGCCGGTCGGCCACGACGTGGTGGCCGATTCGCTGGACGAGGCGCGGGTGGCCGACGCGATGACGCGCCTTGCCGCCGCCTATGCCGACATGGCGCAGCGCATGCCCGACCATGCCGCCTATGTCGCGCGCACCGCGCCGATGCGGGGGTAGCGGGGCGACCGTCGGGTCGAGCACCGGCGAACCATGCGATGCGCGTTCGGCACGTCCCTCGACTTCGCCCGGGACGAACGGGAGGGGGCGGGAAGCGCTATCCCAGCGCGCGGCGCAGATAGGCGCGCATCGCCTGTTCGCGCCCGGGCGAGGGCGGTCCCGCCACCCCTTGCGCATGCGGCGGCAGATGGTCGGCGCTGTGCGCGGCATCCGCGCGGAACACATATTGCTCGAACCACACCGCCCAAGCCGCGCGCTCGGGCGCGGGCAGGTCGCGGATCGAAAGCATCGCATGGAGCAGCGCGGCGAAGGGCGAACCGGCGGGCGGCTGGTTGTACCAGTAGTTGACGAGGATGTTGACCGGATCGAGCGCCTCGACCGCATGCCACCACAAGGTCGGCACGAAGATCGCGTCGCCCGGTTCGAGCACGACGCTCATCGCCTGGTCCATCGCGGCGGCGAAGCGGGGGAAGCGGGCGAGGTCGGGTGCGGCGAGGTCGACCATGCTCACCGGCTGCCCGGCGATCGTGACGTCCAAGGGACCGACATAGAGGTCGGGCGTGGCGGCAGGCGGGAACAGGGTGAAGCGCCGCCGCCCCATCGCGACCACCGCGACATTGTCCGACACGTCGTAATGTGCCGCGACCCGCGTCCGGTTGCCGACCCAGATGCGCGGCGGCACGTCCGGGTGGGCGAGCGGCATCGGATGCGCCTCGGCAAAGCCTGGCAGGTGCTGCGCGGTCGGGGCCGATCCGGCGTAGAGGCCGGGCGGGGCGGCGTCGTCCGCGCGCGCGATCAGTTCGGCCATCAGCGTGGAAAGCGGCGCGCGTTCGACCTTGAAGTTGAAGCCGCGCATCGCGTCGTCATAGAAGAACCGCCCGCCGATCTCGGGTGGTCCCCGCATCACATGGGTCGGATCGCCCCGGTCGTAGCGCGCGAGGCAGTCGGCCGCCGCCCGTGCGCCGTTCGCCCCGGCCTGCACCAGCGGCCAGTCGGCGACGAGGCCGCGCAGGACGACGGGTTGATAGGCGCTGCCGTGCGTCGCGGCGAAGTCCGCCGCATCGCTTGCCGGTACCGTCGGTACCGTCCGCTCCGGGATCCAGGTCATGGCCACGCTATCGCCGCTCGGGCAAGGGTATGGCAAGCGGGATCGGGCGGCATGCCTTGGCAGCGCGCCGCGTACCTCCCATGTCCTTTCCATGAGCCTTGCCCGCTGGATCGCGCCGCAGCCCGGCGGC
Source organism: Sphingomonas silueang (assembly GCF_040049155.1). NCBI lineage: Bacteria > Pseudomonadati > Pseudomonadota > Alphaproteobacteria > Sphingomonadales > Sphingomonadaceae > Sphingomonas > Sphingomonas silueang. The sequence goes on from NZ_JBDZDK010000001.1 coordinate 202,501, forward strand.
ATCTACCTGCCCGCGATCGATGCGTGGATCGATCCGTCGCAACCGGTTGCGCGCGCGCTGGTGACGCATGGCCATGCCGATCACGCGCGCGGCGGGCACGGGCAGGTCTGGGCTACCCCCGAGACGCTGGCGATCATGGCGGCGCGCTACGGGCCGCAGAACGGCGTGCCCGTGGCCTATGGCGAGAGCGTGACGCTGGGGCCGGTCGAGGTCGGCTTCGTGCCCGCGGGCCATGTGCTGGGGTCGGCGCAGATCGTGCTCGACCATGCGGACGAGCGGGTGGTGGTGTCGGGCGACTACAAGCGGCGGGCGGACCCGACCTGCGCGCCGTTCGTGCCGGTGCCCTGCGACGTGTTCGTGACCGAGGCGACCTTCGGCCTGCCGGTGTTCCGCCATCCCGATACGCCGGGCGAGATGGCCAAGCTGCTCCACGCGCTGGCGACCGAGCCGGAGCGCTGCGTGCTGGTCGGCGCCTATGCGCTGGGCAAGGCGCAGCGGGTGATCGCCGAGGTGCGCGCGCTGGGGCATGACGCGCCGATCTATCTCCACGGCGCGTTGCAGCGGCTGTGCGACCTGTACCGCGAATGGGGCGTCGAGCTGGGCGATCTGCGGCCCGTCGCGGGGGCGGGCAAGGCGGAGATGCAGGGGCGGATCGTGATGGCCCCGCCCTCGGCGCTGGGCGATCGCTGGTCACGGCGGCTGCCCGATCCGATCACCGCGATGGCCAGCGGCTGGATGCGGGTGCGCCAGCGTGCGCGACAGCGCGGCGTCGAGCTGCCGCTGATCCTGTCCGACCATGCCGACTGGGACGAACTGACCACCACGCTGCTGGAGATCGCGCCCAAGGAGGTGTGGGTGACGCATGGCCGCGAGGACGCGCTGGTCCATTGGTGCATGACCCGCCAGATCAAGGCGCGCGCGCTCGACCTCGTGGGGTTCGAGGACGAGGATGACTGAAGCGTCGGGCAGGCCGGGATCTCCACCGTTCGTGTCGAGCACAGTCGAGACACCGTGTGCAGCGCTCGCGGTACGTCCCCCGACTTCGCTCGGGACGAACGGGGGGCATGGCCCCTACCGCGCCGCCACGCGGTAGCTGCCGCCGGTCACGTCGCTCGACGCGATCAGGATCTGCGGATCGACCGCCAGCTTCGGCGGCTGGCCCGCCTGCCACGCCGCCAGATCGGTGCGATAGGCGTCATAGGCGCGATAGAAATCGACGAACGGCTGGTCGAGCGAGGCGAGCCCGGCATTGGCGAAGCCGTCGAGGCCGCCCGGCGGCAGGTCCGCCACCTGCGCCAGCATCGGCATCGCGGTCGCGCAGAACTGCGCGCGCACCGGCGGCTGGGCGAAATAGTTGTAGACCCGCGTCATCGCATCGTCGAACCGGTCCTGCCAGTCGCCGCCGCCGCGGCGGTATTCCGCCTCCAGCGCGTGGTGCGCGGCGGCGAGGCGGGCGGCATGGACCTTGATGAGGCGGTTGTACTGCGCGACCCCGTTCGGATCGGCGACATCGCATTGCAGCGCGGCGACGTTCAGCGCCGAGCGCAGGTGCCACAGCGTCGCATCGGTCGACAGCGCGCGATTGGGGGTCGCATAGCCGCCGTCCGGCATCGCGGCGGGAATGGTCAGGTTGGCGGCGGCCCCCTGCGGCGGCTTGGGCATGGGGCGTGCCACCACCGGCGGCGGGCCGGGCTGGGGCACGGCGGCTACCTCGGGCAGCTTCCTGGAACACCCGCCGAGCAGCGCGACGCCACCCAGGAACAGCAGAGTCAGACGTGTACGCATCGAACCGATTCCCGACTTACCCCGGTGGGCAAGCACTATCCGCATCAATGCCTTAGGGTTGGTTAACGGCTGGAGTTCGATCCATTTGCGTGGAAGCGGTACCGGCCATCAGACCCTATCGCTTCAGCAGGAACACCGCATGTTCGGCGCGGAAGTTCGCCGCCGCCGCGGTGGTCCGCTTGCCGCCCGACAGGAACCAGGCGTCGACCACCGTGATCCCGCGCTTGGCGACGAAGGCGCGGAAATCGTCGATCGTCACATGGTGGATGTTCGGCGTCTCATACCATTCCATCGGCAGCAGCTTCGTCACCGGCATCCGCCCGCCCCAGAGCAGCGACGCGCGCACCCGCCAGTGCGCGAAATTGGGGAAGGACACGAACGCCTGCGCGCCGATCCGCAGCAGATGGTCGAGCACGACATGCGGGCGCATCGCGGTCTGCAGCGTCTGGCTGAGGATCGCGTAATCGAAGCTGGCGTCGGGATAGTCGGCAAGGTCGCGGTCGGCATCGCCCTGCATCACCGACAGCCCGCGCGCCATCGCGTCGGCGACGTTGCGCGGGTCGATCTCCAGCCCCCGCGCATCGACGCCGCGTTCGTCGCGCAGTGCGGCCATCAACTGCCCGTCGCCGCAGCCGACGTCGAGCACGCGGGCACCCGGCGCGACATGCGCGGCGATGATCGCGAGGTCGGGGCGCAGCGCCGCAATCGTCGTCATGGCATCGCCTTCAGCATCGCCGCCGCTTCCGCCGACAGCCGTTCCATATAGCGCTCGGGCCGCAGCAACGGATGAAAGCCGAGCGGTGCATAGACCCCATGGGCATCGGCGGTGACGAGGCCGATGCGGCGGATGCCCGCGAGGTCGGGATGATCGACCAGCCACCGCACCATCGCCCGCCCGATCCCCTGTCCGCGCGCAGCGTCGTCGACGAACACGTCGGCGATCCACGCGAAGGTCGCCCGGTCGGTGATCGCCCGCGCGAACCCCACCTGCACCCCGTCGCGGTACGCACCGATCGGCTGCGACCCGGCGATGGCGCGCGCCACCAGATCGCGTGCGATGCCCGGCGACCAGTAGCTGGCGGCGAGCCATGCATGGATACGATCGATGTCGAGCCGGTCGCGATCGTCGGACAGCGCGATCGTCATGCCCCCGTCCCCAGAAAGCCCGCCATCACCCGGTCGAGATCGGGGGATTCGAGCAGGAACGCATCATGGCCGAACGGCGAGGACAGCTCGACGAAGCTGGCCGGTGCCCCGGCTGCGTTGAGCGCGTGCACGATGTTGCGCGATTCGCTGGTGGGATAGAGCCAGTCGGTATCGTAGCTGACGATGCAGAACCGCGCCTTCGTCGCGCGGAAGGCGTTGGCCAGCACCCCGCCATGTTCCTCCGCCAGATCGAAATAGTCGAGCGCACGGGTGATGTAGAGATAGGAATTGGCGTCGAACCGGTCGGTGAAGGCGAGGCCCTGATGCCGCAGGTAGCTCTCCACCTGAAAATCCGCGTCGAAGCCGAAGGTCTTGGTGCCTGCCTGCCCGTCGGGCCGCGCCTGGAGCTTGCGCCCGAACTTGGCGGTCAGGCCCGCTTCGGAGAGATAGGTGATGTGCGCCGCCATCCGCGCGACCGACAGTCCGGCCGAGGGCGGCGCGCCGTCGGCGTAATAGTCGCCGCCGCGCCAGTTGGGATCGGCCATGATCGCCTGTCGCCCCACTTCGTGGAACGCGATGTTCTGCGCCGAATGCCGCGCGGTGGAGGCGATCACCACCACTGCTTCCACCCGGTCGGGCAGGGTCGCGGCCCATGACAGCGCCTGCATGCCGCCCATCGATCCGCCGACCACCGCACGCAGCCGGGGGATGGCGAGATGGTCGAGCAGCATGCCTTGCGCCCGCACCATGTCGCGGATCGTCAGCACCGGGAAGCGCATGGCATAGGGGGTGCCGGTCGCCGGATCGATGCTCGCCGGGCCGCTCGATCCCATGCAACTGCCCAGCACGTTCGAGCAGATCACGAATTGCCTGTTCAGGTCGATCGGCTTGCCCGGCCCCACCATGCGCGACCACCAGCCGGGCTTGCCGGTGCGCGGATGCGCGGATGCGACATGCTGGTCGCCGGTCAGCGCGTGGCAGATCAGCACCGCATTGTCGCGCGCCGCATTGAGCGTGCCATAGGTTTCATAGGCGATGTCGATCCGGTCCAGCACCGCCCCGCCGTCGAGCGCGAGCGGGCTGGACAAAGTGACGCGCCGGTCGGGACCGAAACGGGAATCCATGGCCGCCCCGCTAGACCCCACGGGCACCCGGTTCAAGCCGCGTCGGGCGCGATCCGCCGCCCGAGCAGCGATGCCGCCGCCAGCCGCCCGGTCTGCGCCGCGCCGTTCATATATCCGGGATAGGCATCGGACAGATGCTCGCCCGCGAACACGATCCGGCCCGCGCGCGCCACCTGCGTCGCGCGGCCGTCCGCCTCTTCCAGCCACAGCAGCGAGGCGAAGTCGGTCAGCATCCCCGGCGGATAGTTTACATAGGCCCCGCCGATCAGCGGATCGCCGCCCCAGTCGCTGCGGTCGAAGCCGAAATCCTGCGCCCGCGCCGTACTGAGCGGCGGCAGCGCGGGGGCGAACAGCGCGTCGAGCGTCGGCGGGGCGGGCAGCCAGCGGTCGGACGCGAACTGCCCGGCCTGCGCGCCGCCGAAGAACCAGTTCCACACCGGCCGCTCCGCCCCGCCGCGCACCGTCGCGTCCCACCCCTGCGCAGCAGGTGCGTGGCGATCGGCGGACCACAGCTCGCCGCCTTCACCGATCGCGCCGCGCCACGGCGTCGCCGCCATCGCCCATTGCAGCTTCTCGTTGCGGCCCAGCTCCATGACGTCGAGGAACCGCCGCCAGCGCCGGGGCAGCGGAGCGGTGATCTCGATCCGCCGGGCGATGCGCGCCGGGACCGCCAGCACCACATGGTCGCACGCGACGCGCGACAGGTCGCGGAACACCACCCCCGCGCCGCGCCGGTCGGCCTCGATCCGGATCGCCTCGCGGCCTGTCACGATCCGGTCGGCATGGGCGGCGGCAAGCGCATCGATCAGCGTCGCGCTGCCGCCCGAAAGGACATAGCGTTCGTCGCTGCCGCCGAGCACCTCGACCCGCTCGCCGTCCACCACCGGCAGGTTGAACAGCAGGCCGATCGCCGAGACCTGCGCGGGCTCGACGCCATATTCGGTGCGCGCGGTCTGTTCGAGCAGGTGACGGACCCATGGGGCGGGGATCAGCGCGGCATGGGCATCGAGATACGCCGCCATCGACAGCCGGTCGAGCGCGCGGGCGGTGGCGGTGAAATCCGCCGCCAGCCGCTGCGCATCGAGGTCGATCCGCCGGGCGATCGGGCGCAGCGCCGCCGCCAGCCGCGCATCGGCGAGCGCCGCGCCGTCGCTGACCACCACGGTGCGATGCGGCGCGGCCTTGCGATCGACCAGCGCGATGCCGAAGCGGCGGGCGAGCGCGTGCATGTCGGCATGGTCGGTGTTGACCAGCTGCCCGCCGCGCTCGAACGCGGTGCCGTCCTCGCGCCGGATCGTATGCACCCGCCCGCCGAGCCGTCCGCCCGCCTCGTACAGCCGCGCATCGATCCCGGCGCGGCGCAGGTGGTGCAGCGCGCTCAGCCCGGCAAGGCCGCCGCCGATGATCGCGACCCGCCCGGCCGCCTGCGGCAGCGCGGGCAGCGGCCCCGCCGCCCCGGCCAGTCCGGTCGCCGCCAGCCCTTTCAGCAGCGTGCGGCGCGTGGCCGCGCGGCTGCCGGGCACCGGGGGATGCGCGCCGTCGTCGAGCAGGTTGGCACGCCGTGCCCCCTGCATCGCCCGCCAGAACCCGTCGCCCGCCCGCATCGTCGCCCCTGTGCCGCCCCCATGCACGAAGTTTCCCCATAGCAGGCGATGGTTGATGCGCCATAGCCAAGCGGGGGCAAGCCTTGCGTTCGCCGGACGATTGGCGCAGGTGGCGGCGCCATGAGCGCACCCGTTCCCAAGCCGTGGATCCTCGGCATCGCCCCCTATGTCCCCGGCCGGTCGAAGACCGACGACGGGCGGCAGGTGGCCAAGCTGTCGTCGAACGAGAATCCGCTGGGCACCTCGCCCCATGCCCGCGCCGCCTTCGCGACCGCCGATCGCAGCCTCGAGCGGTACCCGGACGCCGCCGCCGTCGACCTGCGGCAGGCGATCGCCGATGCGCACGGCCTCGATCCGGCGCGGGTGATCTATGGCACCGGGTCGGACGAGGTGCTGCATCTTGCCGCCGGGGCCTATGCCGGGCCGGGCGACGAGGTGATCTTCGTGCGCTACGGCTTTTCGGTCTATGAGATCGCGGCGCGGCGGGTGGGGGCGACGCCGGTGGTGGCACCCGACCGGGATCATGCGACCGATGTCAATGCGATCCTCGCCTGCGTCACCGATCGCACGCGGGTGGTGTTCGTCGCCAATCCGAACAATCCGACCGGCACCTTCGCCCCGCGCGAGGAGATCGCGCGATTGCACGCGGGGCTGCGCGGCGACATCCTGCTGGTGCTCGATCAGGCCTATGCCGAATATCTCGACGCGGCGGACGACGACCATGGTCTCGACCTCGCCCGGAGCCAGCCCAACGTGCTGGTGACGCGGACCTTCTCCAAGATCCACGGCCTTGCCGCCGAGCGGATCGGCTGGGGCTATGGCCCGGCGGAGGCGATCGATGCGATGCACCGCATCCGCGCGCCGTTCAACGTCACTACCGCGGGACAGCAGGCGGCGATCGCCGCGATCCGCGACACGGGCTTCGTCGCGGCCAGCCGCGCCCACAATCTTCAGTGGCGGACGTGGTTCGAGGGCGAGATCGCCGCGCTCGGCAATGCGGGACTGCGCGCGGTGCCGTCGAGGGCCAATTTCGTGCTGGTGCTGTTCGAGGGGCCGGTATCGGCAGGCGACGCCTATCAGGCGCTGATGGAGCGGGGCTTCATCGTCCGCTGGCTGCCGGGGCAGGGGCTGGCCAACGGCCTGCGCATCTCGATCGGGACCGAGGCAGAGGTGCGCGGGGTCGCCGCCGCGCTGCGCGAGATCGTGGGCGGCTGATGCTTCCCTTCGCGCGCGTCACGATCATCGGGCTGGGGCTGATCGGATCGTCGATCGCCCGTGCGGTGCGCGCCGACATGCCCGGCGTCCGGCTGACCGGGCATGACGCTGACCCGGCGGCGCGCGAGGCGGTGCGCGCACTCGGCATCGTCGACGACGTGACCGATACGGCGGGCGCGGCGGTGATCGATGCCGATCTCGTGATCCTGTGCGTGCCGGTCGGCGCGATCGGCGCGGTCGCCGCCGAGATCGCAGCGGACCTGCCGCCGGGCGTCGTCGTCAGCGACGTGGGGTCGAGCAAGGCGGGCATCGCCGCCGCGCTGGCGCAGGCGCTGCCGGGCGTCGCGATCGTCCCCGCGCATCCGGTGGCGGGCACCGAGCGCAGCGGGCCGGAGGCGGGGTTCGCCACGCTGTTCAAGGGCCGCTGGTGCATCCTGACCCCCGCCGCCGACGCCGATCCGCTGGCCGTCGAGCGGGTCGCCGAATTCTGGCGGCGGATCGGCGCGGAGATCGAGGTGATGGAGGCGGGGCACCATGACCTGGTGCTGGCGATCACCAGCCACCTGCCGCACCTGATCGCCTATACCATCGTCGGCACCGCCAGCGATCTGGAGGCGGTGACGCAGAGCGAGGTCATCAAATATTCCGCGGGGGGCTTCCGCGATTTCACCCGCATCGCCGCGTCCGACCCGACGATGTGGCGCGACGTGTTCCTCGCCAACAAGGATGCGGTGCTGGCGATGCTCCAGCGCTTCTCGGAGGATCTGTCGGCGCTGCAACGCGCGATCCGCTGGGACAAGGGCGACGAACTATTCGAGCTGTTCAGCCGCACCCGCGCGATCCGCCGCTCGATCGTGGAACAGGGACAGGACGACGCGCGCGAGGATTTCGGGCGGCGGCACGGATAGGGCGCGACCTTCGGCCTACACCGTTCGTGCCGAGCGAAGTCGGGGGACGTGCCGCAGGCGTTGCGCCGGGTGTCTCGACTGCGCGCGACACGAACGGGTAGGCCAAGGCCCGCCCGTCACACGCAGCGCGGATCGCGCTCCGGTGGGCCGTTCCCGCGCGTCGCCCATTCGCCGCCCGGCGTCTTGTACTTCTCGCCCGGCTTGGTCTGCTGGATCAGGTTGCAGCCCGAGACGAAGGCGAACTGCTCGACGGTCGCGCCCGACTGTGCGCCGCGGGTATAGGCGGCCTTGCGCTGGATGTTGATGTTGGCGACCAGCGCGCGGATGTCCGCCGAGGCGTTGCCTACGACGCCCAGATAGCCGTCGGGCTGCTCGCCCACCTGCCCCGCGGCGCGCGCCGCCTGGTACGCAGGGTCGCGCTGCGCCCATGCGGTGCCCGCAATGCCGCCGATCGCCACCAGCGCCGCTGCGGCAAGGCCGTACTTCACGAAAACATGCATGGTCAGAAAATCCCCGGCTGGCTCTGGATCAGCGATTTCGCTTCGCCGTCCAGACGATACACCACTTCCTGCGTGATGTTGATGTTGAGATTGATGACGATCGGCTTGTCGGGGGCGGACACGTTGACGCATCCCCCCGCCGCCAGCAGCGCGGCACCGATTGCCACAGATCGCATCGTCCTCACCGTCTCGCTCATGGCACAGTCTCGCTTTCGGATGGCTGAATGGTGGTGTCGAGCGCGGCAGGCGGCAAGCCCGCCTCGCGGCGGCGCTGTTCGGCCTGGAGTGCGGGCAAGTTGCGTTCGATCAGCCGCTTGGGGTCGTAATAATTCTGCACCGAATCGATCAGCTGGCGGAAGGGCGCCTTGATCCGCACGTTGAACACGAACGGCAGTCGCGCGAGGCGGCGGATCAGGAAGTTGCTGTAGGTGCCCTCGCCCTGGCTGACGCCCGAGAAGCGGATCGCCGTCACCATCTCGCCCGCGATCGGCCCGTCCATCTCGACGGTGAGACCGCGATAGTTCATCGATTTCAGCGCCTGGAACGCGAGATTGCCCCAGAAGCCGACATCCTTCCGGGTCACTTCGCCGACATAGGACAGGTTGCCCGGCCCGCGCGATTGCAGCCGCCCGCCCTCGATCCGCCCGCCGTTCGCATCGAAGATCATCGGCAGCACCCCGTCGAACACGCCCGAGGCATTGATGTTGTCGAACTGGAACTGTTGCAGGAACAGCCCGGCATCGACGCCGGTCACGCGGAAGGTCAGCCGCCGCTCCCGGTCCTCGGCGAAGTCGAGGATGGTGGGTTCCAGCACCATCTCGCCGCCGCCCATCGGCCAGCGTCCGCCCGCGATCTGCACCCGCTGCCCCTCGATCAGGCGATAGCGGACGACGCCGTCGGTGACGGCGATGCCGGGATTGACCTCGGCGATGGTCGCGACCTGACCGGGCGCGCTGACGAGGCCCAAGAGGTCGGTGAAGCGGATCTCGCCCGACAGGCCGGTGACGGGGCCGAAGGCGGCGGCGAGATCGGTGCCTGCGGTGCGGAAGGTGCCGGTGCTGGTGACACCCGCCGGGCTCCACGCGATGTCGCCGCGACCCGCGATGCTGCCCTTCACATCGGCGATGACGCCGAAGGTCAGCCGGGTCAGCTCGTTCGGCTGGAACTTCTCGTCGAAGGCGATGCCGGGTACGTCCAGCACCGCATTGCCGCGTCCGGTCGCGAGGTCGTGGACGATCGTCACGTCGGTGACCTTCACCCCCTTGGCCGGATGCTTCAGCGTGCCCCCGGCGCGGATCGCATTGCCCGCCAGCGTCAGCGTGAAGTCGTCGCTGCCGAGCGGCTCGAACCGCGGCGCGGCATCGGCATCGCGCACGCCGACCGCGCCGTTCAGCGTCAGCACGCCGCCCGCCAGCCGCCAGTCGCCCGCCGCCTCGCGAATCAGCAAGGGCACGTTGCCGATCTGCCCCTCGCCCCCGGCGAAGCGGCCTGCGACGGCACCGTTCGCGACCCGCCCGGTGAGCGTCGCGACATCGAGGACGCTCACCCGGTCGGGACTGCCCAGCCGGGTGCGCACCGTGCCCAGCGAGAAGCCGAGATCGGCGAGGCCGAAGCGCGCCGATGCGGCGGCGAGGGTGACGGGGGAGCCGCCGAGCGTGCCGCGCAAGGCGAGCGGTCCGCTCGCGATGCCGCCGCCGATCCGCCCGTTCGCAAGGGCGAACATGCCGCCGTCGCTCGCGCACAGCCGCAGCCGCGTCGGGTCCAGCGTCAGCGCCGACACGCGCAGCCGGTCGAACGTGACGGGCACGCAGCCGGTGTTCACGACCAGCCGCCCCGCACCGTCCCAGCGCGCGTCGACCGGCAGCGTCAGGCCGTCGACCCGCCCGCCGCTGAACGGGCCGGACAGGGTCGCGCGCGTCTCGATCCGGGTGGTGCCGCCGCCGCCGGTGCGGAAGGTGACGGGGGTCAGCGCCAGCCGGGCTTCGCCCGCCGCATAGGGCTGCACGATCGCGGTGCCGGTGAGGGGTGCGCCCGGTCCGGCATGCGCCAGCGTGACCCGCGCGGCGGGCAGGCCGCCGCCGACGAGCGCCAGCGTGCCGTTCAGCGTGACCCCCTTGCCCGACACCCAGCGTACCGGGCCGTCGCGCAGGCTCGCCCGTACCCCGCTGGCGCTGGTGAAGGCGAGGCGTTCGACCTCGGCGGCGAGCGGGCGGGCGGCGAGATCGGCGGTCACGTCGAACCGGCCCGCCGCGCGGACGGCGGCAAGCGTGGCGGCACGCGCGAGCGGGGCGAGCGGCGATCCGCCAGCGCCGTCGGCGGCGCGGGCGATGGCGGCGCGGGTCGCACCCGGCAGCGCGGCGCCGGCGGCGGATACCCGCCCCTCGAACGCGGGCACGCCGCCCAGCGCATAGCGTCCGGCGACGGCGAGCCGCGCGCCGGTCAGGTCGGGGACCGCAAAGGCGCCGGAGCGCAGGTCGATCGTACCGCGCGTGCCCTTCGCGCTGCCGTCGAAGCCGATCGTCCCGGCGAGCGAGGCGACACGGGTCTTTGGTGCCGAGATTGCGCCGGTGGCGACTCCCGCCCGCCCGCGCCAGCGATCGAACGCCTCCGACAGCAGCAGGTCGAGATCGAGCACCGGTGCGGCGACCGCCACGTCGCCGCAGCCGACCGCCGCCGCGCGGACCGGGCCGGTCACTTGCGGGCGACCGGCGGCGATCCGCACCGCGAGCAGCGTCGCCAGCCGGTCGATACGGCAGCCGTTCAGCGCGAGTCGCTCCGACACCGCCGCCAGCCGCCCGGTGAAGCCGTCGCTGAGCCGCCCCTTGCCCGTGACCTTCGCGCCGACCACACCGTACGGCGTGGTGAGGCGGATGCGCCCGTCGTTCACCGCAACGTCGAAATCGGGCAGTGCGAACGGCTTGCCCGAGGGCGGGGGCAGCAGCCGGTCGATCTGCCCGAACGAAACCGTGCCGTCGCCGCGCAGCGTCGCGCGCAGCCGGGCGTGGCCGACACGCGCGCCGGTGACGGACGCGCCGGACAGGCCGACCCGGGTGTCGACCTCGATCCAGTCGGCGATCAGGTCGGGGGCCTTCGGATCGCCGAGCACGACATCGACCAGCCGTTGCCGCCCGAAGCCGATCTCCGCAACGCGGTAGCGCGCGGCGACCCCGCGCCGTTCGAGTTCGCGGCGGACCACCTGGTCCGCGATCGGCTTGCGCTGCGTCCACAGCAGCGCGGCGAGCGCGAGGACGATCAGGCAGACGACCAGCAGCACCCGCGCGAACCGGCGGCGGATGCGGCGCGGGGGGCGCGCTGCGGTGTCGCTCGTCTCCGGGTCGCCAGCGCTCAGACCACGCACTCCACTGCCTTGCCCCGTTCGTCGCCGCTGCGCCTGCCCGGGTCAAGCGCGGCAGACCCCGGGCGGTTCCGCTATCGCAACGAAAACTTGTCCGCTCGCCTAAAGGACGGCAATCCGCTACCCCTTGCCACATGAACGCGCCCGAAACCGACGGCACCGGCCATCGCGCCCGATTGCGCGGGCGGTTGCTGGACCATGGCGGCGACGGGCTGCTCGACCATGAGCTGATCGAATATCTGCTGGCGCTGGCGATTCCCCGGCGCGACACCAAGCCGTTGGCCAAGATGCTGCTGCACGAATTCGGCGGGATCGGCGGGCTGCTCGCCGCCGAACCGCCCGCGCTGGCCAAGGTGGCGGGCATGGGCGAGGCATCGGTCGCGGCGATCCGCATCGTGCAGGCGGCGGCGACGCGGATGCTCCAGGCGCAGGTGATCGCGCGTCCGGTGCTGTCGAACTGGCAGGCGCTGCTCGACTATCTCCATGCCGACATGGCGCATCTGGCGATCGAGCGCATCCGGGTGCTGCACCTCAATTCGCGCAACCTGCTGATCCGCGACGAACTGGTGGCGGAGGGCACGATCGACGAGGCGCCGATCTATACCCGCGAGGTGATCCGCCGCGCGCTCGATCTGGGGTCGGCGGCGCTGATCCTCGTGCACAACCATCCGAGCGGCGACCACAGCCCCAGCCGTGCCGACATCGACCTGACCCGCACCATCGCCGCGGCGGGCAAGCCGCTCGGGATCACGGTGCACGACCACCTCATCATCGGTGCGAAGGGCCATACCAGCCTGCGCGCGAAGGGCATGATTTGACGACCGAAAAGCAGAAGATGATCGCGGGCGGACTGTACGACGCGAGCGACCCCGAGCTGGTCGGCGACATCGGTCGCGCGGGCGCGTGGATGGACCGGTACAATGCGACGCTGGCATGGGCTCCGGCGGACCGGCTGGCGCTGCTGCGCGAGGGGCTGGCGTCGGTCGGGCAGGGGGTCAACGTCCGCCCGCCGTTCCATATCGACTATGGCTACAATATCACGCTCGGCGACGCGGTGTTCATCAACTTCGGCTGCGTGATCCTCGACGTGTGCGCGGTGACGATCGGGGCGAAGACGCAGATCGGGCCGGGCGTGCAGATCCTCGCCGCCGACCATCCGCGCGATCCGGCGGTGCGCGCGCGGATGGTGGAGTTCGGGCGGCCGGTGACGATCGGCGCGAACGTGTGGATCGGCGGCGGCGCGATCCTGCTGCCCGGCGTCACGATCGGCGACGATGCGCTGATCGGCGCGGGCGCGGTGGTGACGCGCGACGTGCCGGCGGGGGCGACCGTGGTGGGGAATCCCGCGCGGGTGTTGTAGCAACGGCCACCCGTTCGTCCCGAGCGAAGTCGAGGGACGTGCCGTGGGCGGTACGCACGGTGTCTCGACTGCGCTCGACACGAACGGGCGGGGGCTGGAAGCCCACAAAGAAACCGCCGGGATCGCTCCCGGCGGCAGGTTCGACATCAACGGGGACTTGCGAAGTGATCAGGCGCTCTGGCTGAGGAAGCTGGTCAACTCGGCCTTGGACACCGCCTTCGACTTGTCCTTGTCGGCCTGGGCGAACGCCTGCTTGACCCATGCCTTCACCTCGGGCTTGTCGGCGGAGGCACCCGGTTCGCTCGCCGAACGCAGCGCGACCATCCATTCGCCGAACTGCGCCTCGGTCAGCTGGCCCTTGCCGTCCTTGTCGTACTTGGGAAACTCCGCCTCGACGATCTGCGCGATCTGGTCGCCGCTCGCGGGCTGACCCGCCTCGGCGGTGGTCTGTGCGGTCTGCGTCGCAGGGTCGGGCTGCGCAGTCGTCGCCGGATCGGCCGCAGTCGTCGGCGCACCCTGCGGTGCAGTCTGTGCCGTCGGGGCAGTCGTCTGCGCAGGGGCGGTCTGCTGCGCAAATGCAGTACCCGACATCAGCATGGCGCCAGCGAGAAAAGCGGTCTTCATCATCGAATTACTCCTTGCGGATTGGTTCGCATCTTCAACGCACCGTTCCGAAATGCTGTGGAACGTCTTTGCGATGACCCAACCGATCTAGTTCGTTTCGGTTTCGGTGAAACCCCCTTTCGTCACAATTCTGTCGCACGACAGGCTCGATTCACCCGCGACTTGTTGCTAGGGCGCGGCCAACCGTTCGACGCTTCGGAAAGGCCCATCGATGATCCCGCGCTACTCCCGCCCCGAAATGACCGCCCTGTGGCAACCGCAGGCGCGGTTCCGCATCTGGTTCGAGATCGAGGCGCACGCCACCGACGCGCTCGCCGAACTGGGCGTGGTGCCGAAGGAGGCCGCCGACAAGATCTGGGCGATGAACGACGCCGATTTCGATGTCGAGCGGATCGACGCGATCGAGGCGGAGACGAAGCACGACGTCATCGCCTTTCTGACGCATGTCTCGGAGCGTACCGGGCCGGAGGCGCGCTTCCTGCACCAGGGGATGACCAGCTCCGACGTGCTCGACACCTGTCTGGCGGTGCAGCTGGCGCGGGCGTCGGACATATTGCTCGCCGATCTCGACAAGCTGCTCGACGTGATCGAGCGCCGCGCGCGCGAGCACAGGCTGACCCCCACGATCGGGCGCAGCCACGGCATCCATGCCGAACCCGTCACCTTCGGGCTGAAGCTGGCGCAGGCCTATGCCGAGTTCGACCGGTGCCGCACGCGCCTGAAGAAAGCGCGCGCGGAAGTGGCGACCTGTGCGATCTCGGGCGCGGTCGGCACCTTCGCCAACATCGATCCGCGCGTCGAGGAACATGTCGCGCAGAAGATGGGCCTGACCGTCGAGCCGGTATCGACCCAGGTCATCCCGCGCGATCGCCATGCGATGTATTTCGCGACGCTGGGCGTGATCGCCGGATCGATCGAGCGGCTGGCGACCGAGATCCGCCACCTGCAGCGCACCGAGGTACTGGAGGCGGAGGAATATTTCTCGCCGGGGCAGAAGGGGTCGTCGGCGATGCCGCACAAGCGCAACCCGGTGCTGACCGAGAACCTGACCGGCCTTGCCCGCATGGTGCGCGGTTACGTGACCCCGGCGCTGGAGAATGTCGCGCTATGGCATGAGCGCGACATCTCGCACTCGTCGGTCGAGCGCTACATCGGGCCGGACGCCACGATCACCCTCGACTTCGCGCTCGCCCGGCTGACCGGGGTGGTCGACAAGCTGGTCGTCTATCCGGCGCGGATGGAGAAGAACCTCAACAAGATGGGCGGGCTCGTCCATTCGCAGCGGGTGCTGCTGGCGCTCACCCAGGCCGGGGTGAGCCGCGAGGATTCGTACCGCTGGGTCCAGCGCAACGCGATGAAGGTGTGGGAATCGGACGGCGAACTGTCGCTGCTCGAACTGCTCAAGGCCGATCCCGACGTGTCGGCGGCGCTGAGTGCCGGGGAGATCGAGGCGCGCTTCGACCTCGGCTATCACTACAAGCATGTCGACACGATCTTCGCGCGGGTGTTCGGACAGGCGTAAGGCGCGTGCCGCCGTGGCGCATCGGCCACGGCGGCACGCCCCCGGCTGATCCGTTCGTCCCGAGCGCAGTCGAGGGACGTGCCACGGGCGTTGCGCCCGGTGTCTCGACGATGCCCGACACGAACGGCTGCGTGGCAGCGGGCGCCGCTACTTCGCCGCCACCACCGGCAGCCATACGGCGCTCGGCGTATTGCCGCCGCGTTCGATCGTCACCGTCGCCTTCTTGTAGGCGTCCTTGGGTGCGGTGAAGATGTTGGGGACATAGGTCTGCGGGTTGCGGTCGTAGAGCGGGAACAGCGACGACTGCACCTGCACCATGATGCGGTGGCCCGGCTGGAACACATGGTTCACCGTCGGCAGGCGGAAGCGATAGCGCTGCGTCCTGTTCGCCGGGATCGGCGAGGGCTTGGAGAAGCTGTCGCGGTAACGCCCGCGGAAGATGTCGAGCGCGATGGGCAGCTGGTAGCCGCCCTTGGCCGGTTCGCCGGGCACCACATCGGGGTAGACGTCGATCACCTTCACCACGAAGTCGCCGTCGGTGCCGGTGGTCTTCGCAAACAGGTCGGCGATCGGCGCGCCCGATACCCGGACGGCTTCCGTCAGCACCGGCGTCTGATAGGTCATCACGTCGGTCCGCCCGTCGACATGGCGCTGGTCGCTGACCAGCCATGCCCGCCACCGGCCGTCGTCGAAATTGACCGGGCGCGACAGATGCGGCACCGGCTTGGCCGGATCGGAGACATAGCTGTCGCCCCCGGCCTGCGCCGCGGTGAAGCCGAGGCCGCCGTCCGCCCCCAGATAGATGGGCTTCAGCGGCGCGGCACAGCCCGTCTCGCACGCCAGCGGCCATTGCGGCAGCTCGTCCCAATGGTTCTCGCCGGTGTTGTAGATCAGCGCCTGCGGCGGGGTGAACGCCGGGCGACCATCGCGTAGGTACTGGTCGAAGAAGGGGAAGAGATAATTCTGCCGCCATTGCAGCGCGGTGTCGCCGTTGAACTTCAGGTCGCCCAGCGACGACCCGTCATAGTTCGCCCCGCTGTGCCGCCACGGCCCCATGACGAGGAAGTTGTTGCCGCCCTTGCCCTTGGCCTTCAGCGCCTCCCATGCGGTGATCGCGCCGTACATGTCCTCCTGGTCCCACAGCCCCTGTTCCCACATGGTGGGCACGTTGGAGGGATTGGCGGCGATCAGCTTGTCGAGCGCCTGCCCCTGCCAATAGGCGTCATAGGCGGGGTGCGCGACGAAGCGCTGCCAGAAGGGCAGTTGCGCATAGCCCGACGCCTTGGCCCAGTCGTTGGCCGAGCCGATGTTCCGGAACTGGTCGTAATCGTCATAGGTGGTCGACGGCGGCGCGGCGCCCGGCCCCTTGTACCCCGTCTGGCTGCCGATCCAGCCGATGTTCGCGAGGCGGAACGCGCCATAGTGGAACCAGTCGTCGCCCATCCAGCCGTCGATCATCGGGCTTTCGGGTGCGGCGACCTTCAGCGCCGGGTGCGGGTTCAGCAGCGCCATGACGACGGTGAACCCCTCGTACGACGATCCCAGCATGCCGACGCGGCCGTTGCTTTCGGGCAGGTTCGCCTTGTTCACCAGCCAGTCGATCGTGTCGTATGCATCGGTGACGTGATCGGTGCTGGTCGGGTTGAGGGGGCCGCGCACCGGGCGGGTGACGACATAGTCGCCCTCCGACCCGTACTTCCCGCGAATGTCCTGGAACACGCGGATATAGCCCGCGCGGGTGAACACCTCGTCGCCCTGCGGAAGTGCCGCGACATAGTCGGTGCTGTCGCTGCGCGCGACCCGGCCCGAGGCGTTGTAGGGGGTGCGGGTCAGCAGGATCGGCGCGTTCGCCGCGCCCTTGGGAATCATGATGACGGTGTGCAGCTTCACCCCGTCGCGCATCGGGATCATCACCTCGCGCTTGATGTAGTTGTACTTGTCGGTCGGCGGCACGAACTTCGCCGGAATGTCGCCGTTCCGTGGCCAGATGTCGGGGCCGGGCGCGGTCTGGGCGGTCAGCGCCGGAGCGGCGAGCGC
This sequence comes from Sphingomonas silueang, assembly GCF_040049155.1. Taxonomy (NCBI): domain Bacteria; kingdom Pseudomonadati; phylum Pseudomonadota; class Alphaproteobacteria; order Sphingomonadales; family Sphingomonadaceae; genus Sphingomonas; species Sphingomonas silueang. The sequence goes on from NZ_JBDZDK010000001.1 coordinate 219,681, forward strand.
GAGGGTGCAGGCGAGGAGGAGGGGGCGTAGACGCATCGGGACAGGCTCCACAGGGCGAGCGATGGGATGATGTCACATCGTCCGGCGCGGGTCGGTGCTTGTCAAGCGGGGCGTATGGATCGGCATGACACGAAAACGGCGCCGCACCCATGGGGTACGACGCCGCGTTCCGCGCCGGAAGTCGGCGAAGGTTACGCGCCCTGCGGCGTCGGCGACCCGAACGGCCCGCGCGGACGGCGGGTCTTGGGGATCGAGGTGCCGCCCGCCGACAACGGGGTGCTGGGCGTGTCGATGTCGCGCCCGATGTCCTCGCCCGCGATCAGCCGCTTGATCTCGTCGCCCGACAGCGTCTCATATTCGAGCAGCGCACCGGCGAGCAGGTGGAGCTGATCGACATGGTCGGTCAGCAGCTGGCGCGCGCGCGACAGGCCGCCCTCGACGATACGCTTGATCTCGCTGTCGATCAGCTCAGCGGTCTTGTTCGACATGCGTGCCGGGGCGGACGAGGAATAGCCGAGGAAGCTCTCGCCCTGCGGCTCGGCATATTCGACCGGGCCGACCGCGTCGGACATGCCCCAGCGCGTCACCATGTCGCGTGCCAGACCGGTCGCCTGCTGGATGTCGCCCGAGGCGCCCGAGGATACCTTGTCATAGCCGAAGATGATCTCCTCGGCCACGCGACCGCCCATTGCGACCGACAGGTTCGCGTACATCTTGTCGCGGTGATAGCTGTACGAATCCCGCTCCGGCAGGCGCATGACCATCCCGAGCGCGCGACCGCGCGGGATGATCGTCGCCTTGTGGATCGGGTCCGACGCGGGTTCGTGGAGCGACACGATGGCATGGCCCGCCTCGTGATAGGCGGTCATCCGCTTCTCGTCGTCGGTCATCACCATCGAGCGCCGCTCGGCACCCATCATCACCTTGTCCTTCGCTTCCTCGAACTCCTGGTTCGCGACGAGGCGCTTGCCCTTGCGCGCGGCGGTCAGCGCCGCTTCGTTGACGAGGTTGGCGAGGTCCGCGCCCGAGAAGCCCGGCGTGCCGCGCGCGATGACGCGGGCGTCGACGTCGGGGGCCAGCGGCACCTTCTTCATATGGACCTGGAGGATCTTGATCCGGCCCTCGATATCGGGGCGCGGCACCACGACCTGCCGGTCGAAGCGGCCCGGACGCAGCAGCGCGGGATCGAGCACGTCCGGCCGGTTGGTCGCGGCGACGATGATGATGCCCTCGTTCGCCTCGAACCCGTCCATCTCGACCAGCAGCTGGTTCAGCGTCTGCTCGCGCTCGTCATTGCCGTTGCCGAGCCCGGCGCCGCGGTGGCGACCGACCGCGTCGATCTCGTCGATGAAGACGATGCAGGGGGCCGACTTCTTCGCCTGCTCGAACATGTCACGTACGCGGCTGGCGCCGACGCCGACGAACATCTCGACGAAGTCCGAACCCGAGATGGTGAAGAACGGGACGCCCGCTTCCCCCGCGATCGCGCGGGCGAGCAACGTCTTGCCGGTGCCGGGCGAGCCGACCAGCAGCGCGCCCTTCGGGATCTTGCCGCCCAGACGCGCGAACTTGGTCGGGTCCTTCAGGAAGTCGACGATCTCGGTCAGCTCGGCACGCGCCTCGTCGATGCCCGCCACGTCGTCGAACGTGACCTTGCCTTCCTTCTGGGTCAGCATGCGGGCGCGCGACTTGCCGAAGCCCATCGCGCCGCCGCCGCCGCCGCCCTTCTGCATCTGGCGCAGCACGAAGAAGGCGACGCCGAGGAACAGCAGGAACGGCAGCGACTGGACGAGGATCGCCATCCAGATGCTCGGCGCCTCTTCGGCGCGGGCGTTCATCGTGACGTTCTTCGCGCGCAGCCGCTCGATCAGGTTGGGATCGTTCAGCGCGTTGGTGCGGAACTTCTCGTCATTGGTGTAGATGCCGGTGATCGTGTTCTGCGCGATGTTGACCTCGCGCACCGAACCCTCGTCCACCTTGTCGAGGAAGGTGGAATAGGGGACGACCTGCCCCTGCGTCGTGGTCGAGGGACCGTTGAACAGCGTGACGAACATGGCGAGCGATACGAGGATGCCGACCCAGATCAGCAGGCTCTTCATCCACGGGTTGCTGCCGCCGCCGCCGTTGTCGGGGCCGTTCTGCTTGTCGTTGTCGTTCATGCCGAAGTGTCACCTCTCAGTGTGACACAAGATAGGCGCATGGCGATCAATGGCAATGGAACAAAGCCGATCAGCGTGATCGACGCGGCGGGGCGGGGCGAAAGTGCCAGCGAGCGCCCTCGGCGCTGACCAATACGCCCGCCTGCGTGGCCTGGCCGCCGGCATCGAGGGCGTCGAGCAGCGATTCGACATTGGCCGAATCGGACCAGCCGCCCTCCAGCGGATGCGCCCGGCGGACCGCGCCGATCGCACGGCGGACGAGGCGGCGGCGCAGCTCGCGCGGCAGGTCGCTCATGTCGATGCGGTCGCCGGGCTGGCGGCGGGTGCGCCACAGCCAGTCGACCGTTTCGGTGAGCGCGGCATCGACCTCGCGGCAATGGGCGGCGGCGGCGGCGAGCGCCTGCGGGTCCAGATACCCCCGCGCCAGCAGCGTGCGGGCGGCGGTGCGATCGTGGCGGGGGTCGGTATTGGACGGGTCGTCGATGAAGGGCAGGGCGGCGGCGAGGGTGCGCAGTTCGGTGCGGCGCCACGTGAGCAGCGGGCGGACGACAGGGAGGGGGCAGGGCCGGTCGTACCCCCGCGAAGGCGGGGGGCCAGGGCGGATTACGCTGACGTTCGGTCTGCCGGAATCTGGACCCCCGCCTGCGCGGGGGTACGGTGGGGGCAGAGCCTGAGCCGTCCAGCGATCGGGGTCGAACGCCCAGCATGGCCGGATACCCGCCAGCCCCGCCGGTCCCGATCCGCGCGCGGCGCGCATGAGGAAGGTTTCGGCCTGATCGTCGGCATGATGGGCGGTGGCGAGTGCCCCCGCGCCCGCCGCCAGCGCCCAGTCGCCGAGCAGCGCGTAGCGGATATGACGCGCCTGTGCCTGGATGCTGGCCCCGGCGGGCGGCGTATCGGGCGCGAGCGTGGCGTGGGGGATGCCGTGGTCGCGGCACCAGCCGCCGACCATCGCGGCTTCGTCGGCGGACGCGGTGCGCAGCCGGTGATCGACGGTCGCCGCGATCACGCTTCCCGGAAAGGCGGCGGCGGCGAGCGCCAGCATCGCCATGGAGTCGGGGCCGCCCGATACCGCCAGCGCCAGCGGCCGGTCGGGGCCGGGTACCGCGACCAGCGCGGTCAGGTCGCGCGCGAAGCGTTCGACCGCGTCAGGCGGCACATCTGGCCGTGGTGCGGCCCTTTGCGATGTCCGCCTTCATCTGCGCCGAGATCCTGTCGCCATAGACATCGCTCAACTCGCCATAGACGTCGCAGGCTTCCTTGGTCTTCTTCAGCTTGATGAGCGCGTCGGCGAGGTAGAACAGGCTGTCGGGCGCGCGTTCGCCGTCGGGCATCTTCTTGTAATTGTCGTAGAAGGCGATCGAGGCGAGCGAGGGTTTGCCGTCGTCGAGATAGGAACGGCCGATCAGGTTCTGGGCATAGCTGGCACGGCGGTGCTGCGGGTATTTGTCGACCACCGGCTTCAGCGCGGCGATCGCTTCGGGATAGAGTTTCGCGCTCCACAGGCGGAAGCCGTAGAGATAGCCGTCCTCCGCCGCATCGCCCGAGGCGGGCTTCTCGATCGCGGCGATGCGCGCGGCGCGGGCGGGATCGGCGGCGGGCGTCGTCGCGGCGGGTGCCGGGCGCGGGCTGCCGAGGGTGCCGCCGCCGTTGCCCGGACCGCGCGTGGCGGGCGGCGGGGCGGTGCTGGTGTCGCCCGAGGCGGCGACGGCGCCGGGCGAGGCGGGGGTGACGCCGGCCCCGTTATTCTCCAGCGCGGTCAGCCGCTGGTCGGTCGCGCGGCGATAGGCGATGAACTGTTCTTCCAGCTGGCGCTGCTTGTACTGCGCCTGCTCGATCTGGTTGGTCAGCGTCTGCTGCTGCGATTCGAGGGCGCTCAGCCGCGCCTCCAGCGTGGCGATCGGGCCGCTGGCGGGCGTGCCAGGGATGTCGGTCGGCTGGGTCGGGGCGGTGATCTGCGGCTCGACCTGGTTGGGCGCGCCGCCGGGGAAGACCTTGCGCTGCACCGCGCGCATCTCGCGCTCCAGCTTGTTCACCCGCGCGTCGATCTGCGTCTGCTGCGCGGCGGCGGGCAGCGCGATGACAAGGGCCAGGAGCGGCAGGGCGGACAGACGACGCATGAGAACACCCCCCGGTGCAAGTGATTGGGCCATTGGCATAGGATGACGCCCCCCGCCTGTCACCAGCCTTAACCGGCCGGGGCCGGGGTGGGCGTCGCACCGCTGCCGCGCGCGCGGAGCGCATCGGCGCTGATGCCGGTGGTGATGGCGCGTTCGGCCGTGCCCAGGGGGGGGATGTTCGAGCCGTTGAGCGTGACGGTCAGCAGGTCGGGGCGGCCGGTGCGGATCTGCGGGTTCTTCGCGGTCATCGGCACGTCGAAGCGTTCGCCCGCCTTCAGTTCGCGATTGGCAAGGGTGCCGGTGTCGTCGAAGATGCGGACCCAGACCGGGCCGGTCGCGGTCAGCGTCACCTGTCCGCCGCTGCCCGCCGGGGCGCTTGCGGGGGCGGCGGGCGATGCGCCGGGCGTAGGGGTGGGCGGCAACATGCCGAGATCGGCGGCGACCGTCGCGGCGGGTGCCGTCACCGGTTCGTCGCGGCGGAACAGCGAGGTGCCGAAATAGACGCCGACGATCAGCAGCAGCACGATCGCCACCGCCGCGCCGATCGCGGTCACGCCCATCGAGGGGCCGCGCCGCACGTCGATCGGTTCGAGGTCCTGCAAGGGTTCGGGCCGCTGGTAGCTGGTGGCCAGTTCGGCGCGCAGCGCGCGGGCGACCTCGGTCTCGTCCACGCCGACCGCGCGGGCATAGGAACGCCCGAAGCCCATCGCGTACGTGACCGAAGGCAGCGCCTGGAACTTCCCGTCCTCGACCGCTTCGAGATGGCGCAGCGGAATGCGCGTGCGCTGCGCGACGTCGGACAGGGTCAGCCCCTGCGCCTCGCGCGCCTGCCGCAGCATCATGCCCGCCGTGCGCGGCGTACCCGTGCCGCTCTCGCCGTCCGTCATCGAAACTCCTTCCAACCCGGCATCGTCGCCCTGTCGATCCGTCACGCGGTTTCGGATAGGCGGCGGCGGGTGTCAACGCCGCAGCGCAGCGGACCGTCGCGCGGTCAGTTCAATTCGACACCCTGTTCGCGGCCCCATGCCTCCAGATCGGCGCGCAGCGACCGTGCGGGCCGGGCCAGCAGCGACTCGAGATGCGCGGTCGCCGCCGCGCGGTCGAGCGAGCGGATCATCGCCTTGACCGGGCCGACCGCGGCGGGCGTGATCGACAGGCGATCGATGCCGAGCGCGATCAGCGCCATGGCTTCCAGCGGACGCCCGCCCATCTCGCCGCACACCGCCACCGGCTTGCCCGCCGCCTGCGCCTCGCGCGTGACCCGGCGCAGGAAGCGCAGGATGGCAGGCGAGAGCCAGTCGTAGCGGACCGCGAGCCGGGGATCGGCGCGGTCGGCGGCGAAGAGGAACTGCGTCAGGTCGTTGGTGCCGATCGAGAGGAAGTCGAGGTTCGGCCACAGGAAATCGAGCACGTCGGCAAGTGCGGGCACCTCCAGCATCGCGCCGTAGCGGATGTCGGTCGGCGGCGTGCGGCCCCGTTCGCGCAGCCAGTCGCGCTGCGCCTCGAAGATGCCGCGCGCCTCCTCGAACTCCCAGGGTTCGGACACCATCGGGAACATGACGTTGAGCGTGCGGCCCGACGCCGCCTCGATCAGCGCGCGCGCCTGCGCCTTCATCAGGCCTTCGCGGGCGAGGGCGAGGCGCAGCGCGCGCCAGCCCATCGCCGGGTTTTCCTCGTCATGCCCCTCGGCATGGTCGAGATAGGGCAGCGCCTTGTCACCGCCGATGTCGACGGTGCGGAACACGACCGGGCGATCGCCCGCCACCTCCAGCACGTCGCGGTAGAGCCGCTGCTGGCGTTCGCGCTGCGGCAGGGTGGCGGAGACGAGAAACTGGAATTCGGTGCGGAACAGCCCGATGCCGTCCGCGCCGGTCAGGTCGAGCGCGGCCACATCGTCGCGCAGCCCGGCGTTGACCATCATCGTGATGCGGTGGCCGTCCTTCGTCACCGGCGGCTGGCCCTTCATCGCGGCGAAGGCGGCGCGGCGCTTCTGGGTCAGCGCCAGCTTCGCCTCGAACGCTTCCTCCATCGCCGGGGTCGGGCGGATGACCAGCAGGTCCTCGACCGAGTTGAGCAGCAGCCGGTCGCCTTCGGCGATGAGCCGCCGGATATCGCGCACGCGGCCGAGCACCGGCACCCCCATCGCGCGGGCGACGATCACGACATGGGCGGTGAGCGATCCCTCCTCCAGCACCACGCCCTTCAGGCGGCGGCGGTCGTATTCGAGCAGTTCGGCGGGGCCGAGGTTGCGCGCGAGCAGGATCGTGTCCTGCCGCAGGCCCATCTGCGCGGCGGTGCCGAGCTGGCCCGAGACGATGCGCAGCAGCCGGTTCGACAGATCCTCCAGATCGTGCATCCGGTCGGCGAGCAGCGGGTCCTTGATCTCGCGCATCCGCATCCGGGTGCGCTGCTGCACCCGCTCGATCGCGGCCTCGGCGGTCAGGCCGCTGTCGATCGCCTCGTTAATGCGCCGTGCCCAGCCTTCGTCATAGGCGAACATCTTGTAGGTCGCGAGCACCTCGTCATGCTCGCCGCCGACGCCGAATTCGGCCTGGTTCGACATGCGTTCGATCTGGTCGCGCATCTTGTCGAACGCGGCATAGACGCGGTGGCGCTCCGCCTCGGTATCCTCCGCCACGGTATGTTCGATGACGATGCGCGGCTGGTGGAAGACGGCGACGCCCGCCGCCATCCCTTCGACCAGCTTGAACCCGTCCACCCGCATCGCGCCGGTCGCCTGCGGGCGGATGGCGGTGCCGCCGGTGGCGTCGATCAGGTCGGCGTTGGCGATCAGTTCGGACAGCACCATCGCGACGGTCTGCAGCGCCTCGATCTCGACATCGGCATAGCGGCGCGGTTCGGCGTGCTGCACGGCGAGGACGCCGACCGCGCGTTCGCGGCGGATGATCGGGACGCCCGCGAAGCTGTGATATTCGTCCTCCCCCGTTTCGGGGCGATAGGCGAAGTCGGGATGGGTCGCCGCCTCCGCGAGGTTCAGCGTCTCGACATTGGCGACGATCGTGCCGACGAGGCCCTCGCCGGGCGCGAGCTTGGTGACGTGCACCGCTTCCTGCGCGAGGCCGACCGTCGCGAAGAGTTCGAGCAACCCCTCGCGCAGCAGGTAGATCGAGCAGACCTCGCTGTCCAGCGCGTCGGCGATGATGCGGACGACCGAGTTGAGTTTGGCCTGCGCCGGACTTCGCGACGCCATCACGTCGTGAAGGTTGGTCAGTATTTCGCGGGCGGAGGCGACGGCCGAGACGGGCATGATGCGTGGCTATCACGCCTGAACCGGGGCGTCACGACGCTTCCGCCGCCGAATCACAGCTTTCGCACCAGTTGTTCGGCGACCGCCAGCCATGGCGGCGGGGGCAGATGGGCGAGGCCCGCGCCGCCGATCGGCAGGAAGGTCAGGGCGTCGGGATCGATTCCGAGGAGCCGTCCGAAGCGGAAACTGCCCGCGGGGCCGGGGAGCAGCACGTCGCGGTTGCGCGCCGCCGCGAACTGGGCGGGGGCGAGGCGGCGGCACCACAGCGTGTCGCCCGCGCGATAGTCGCCGGTCGAGGTGTCGACGACGACCGCCACCAGATCGCCGTCGGGGCGCGGCGGCACGACGGTGGCGGCACGGCGCGGCGCGGCGATCCCGGCGGCGTCGAGGATCGCGGCGACGGCGATGTCGGCGCGGTCGGGCAGGCGGACGAGATCGGCGGCCTCCACCTCCAGCGCCAGTGCGATGCGGTTGAGCCAGCCGACCGAGACGGTGCGCGTCCCCGTCTCCAGCCGCCCGATCGTCTGGGCGGTGGTGGGTGGCACGCAGCGCAGCGCGACTTCCTCCAGCGTCAGCCGCTTGGCGCGGCGGACCTCGCGGATCGCGGTAATCATGGCGCGGCCTCTCCCCGGTATAACCTATCTGGCACTTCCGCTTTCCTACAGCCGTGCGTCCGTGGCAACCCCCCCGCGCGAGACCAAGCGGGAGAGCGGAGATGCGCGAACTGGTGGAACGGCGGCTGGACGGGGGCCGGGTGGTCGATGCGCCGGGCGGGCGGCGGGTGCAGGTGAACCTGCGCGAATCGCCGCTCGGCTGGCTGAAGGCGCGCGGGCTGGTCGACGCGCGGCAATATGACGCGGGAGAGCGGCTGCGCGAAACCTATGAAGCGACGATGCTGGGGCCGCGCGTGACAATGCGCTGGGACGCCGCGCCGCGCGGGGCGAAGGGCGGGGCGCCCGCCGATCCCTCGGGCGGGCAGCTGGCGGCGAAGGCGCGGTTCGACGCGGCGATCGCCGCGGTCGGGCCGGGGCTGTCGGATATCCTGTGGCGGACGGTGTGCGCGGGCGAGGGGCTGCCCGCCGCCGAAAAGGCGCTGGGCTGGCCCGCGCGGGCCGGGCGACTGGTGCTCACCCTCGCGCTGGATCGGCTGGCGGCGCACTATCGCCTGCCGTGACGAAGCGGCGATAGCCCCAGCCGATCGCGATGAGCGCAAGGCCGAGGCCGAGGAAGGAGAGGATGCGCCACACTCCGCCGAGCGCCGCCGCGTCGATCAGGAACACCTTGAGCGTGGCGAGGGTGAGCAGCGACAGGCCGAAGCGGCGCAGGTCGCGCGCGTCAAGGCGGGTGCCGCGCCACAGCCAGACGATGGCGAGCGCGAGCATCGCCGCCGAATAGCTCCAGTTCTCAGGGGTGCCGAGCGATCCGGTCAGCAGCGTGCCGTGCGCCCATTGCCGGAGGGTGGCGAGGACGGCGAGCAGGGTGAGCAGGGCGGCGACCAGGCTGCGGCGCGGCAGGCCGGGCAGCCGCCACGTCACGGCGGCGAACAGCACGAGGTGGAAGGTGGCGGCGTTGAGCAGCGGGAGCGGGCCGACCGCTTGCTCGACCCACAACGGGTTGAGGCCGAACAGGTCGAACCAGACCAGCCGGGCGAAGGCGAGCGCGACGAGCGCGCGGGCGATGGCGGGGCGGTGCCGCCACAGCGCCCAGCCCGCCAGCAACACAAGGTCGGTCAGCACCGCGCGTTCGGCAAAGCCCAGCGCCACGAATCGCGGCAGGGTGGCGATCGCCAGCACCTGCTTGAGCAGCACATAGCCGCCGAGGATCGCGAGCGTCGCGGCGATGGCCAGCGTCGCGCGGCGTGCGGGAGCGAACAGCCCGCCCCGCCATTCCGCGGCGGCGAGGATCGCGAGCGCGGGCAGCAGCAGGTGGCGGAGCGCGTCGCCCAGCGGGGGCAGGGCGTTGTAGGGCAGCGCCTCGAACAGCATCGCCTCCGCCAGCGCGCCGCCGAGGGGTTCCAGCGTCGGCAGGGCGAGGGCCAGCGCGACCGCTGCGGGGAGCAGTGCGAGGCGGGCGAGCGCAACGGGGTCGAGGCGGTGGGCGGCGGCGACCGCCGCCAGCGCGGCGAGCGGGGCGAGGGCGGCGAACGGCGGCGGCAGGAGCGTGCCCGGCACCAGCGCGATGCCGAGTGCGGCGGCGGCGATGCCGCCGACCAGCCCGATGTCGCCCTGCCCCTGCCGGTCCAGATGCCGCCGGGCGAGCGCGGCCCCGGCCAGTGCCAGCGCGAGGTCGATCGCTGCCCAGACGGCGGCGGCGAACTGGTCGGGGGCCAGCGCCTGTGCCGCGAGCAGCGGGCCGATGGTGCCGGTGAGCGCCACGACCGGCCAGCCGGTTGCCCGGCGCGAGAAGGCACCGCCTGCGCCGCCGAACAGCAGCAGCGCGACCGGCCAGGCGGTGGCGGTGGCGTTGTCGCCCTGCACGAGTCCGGCGGCCACCAGCAGCGTCACCAGCGCGGCGGCGGCGATCGCGCCGGGCAGCAGCCGCGCGTCGCGGTGCCCGAGGAACAGCGCGGCGGCGGACAGGGTGAGGTAGAAGCTCCACGCCAGCCGCGAGAAATCGAGCGCGGGGGCGAGCGCCAGCATCTGCACCAGCGCGACCAGCAGCGGCGCGAGGCGCAGCGCCGGGCGCGCCACCGACGTGCGGGGCAGCGCGAGCGTGCCGCCGACGCCCAGCGCGAGGACGAACGCGCCGACGCCGCCCAGCGTATCGGCGGGGAGCAGCGCGATCAGCAGTCCGCTCCAGCCGAAGGCGGCGGCGAGGGTGGTGAGCGCGAGCCACGCCCAGCCGCGCACGCTCGCCAGCGCGAGCAGCGCGGCGACGAACAGCGCGAGATAGGCGAGCAGCGGCGCGATCCCCGCCGCATCATAGCCCGCGACCAGCGGCGCGGCGAACCCGCCGACCAGTGCCATCACCGCGGTCGGCGGGCCATGCCGCAGCGCGAGGAACAGGCCGAGCGCGGTGACGGCCAGCATCAGCGCGAAGCCGGTCGGCGGGTTCACCAGATGATAGAGCGCGGCGGCGAGATAGAGGGTGGCATAGGCCGAGGCGATGCCCGCGCCCGCCAGCACCTGTCCCACGCGGCGGTCGTCGCGGGTGGCGGGCAGGCGGCGCGCGGCCTCGCTCGCCCCCAGCAGCGCGAGTGCGAAGGCGGCGGCGAGCAGCGTGCGGATCGCCGGGGTCAGCCACCCCGCCTCGATCGACAGGCGCACGAGGAAGATGCCCGCGACCACCAGCGCCAGCCCGCCGATCCAGATCGGCAGCCGCGCGCCGACCAGCTGCTCGAGATCGAGCTTCGGTCGGTCGGGCAGGCGGGCGGGCATCGGTGCCGCTTCCGGCGGTGACGTCGGTATCGGTTCGGGAACGGGTTCGGGTGGCGCTTCGGCCGGTGCGAACCGGGGAGCGGTCAGGTCCGCCAGCCGGGCTTCGAGCGCCTGCACCCGCCGCGCGACGCGGAACAGCGCGATCCCCATCGCGATCACCAGCAGGAAGAGCAGCGCGGTCACCGTCGCGCTTGTGCCATAGCCGGGCGCGCGGTGTCGCCTATATTTGACCGGGTGCCTTTCCCAGACGGGCCGCGGCACGATATGGCGCGGCGGCGTCGCCTTCGGCACGGGATTTCAATAATGCAGTTCGTATTTAAAAAGGTACATGGGAGCGGCAACGACTTCCCCCTCGTCGATGCGCGGGGGCTGGTGCTGGACGATGCGCAATGGGCGCGGGTGGCGCGGGCGATGGCGGACCGGGCGGGCGACATCGGCGGCGACGGGCTCTTGCTGCTGACCCATTCGGATGAAGCCAATATCTTCGGCATGCGGATGTTCAATCCCGACGGGTCGGAGGCGGAGACGTGCCTGAACGGGCTGCGCTGCACCGCGCGGCTGGGGTTCGAGGTGACGGGCACGCGGGCCGGGCAGGTGCGGCTGAAGACCAGCACGGCGCAGGCGCGGGTCGTGGCGGAGATCGCGCCGGGCGTCGCCACGATCGAGACGCGGGTCGGGCCGGTGTCGCTCGGCCCCGGGGACGTGGGGCTGACCGTCGGCGATGCGCCCTATGTCGATGCGGTCATCCCCGGCCTGCCGAGCGGGCGGCGCTTCACCGCCGTGGCGATGCCGAACCCGCATCTGGTCGCGTTCGTCGACGCGGTGGACGACGACGAGCTGGTCGCGCTGGGCGACTGGTGCGAGGGCGGGCCGGCGCTGATCCCGGCGCGGGCCAATGTCAGCTTCGTCGAGCTGCGCGAGGTGGGGCATGCGCCCGCGCTGTTCGTGCGGACCTATGAGCGCGGCGTCGGGCTGACCAACAGCTGCGGCAGCGCGATGGCGGCATCGACCCATGCCGCCGCGCGGACGGCGCGGATCGGCTGGGGGGTCAGCACCCGCGTCTTCAATCGCGGCGGCATGGTGCGGGCGCAGGCCGATGCCGACGGCGTGGTGACGATCGCGGGCAATGCGACCGTGCTGTGGGACGGCACGGTCGAGCTGGACCCGGACACCGGCGCGATGGGCGCGGTGACGATCACCGCGCGGCACGACGACGAGATCGCCGCGTGGGACGCGATGCTGGCGGGGCTGTAGAGCGTGTTCAGGCTGGGTAGAGGCATCGTGACGGAGCCGATCTTGGTTCAGGGCAAGCAGCGAGGAGCGGAGCGATGCTATGGCATCGTGACCGACGAGCGACGCCGCGCTGGGCCAAGATCGGCCTGTCGCTTCGCGGTTGCCCTGTCGCGCCCGCCGGCTGCGTCGGGGTGCCCCGCAAAGTATTACTTTGCGGGGGCCCGGCCGCGCGCCTTGCAGGTAGCGCCGCTACCTGCTGCACCACGCTCCTTGCCGGACGAACACGACAGGGCAATCACGATGCCTCTACCAGCCTGAACACGCTCTGGTCGCCCCGGTCAGTCGCGCGGGAGCGTCAGCGCCGCCTCGCACGCCGCCAGCCCTTCCGGGCTGGCGATGGCGAGGTCGAGCGGGCGGCCGCCGAGATCGTCGTCATGGCCGTTGAGGAACGCCATCGCCCGGTCGCGGTCGCCGAAATGGCGGAAAGCCCCGGTCGCGATGCGGCCCTGGCGGTCGGCCTGTTCGGGGGTGAGGCGTACGCTCTGGAACTTGCGGGTGAACTGCATCGAGCGCGGGCGCGGCGCGGGGGCGTCGCTCATGCGAGCACCATCGCGCCCGACGCGCCGAGCAGGTCGCGCAATTCGCTGATTCGCCGCGCATAGCACGCCGCCAGCGCACGTTGCGCGGCGGCCAGTTCGGGCAGGGGGGCATGGTCGGCGCGCATCCGCGCGACCTGGTGATCGTGTAGCAAGGCGTTGAGGTCCATGCGGCGACGCTCCGGCAGCGTAAGCGGAAGCACGAGGCGTCTCCCGGTCACAGGCGCCTACGGGACCATTGCCTGTGATGGGTCCAAGATGGGGTTGCGGCATGCGTTTCGCAAGGGCAACGATCGAGCGAACCAAATGGGAACAATCCGCTTGACAGCGCGACGCTGTTGTGGCACAAAACAGGAACGATGAGGAATTGCGGGTCGGGGCCGGGCGCGGGGGCGCTTTCCGGCCCCGACGCGCGTCTGGGGGGTGGAGATGGCGGGGGATATGAAAATCGTCGTGGCGCGGAACCGGCCGCTCCAGCGTCGGATCAAGACGCATGGCTGGACCGAGGCGCGGCGCAAGGCAATGCTGGAGGAGCTGGCCGCAAGCTGCAATGTCGAGGCATCGTGCCGGGCGATCGGCATGAGCAAGGGCAGCTTCTACAAGTTGCGGGCGCGCGACGCGGACTATTCCGAGCAATGCCGCCAGGCGATGCTGGCCGGGTATGAGCGGCTGGAAACCGAGCTGCTGCGCAAGGCGATCGCCACGGTCGAGGACGAACCGGGCGACGATGCGCCGGGCGGGGTGCTGGTCGGGCAGATGACCGTGGAGCAGGCGATGCGTCTGCTGGAACGGTTCCAGTACAATCGCAACAAGGACGCCACGCCCCGGCGTCAGGGCTGGTCCCGCGCCACGCAGGCGGAAACCGATGCGATGCTGGCGCAGCAGATCAAGGCGCTGAAGAAGCGGCACGAGAACAAGGCGTGAGCGCGCTCGATCCGGTAGTCGCCGATCTGATCGGCCTGTCCGACGCGGAGATCGACCGCGTGCTGTTGAACATCAAGCCCAGTCGCCGTCGGGAACTGGCGATGCGATGGGCATTGTGGGCGCATGAAGGGCAGACGGTGGCCGACAATGACTGGACGGTGTGGCTGATCCAGGCGGGGCGGGGCTTCGGCAAGACGCGGGCCGGTGCGGAATGGGTGTGCGCCCGCGCGGCGGAGAACGGCGACCTGCGGATCGCGCTGGTGGGTGCGACGCGGCATGATGTCGAGCGGGTGATGGTGCGCGGTACCAGCGGCCTGCTGGCGGTAGGGCGGCGCTATGACAATGTGCGCTGGCATGCGACGCGCGGCGTGGTGGCGTTCGGATCGGGGGCGGAAGCGCATGTCTATGCCGCCGAGACGCCTGATGCCCTGCGTGGGCCCGAGCATCATATCGCATGGTGCGACGAACTGGCGAAATGGCGGCGGGCGGATGCCACCTGGGACAATCTGCTGCTCGGCCTGCGCAAGGGCGACCATCCGCAGGTGCTGGTGACGACGACGCCGCGCGCGATCCCGCTGCTGCGTCGTATCCGCGCCACCAAGGGCGTGCGGATCACCACCGGGCGGACGCAGGACAATGTGCATCTGCCCGAGCGCTATGTCGCGCAGATCGAGGCGAGCTATGCGGGCACGCGGCTGGGGCGCCAGGAGATGGACGGCGAGCTGATCGAGGAGGTCGCGGGGGCGCTGTGGTCGCGCGACCTGATCGAGCGGCAGCGCTGCGAGACCCCGCCCGCCTTCGCGCGGATCGTGATCGGGGTCGATCCGCCTGCCGGGATCGGCGGCGATGCCTGCGGGATCGTCGCGGTGGCGCTGGGCGAGGACGCGCGCGCCTATGTGATCGAGGATGCGAGCGTGGTCGGCGCCTCGCCCGAAGGCTGGGCGCGGGCGGTCGCGGCCTGCGCCGCGCGCCACGGCGCGGACCGGGTGGTGGCGGAGGCGAACCAGGGCGGGGCGATGGTGGAAAGCGTGCTGCGCGCCGCCGACGCCGTGCTGCCGCTGCGCCTCGTCCATGCCTCGCGCGGCAAGGCGGCGCGGGCCGAGCCGGTGGCGCTGCTGTATCAGGGCGGACGGGCGTTCCACGCCGGGCGCTTTCCCGCGCTGGAGGACGAGCTGTGCGGGCTGATCGGCGGCGGTGGCTATGAGGGGCCGGGCCGCTCGCCCGACCGGGCGGACGCGCTGGTATGGGCGATGAGCGAGGTGATGCTGGGGGCACGGGGGCAGGCGAGCGTGCGGGTGTTGTGAGGGGCGTTGCATCGGTCGCGACGTCACGACATGACGAAGGTCATGTATGTATCGCTTCTCGAGCCGGGCCGAGGCGTTTCGGTCAACGTGTTGCGGAGCGACGACGAGTTCATCGTGCAGGTACCGATAGGCTTCGACGACGCAGCCCGTCGCGTCTACTCGCTGTTCGTGGCCATGGCGCCGCTGATGGGTTGTGCCGATATACCGGGGTACGAACTGACCTTCGAGGTGGTCGATGCGTCGATCGACAAGACGGACGTTATCGCCCATTACGACGGCACGGCGACGCGAAAGTTCCTTGCCGACCCGGAGGATCGCGCCCGGGTCCGCAACCTGCTGCTCCGCGCGACGGAGCTGTTGATTGACGAGGCGCAGCCCAATCAAGTACAGATGATGACGCACTCAGCACATCTGCCGCCGAAGGCATTGGTGAAGTTTGGCGAACTATGTGCCCTTTTTGGCAGCAAGGGCTTCATTGCCGGTAAAGCCGACTCGTACCATGGTCGTCATATCTGGATGATGACCCGATGACGAAACCAGGGCTTCCCCCGATCGTTCGAGGGGAAGCTGCAAGTGAGAAGAAGATATGAAACCGCCCCTGACCCGCGAACAGCAGATCGACCTGATGCTCGGTGCCGAAGAACGGCACAAGGCGCGGTTCGCGGCGTGGATGCAGGTGCGTGAAATCCGCGAACTCGTCTGCCGTCCCGCGCCGGGGCAGAGCGACAGTGCGGGATATGCGCATGGCGAGCGCCGGATCGCCTGTTGCTGACGATCCGCACGACATAGCGACCCTTTGACAAGGCCCCGCCATCCGCGGGGCCTTTTTCGTTTCGGGAGACAGGCATGAGATGGTTCGGACGCAAATCCGGGCGCGACGGGTCGCGTCCGGCGCTGGCGCGTGGGGGCGCGGTGGTGTGGCGCGAGGGGGGCGGGGCGTGCGGCGGCTGGGCGCAGGATTATGTCGGGCAGCTGCGGGCGGCCTATCTCGACAATCCGGTGGCGCAGCGGGCGGTCAAGACCGTGGCGGAAGGTGTGGCCGGTGCGCCGCTGTCCGGCGTGGAAGGCGCGGTGCGGCTGGTGCAGGCGCGCTCCGCCGGGCAGGAACTGCTGGAGACGGTGGCGGCGCATCTGCTGCTGCACGGCAATGCCTATGTCCAGCTGATCGAGGACGGGGCGGGCGGCATCGGCGAACTCTATGCGCTGCGCCCCGAGCGGGTGACGATCGAGGCGGACGCCAACGGCTGGCCGCTCGCCTATCGCTACCGGGTGGGGGAGCGGGTGACGGCGATCCCCGCCGAGACGGCGAACGGGCGGCCGCAGCTGGTGCATGTCCGCGCATTCCATCCGGGCGACGATCATTACGGGCTGGGGTGCCTCGGCGCGGCGGCGGGCGCGGTGGCGGTGCACAATGCCGCCGCGAAGTGGAACAAGGCGCTGCTCGACAATGCGGCGCGGCCGTCGGGGGCGCTGGTCTATGATCCGGGCGACGGGGCGGCGCTGTCGGGCGATCAGTTCGCCAAGCTGCGCGCGGAGATCGACGCGGCGTTCGCGGGGGCGGGCAATGCCGGGCGACCGATGCTGCTCGACGGCGGCCTCAAGTGGCAGGCGATGAGCCTGTCCCCCGCGGACATGGATTTCGCCGGGCTGAAGGCGCAGGCGGCGCGCGAGATCGCGCTGGCGTTCGGGGTGCCGCCGATGCTGCTCGGGCTGCCGGGTGATACCGGCTATGCCAATTACCGCGAGGCGAACCGCGCGCTGTGGCGGCAGACGATCGTGCCGATGGGCAACCGCATCCTCGGCGCGCTGGCGCAGGGGCTGGGGCCCTGGATCGGCGAGGCGGACATGGCGATCGACCTGAACCGGGTGACCGCGCTTGCCGAGGAGCGCGAGCGGCTGTGGCGGCACGTGGCGGCGGCGGCGTTCCTCAGCGATGCCGAGAAGCGGGCGATGCTGGGGGTGTAGCGACGCATTGCGGCGCGGCACCGGCCCACTCCCCCACCCGGCCACCCATCAAGGATACGCTGTGGGTGGCCGGGTGGGGGAGTGGGCCGGTGCCGCCGCACAAGCGAGCGTCGATCGGTCGAACGCCATGCCGCGTTCGGCGCAGCGATCCGCCTTCAGGATCGGCAGCGCGAACAGGAAGGCGAGGAGCGCCGCCACGAAGGCGGCGGCGACGATGCGCAGGCGGGATCGCATGGGCGCTGCGACTATCCGAGGGGGCTGAGGGAGACAAGCGATGGGCGAGGACATGCTGCTCGCGCGGTTGATGGAGCAGGCGGCGGACGAGGGCGCCGACCTCCAGACGCTGCGCGCGATCGCGGAGGCGGCGGGCGAACTGGCGGCGGGGCGGGCGATGGCCCGGATCGGGCTGTCGGATGCGGGCGCGGAGGGCGATGTGAAGGAACTGCGCGAGCTGCTGGCGGCGTGGCGCGATGCCAAGAAGTCGGCGGTGCGCGCGGTGCTGGGCTGGGTGATGCGGATGCTGCTGGCGCTGGTGCTGGTGGGGATCGCGGTCAGGACGGGGTGGGGCGAATGGGCGCGGTGAGCTTTGCGGGCTATGCCGCGATCTTCCACCATGCCGACCGCGGCGGCGACGTGGTGCTGCCCGGTGCGCTGGCCGCGGCGGGTGCGGTGCCGTTGCTGTGGCAGCATCGCGGGCGGGCGATCGGAACGGTCGAGGCGCTGGACGAGGATGCGCGGGGCCTGAGGGTCACGGGGCGGATCGCGGATGCGCGGGCGGCGGAACTGGTGCGGTCGGGCGCGCTGACCGGGCTGTCGTTCGGCTACCGTGCGCGCCGCGTGCGGCAGGGGGCGCGGCGGGTGATCGTCGCGGCGGACCTCCTCGAGATCAGCCTCGTCGCGCAGCCGATGCAGCCCTGGGCGCGGATCGATGCCGTCGCCGACGGATAGAGTCCCGGTTCGATCCGCTCACGCGGATGCGGTGCCAGCCCTGATCCGGCACTCCCGGATCAGCGAGCAACATCAACATCCACTTTTTCCAAGGGGGCCGGTCGGTCCCCTTTTTTCATGGGGAACGGACATATGACGAGCGATACGCTGGCGGTGCGGTTTTCGGGGGTGGCGCCGGGCAACCGGCCGCTGCTGGGACAGGCGGCGGGCGACGGCGGCTTCGGCGGCTTCGTGCGGCAGGGGACGGTGATCGAGACCAAGGCGGTGAGCGGCGCGACCGATGCGAGCGGCGGCACCGCCGTCCCGCGCGAGATCGATGCGATGATCGCATCGACGCTGAAGGCCGCCAGCCCGATCCGGTCGATCGCGCAGGTGGTGCAGGTGGGGAGCGCGGGATACCGCAAGCTCGTGACCAACGGCGGCACGCCCGCAGGCTGGGCGAGCGAGACGGCGCCGCGCCCCGAGACGGCGACGCCGACCTTCAACGAAATCGCGCCGCCGATGGGCGAGCTGTACGCCAATCCGGCGGCGAGCCAGGCGATGCTCGACGATGCCGCCTTCGATGTCGAGGGGTGGCTGGCAGGCGAGATCGCGACCGAGTTCGCCCGTGCCGAGGGGCAGGCGTTCGTCAGCGGCAACGGCATCGGGCGGCCCAAGGGGTTCCTGAGCTATGCCGCCACCAGTGCGGGCGATGCCACGCGGCCGTTCGGGACGCTCCAGTACCTGCCGAGCGGGGCGGCGGGCGATTTCGGCAGCGAGCCGGAGAACCGGCTGATCGACCTGGTGCACAGCCTGCGTCGTCCGTACCGGCAGGGCGCGGCATGGGTGATGAACGCGCAGACCGCCGCGCGCATCCGCAAGTTCAAGACGGCGGACGGCGCGTTCCTGTGGGTGCCGGGGCTGATCGCAGGGCAGCCCGACACGCTGCTCGGCTATCCGGTGGTGGAAGCCGAGGACATGCCCGACGTGGCGGCGGGCAACCATGCCATCGCCTTCGGCAATTTCCAGGCGGGGTACCTGATCGCCGAGCGGTCGGAGACGCAGGTGCTGCGCGATCCCTACTCGAACAAGCCGTTCGTGCATTTCTATGCCACGCGGCGCGTCGGCGGGGCGGTGATGAACAGCGAGGCGATCAAGCTGCTCAAGATCGCGGCGGCGTAGCGTCGTGATCCGCTGACGCGGATGCGGCACCGGCCCACACCCCCACCCGACCACCCACAGCATATCGTCGATGGCTGGTCGGGTGGGGGTGTGGGTCGGCACCGCGCCGGATCGGATACCGGGGCGGGCGACCCCCGCCCCTTTTCAATCGGGGGAGATGGACATGGCGGCAGCGCCCTTTCCGGCGGCGGTGGTCGCCGAGGCGTGCGCGGAGGTGCGCGCGCGGTTGCGCATGGTGGGAACGGGGGAGGATGCGCTGGTCGCGCGGGCGGTGCAGGGCGCGCTGGGACTGGCGGAGGCCTATACGCGCCAAGCGCTGGTCGTGCGCGAGCATGTGGCGGTGATGACGGCGGCCAGCGAATGGCGGGCGCTGCCGGTGGTGCCGGTGCGATCGATCGCGGGCGGGGCAGCGGTGGCGGCGATCGACATCGACGGCGACGGCACCGGATGGGTGCGGATGGCGACCAGCGGCGAGGTGCGCTTCGCGGCGGGGCTGGCGGAAGGGTGGGGCGACCTGCCGCCCGCCGTCGCGCAAGGCGTGGTGCTGCTGGCGGCGCATCTGTTCGAGACGCGCGGCGGCGAGGGCGTGCCCCCGGCGGCGGTGGGCGCGCTGTGGCGGCCGTGGCGGCGGATGCGGATCGGGAGCGCGCGGCGATGCGGCGGCTGATCGCGCGGGGGCAGGCGATCGGCGCGGCGCGTGCCGAGGCGGTGCGGGACCGGGTGGCGGCGGCGGCACGGGGCGTGCCGGGCGTATCGGCCAGCGTCGCGGGCGAGCGCGTGGTGCTGGCGGGGCGCGGACTGGTGCGGCGGACGCTGACCGATCCGGCGCTGGCCGACATGGCGGAGTGGGGCCGATGATCGCGGGCGAGGCGTTGCAGGCGATGCTGGTCGCCGAGCTGGCGGCGGCACTGGACGGGGTGGCGGTGTTCGACGCGCCGCCGGTGCGCGGCGCGCGGCCCCATGCGCTGATCGACATGCCGGTGCTGACCGACTGGGGCACCAAGGATGCCGCCGGGCGCGAGGGGCGGGTGGTGGTGCAGCTGTTCGACAGTGGCGAGCGTCCGGTGCGGCTGCGTGGGCTCGCGGCGGCGGCGGAGGCGGCGGTGCTGGCCGCGCCGGGCGCGGTGGCGGGGTGGCGGATCGTGTCGCTGGTGTTCCTGCGCAGCCGGTTGCTGCGCGAGGGCGACGGGCGGTGGATGGCGGGGATCGAGTTCCGGGTGCGGATGCTGGCGGTGGGGTGAGGGGGCGGGCGGCAGGCGGCCCGGATCGTCATTCCCGCGCAGGCGGGAATCCATAGCCGCTGCCGTTCCGGCACCTGCCCGACCGTCGGAGGTTATGGCTTCCCGCCTGCGCGGGAATGACGAAGGTGGCGAGGCGGGTCTGGGCCCAATGAGGGGGCTGCATGTGTGGCCCGTCCCTCGACTTCGCTCGGGACGAACGGGGGCGGTGGTTCGGGACGAACGGGGTGGTCCGGGCGGGCCGTGATGGGCCGCGCCTGTCCGCGTGCCCGGCCACCAGCCGACAATTTCAATCAGGAGACAGACGATGGCGGCGGAGAAGGGGAGTGCGTTCCTGCTCAAGATCGGGAACGGGGCGCAGCCGGTGGCATGGGCCACGGTGGCGGGGCTGCGCACGACGCAGCTGAGCGTCAACGGCGAGGCGGTGGCGATCACCACCAAGGATTCGGGCGGCTGGCGCGAGCTGCTGTCGGGGGCGGGGGTGCGGTCGGTCAGCGTCAGCGGCGCGGGGGTGTTCACCGGTTCGGCGGCGGAGGTGCGGATGCGCGGCAATGCCCTGTCCGGCATCATCGACGATTACCGGCTGAGCTTCGAGAGCGGCGAGACGATGACCGGGCGGTTCCTCGTCACCCGGCTGGACTATGCCGGGGATTACAACGGCGAGCGCAGCTATACCGTCGCGCTGGAATCGTCCGGTCCGGTGGTGTCGGCATGAGCGCGCCTGCGAACCCTGCGCGCGGCGAGGCGAGCGTGCGGGTCAACGGCGAGACGCTGGTGCTCAGGCCCAGCTTCGCCGCGCTGGTGGCGGCGGAGGGCGAGGTCGGGCCGTTGTTCGCGCTGGTCGAGCGGGCGGCGGCGGGGCGGCTGGCGATGGCTGAGCTGGTCGCGCTGCTGTGGCATTGCCTGCGCGATACGCCGCCCATGTCGCGCGAGGCGTTCGCCGAAGGGGTGGCGGCGGGCGGGCTGGTGGCGGTGACGCCCGCGCTCAAATCGCTGATCGCGCAGATCCTGGGCGGGCGGTGAGCTTCGCCGACCATGCCGCGCGGGCGGCGGGGCTGGCGGGGGTGGCGTTCGGGTGGACGCCCGATGCCTTCTGGCGCGCGACCCCGGCGGAACTGGCGGCGCTGGTGCGGGCGATGACCGGCGACGACGTGGCCCCGTGCGACGCGACGACGATCGAACGGCTGAAGGAGCAATTCCCCGATGGATGAGGAAATCGAACGGCTGATCGTGCGGGTGCGCGCCGATACCGCCGCCTTTGCCGGAGACGTGGCGACGATGCAGCAGGCGCTGGACGGACCGTTCGCGGGCGGGATCGAGCGGGCGGGACGCGCGGTCGAGACCACGCTCGCGCGGGCGATCCGTACCGGCAAGCTGGGGTTCGACGACCTGCGCGACATGGCGCTGAAGGTGCTGGGCGAGATCGCGGCGGCGGCGGTGCTGCCCGCGATCGGCGGCGGCGGCGGCGGGGGCGCGGGCGGGCTGCTGGGGTTGCTCGGCGGGCTGATCGGGCTGCCCGGGCGGGCGACCGGCGGGCCGGTCAGTCCGGGGCGGGCCTATCGGGTCGGCGAGCGCGGGCCGGAACTGTTCGTGCCGACCAGCAGCGGACAGGTGGTGGCGACGCCCGGCGCATCGGGGCCACGCGAGCTGCGGGTGGCGATCACGATCAACACGGGCGGCGGCGACCGGCCGGAGGCGCTGCGCCAGTCGGGGCGGCAGGTGGCGCGGGCGGTGCGCGCCGCGTTGATGGAGGCGTGACATGGGGCATTGGCTGGCGGGCGGGCGGACCGTGCAGGACGCGGGCGTCCTGACACGGTTCGATCCCATGTACTGGACGGTCGATTTCCCGCGCCCGATGATGGCGGCGGTAGTGACGACGGCGGCGGATGCGCTGCGGGTCGAGTGTGTCTTCTACCGGCATGACGACCTGGCGGGGCTGATCTGGGCGTCGGAAGACCGGCACGACCATGTGCTGCTGCGCTATGCGACGGCGCGGGACTATCGCGACTGCCGCCTGCGGTTCCGCTGGCGATCGGGCGGGGTGCGGGCGCTGGATGCGGTGCACGGGCCGGTGCTGACGATCGAGGGGCGCGATGCGTCCGGCAACCCGCGCGCATGGTATGTGCGGTTGTGGAACTATGCGAGCGGCACGTCCGAGGATGCCGAGGTGGTGCTCGACTTCGCCGCGCTCGACGGCGGGTTCCTGCTGCCGGGCGAGGCCGATCCGGTCTGGGCGGGCGATGTCGACCGGATGTTCGTGTCGCTGGTGCCGCCCGGCTATGACGGGACGGATGCGCTGCTGGATGCGCCTGCCGAGGGGTGGGTCGAGCTGTCGGACCTGCGCTGCGACGGGCCGGGGGCGGTGCTGGCGGTGGGCGACGTGGTGGTGCCCGAGCATGGGCTGCGGATGTGCGGCGGCTATGACGACAGCTATCACCTGACGCCCGCGCGGTTGCTGCACAATGCGCTGCGGCTCGGGTATCGCGGGCCGTTCGTGCAGTATGTCGGGATGAGCCATTATTTCCGGCTCGAGCGGCAGGGCGACGGGCTGTTGGTGTCGCTCGGCGGGGGGGTGCTGAACGGGCCTTGTGCGGCGTGGCATCGCGACTTTGCGGCGCGTGCCAAGGCGATGGGGTTCGAGATCGTCTGGTCGCTCAGCTACGAGCTGTTCGACCAGCATTGTTGGGGCGACTGGAAGCAGCGGGCGGCGGACGGATCGCCTGCGCTCACCGGGTGGGTGCCGCTCTCCACGCTGCTGTCGCCTGCGCATGCCGGGGCGATGGGCTATCTGCAAGCGGTGGCGCGGGCGTTCGTCGCGATCGGGGTGGCGGCGGGCGGGCCGGTGCGCTTCCAGGTGGGCGAGCCGTGGTGGTGGGTGATGCCCGACCATCGCATCTGCCTGTACGACGATGCGGCGCGCGCGGCGCTGGGTGGTGATCCGGTGGTGATCGACGATGTGCGCGGGAGCCTCGATGCGGCGAGGCGCGACCTGCTCGACCGGGCGGGGGCGCTGCTGGCGGCGTCGACGGCGGCGCTGGCCGGGGCGGCGCGGGACGCGGGGGCGGATGAGGTGCTGCTGCTCGCCTATCTGCCCGCGATCCTCGATGCCGCCAGCCCCGAGGTGAAGCGGGCGAACCTGCCGGTCGGCTGGGCACGGCCCGCGTTCGATGTGCTGCAACTGGAGGATTACGACTGGGCGGCGACCGGCAATGTCGGTGCGACCGCGCGCGGGCTGGCGGCGGCGACGCAGCGGCTGGGCTATCCGGTGGCCGAACAGCAGTATTTCGCGGGGTTCGTGCTCCGGCCCGAGGATCGCCACCAATGGGCGGCGATCGTGGCGGCGGCGGCGGCGGCGCGGGTGCGGGGGACGGCGGAGACGTTCGTCTGGGCGCTGCCGCAGGTGCTGCGCGACGGGCTGGTCTATTGGGACGGGGAGGGGGAGATGGAGGCGTTCGACGACGTGCGCTTTCCGCTGGCGCTGGGCGCGCAGGCGGAGGTGTGTCCGGAGACGATGACCGCGATCGCGGGGGCTGCCGGCGGGGCGGAGGTGCGCAACATCGGCTGGTCGGCGCCGCGCACCCGCTATGACGTGGGGCCGGGGGTGCGATCGGCGGCGGATGTGGGCGAACTGCTCGCCTTCTTCCGCGCAAGGCTGGGACCGGCGCGGGGGTTCCGGTTGCAGGACCCGTTCGATCACGCGACCGGCGATCCGGTGGGGGCGGGCGACGTGCTGCTGGGCACGGGCGACGGGATCACGACCCGCTTCGCGCTGGTCAAACGCTATGGCGAGACGGTGCGGCGGATCACCCGGCCGGTGGCGGGCAGCGTGCGCGTGAGCGTGGGCGGTACCGAGACGCAGGGCTTCGCGGTGGAGGCGGGCGGGTGGGTGTCGCTCGATGTCGCTCCGGCGGCGGGGGTGGCGGTGCGCGCAGGCTTCGCGTTCGACGTGCCCGTGCGCTTCGCCGAGGATCGGTTGCAGGTGGCGCGCACCACCCACGGCGCAGGCGAGGCGACCAGCGTGCCGCTGATCGAGGTGCGCGAGGCATGAGCGGCGATGCGGTGGTGACGCTGGCATGGTGCTGGCGGATCGAGCGGTGCGACGGGGTGGCGATCGGCCTGACCGCACATGACCGCGATCTGACGATTGACGGCATGGTCTATCGCGCCGCGCCGGGGATGACCCCCTCGGCGATCGAGCGCGACGACAGCCTCGATCCGCCCGCGCTGGAGGTGGGCGGGGCGCTGAGCCATGCCGCGATCGGCGAAGCGGACCTGCTGGCCGGGCGGTACGACGGGGCGCGGGTGGTGGTGTTCGCATGGGACTGGAGCGCAGACGGCCCTGCGGTGCCGCTGGCCGAGGGGCGGATCGGCACGATCGAGACGGCGGACGGCAGCTTTCGTGCCGAACTGCTGGGGCCGGAAGCGCGGCTGGAGGCGGCGGTGGTCGAGGCGACCTCGCCCGCGTGCCGCGCGACGCTGGGCGATGCGCGGTGCCGCGTGGTGATGGCGGGCAGGCGGCGGATCGTGCGGGTGGCGGCGGAGGACGGCGCGCGGCTGGTGCTGCCGGGCGGGGGCGCGGGGTGCGCCGCCGGGCGGGTGCGCTGGCTGACCGGCGGCAACAGCGGCCTGAGCGACATGGTGGCGGCGGGCGACGCCGACGGGGTGACGCTGGCGCAGCCGCCGCGCTTCGCCGGGGCGGGCGCGCTGGTGGAGGTGACCGAGGGGTGCGACGGGACGCTGGCGACCTGTCGCGACCGGTTCGGCAACGTCGCCAATTTCCGGGGCGAGCCGTATCTGCCGGGAATCGACCTGCTCACCCGCTATCCCGTGGCATGAGCGCGATCGTCGCGCGGGCGCGCGGGGCGATCGGGTGCCGCTTCCGGGTGCAGGGGCGGGATCCGACCAGCGGATTCGACTGCGTGGGGCTGGTCGGCTGGGCGTGTCGGGCGGCGGTGCCGGGGGATTATCCCGCGCGCTGCGGCGATGCGGCGCGGGCGGCGGGGGTGCTGCGCGCGGCGGGGTTCGTGCCGGTTGCGCAGGCGCGCGCGGGCGACGTGCTGGTGCTGCTGAGCGCGCCGGGACAGCTGCATCTGGGCCTGTGGAGCGGAACGGGACTGATCCACGCCGATGCGGCGGCACGGGCGGTGGTCGAGCGGCCGGGGGTGCCGCCATGGCCGGTGCTGGCGGTGTGGCGGCGTGAGGCGTGATCCGGCGATGCCGGATCGGCGCGGTACCGGCCCGCTCCCCCACCCGGCCACCCATCAGGATACTTGCGTGGGTGGCCGGGTGGGGGAGTGGGCCGGTACCGGCTCGACATGGATGGAGAAGCGACATGGCGACGGTGGTGCTGACGACGCTGGGGCGGGCGGTGGGCGGGCCGGTGGGATCGGCGATCGGCGGACTCGTCGGGCGGACGATCGATGGGGCGGTATTCGGCAGCCGCACGCGGCAGGGGCCGCGGCTGCGCGAACTGCAGGTGCAGACGTCGAGCTATGGCAGCGCGATCCCCAGGCTGTTCGGGACGATGCGCGTCGCGGGCACGGTGATCTGGGCGACCGACCTGCGCGAACATGCCACTACGAGCGGATCGAAGGCGACCGGGCGGACGGTGAACTACAGCTATTCCGCATCGTTCGCGGTGGCGCTGTCGGCACGGCCGATCCGCGCGGTGCGGCGCATCTGGGCCGAGGGCAAGCTGCTACGTGGGAGCGCGGGCGACTGGAAGACGCGGACCGGATTTCGGCTGTACCCGGGCGATGAGGCGCAGCTGCCCGATCCGCTGATCGCCAGCATCGTCGGGATCGACCGCGCGCCCGCGCATCGCGGGATCGCCTATGCGGTGTTCGAGGATCTGGCGCTGGCCGATTTCGGCAACCGCATCCCCTCGCTGACCTTCGAGGTGGAGGCGGATGCGGCGCCGCTGCCGGTGGGGGCGGTGGTGCGCGCGCTGGGCGACGGGGCGATCGGTGCCGCCGAGGCCGGGCCGTTGCTGGGTGGCTATGCGGCGGAGGGCGAGAGCGTGCGCGCGGCGATCGAGACGCTGGTCGCGCCGCTGGGCGGATGGTTCGCGCCCGCAGGCGACGGGCTTGCGCTGCGGCTGGGCGAGGGGGCGGCGGAACCGCTGCCGCCGCCGGTCGACGGCGGGGCGTGGAAGCGCCCGCCGGTCGCGCCTGCCGACGTGACGATCGCCTATCACGATGCGGCGCGCGACTATCAGACCGGGGTGCAGCAGCAGCGCCAAGCCGGTGCCCGGATCGTCGAGCGGATCGAACTGCCCGCCGTGCTGGATGGGGCGGTGGCGGCGGGGATCGTCGCCGATGCGGCGCGGCGGCGGGGGCTGGCGGGGAGCGTGCGGACGCTGCGGCTCGACTGGCGGGCGGTGGGCGTGATGCCGGGCGCGCGCGTGACGCTGGCGGATGCGCCGGGGCGATGGCGGGTGCGGCGCATGGCGATCGGGCAGGACGGCGTGACCGTCGAGTTGTTGCCGATCGCGCCCGCGACGCTGCCGGTCGCGGCGGCGGCGGGGGAAGCGCAGCTTGCCGCCGACCTGCTGCCGGGGGCGACGCGGCTGCTGCTGGTCGAGCTGCCGGGCGATGCGGCGGGCGGCGATGCCGTGCCGCGCATCGCGGCGGTGGCGGCGGGTACCGGGGCGGGATGGCGGCGCGCGGCGCTGCTGACCGGCGACGGTCCGACCGGCCTGCGCGACCATGGCACGACCGCCGCGCCGGGGACGATCGGGCGAACGGTGACGCTGCTGGCAGGCGGGCCGACGACGATCGTCGATGCGGATGCCAGCGTCGAGGTGGCGCTGGTCCATGATGCGATGACGCTGGCCGGGGCGGATGCGGCGGCGATCGATCGCGGGGCCAATGCCGCGCTGATCGGCGACGAGATCGTGCAGTTCGCCGCCGCGCAGCGGATTGCACCGGCGCGGTGGCGGCTGTCCGGGCTGTGGCGCGGGCGGCGCGGGACCGAATGGGCGGTGGACGGCCACCAGGTCGGCGACCCGTTCGTGCTGCTCGATCCGGCGACGTTGCAGCCGATCGACGATCCGGTGCCCGCGATCGGGCGGGAGATGCTGGCGAGTGCGGTCGGCATCGCCCCCGACGATGTGGCGACGGCGACGATCGTGCCCGACGGGCGCGGGATCGTGCCGCCCGCCCCGGTCCATGGGCAGATCGCGATCGAGGGCGGGCAGATGACGCTGCGCTGGGTGCGGCGCGGTCGCGGCGATGCCGGGTGGCGCGACGGGGTGGACGTGGCGCTGGGCGAGGAGCGCGAGGCGTGGACGATCACGCTGACCGCGCCAGACGACGATGTGCAGGTGTTCGACAGTGATGTCGCGCAACTGACGATTCCTTGCCCGCTGCACCCCGTTGCGATCGCGATCCGCCAGATCGGCACGCACGGCGCGTCGCGGCCGCTCATCCTGTTCCTTCCATCGGAGAATCCGGCATGACCGACCTGACCGCGCGGCTCGCGCTGCCGCTGCTGCACGTCTCGCAGGCGCAAAAGGAAATGACGCACAATGAAGCACTGACGCGGATCGACGCCCTGTTGCACGGCGGCGTCGAGCGCGTCGGCGAGGACACGCCCCCCGCCGGCGCGACCCCCGGACAATGCTGGATCCTGGGCGAAGCACCCACCGGTGTATGGGCGGGACGGGCGCGGCAGGTGGCGGTGATGACGGCGGGCGGATGGCGCTTCGTCGCCCCGTGCGAGGGGATGACGCTCTGGTGGATCGGCGGCGAAACGACCGCGCAGTTCCGCGGCGGTCAGTGGACGACCGGCGAGGTGCGGGCGAGCGCCCTCTACGTCGGCGGCGTGCGGGTGGTCGGCGCAAGGCAGGCGGCGATCGCTGCCCCGACCGGCGGGGAAACGCACGATTCCGAGGCACGGTCGGCACTGGCGGCGGTGCTGGAGGTGCTGCGCGAACACGGACTGATCGCGCGTTAGTTCCGTGCCTTTTGTGCAACACCGAGATTTTTGTGCGCTTGCGCGGAAACTATCGTTTCGGTACTTGGTTTGCGCTGTCCGTAGGACAACTGTGAAAGGGGACTAGAATGCGGAAGCTTGCCGTCACTTTGGCGCTCGCGACCACTGCGCTCGCAACTCCCGCCCTCGCCCGCGACAATGCGTGGTATGTGGGCGTGGAAGGCGGCGCGATGATCGTCGAAGACATCGACTATGATCTGACCGCGCCGGCCGGTGGTGTCACCACCGTCGACAGCGACTATGGCTATGACGTCGGTGGTACCGTCGGTTACGATTTCGGCGCGCTGCGCGTCGAAGCGGAAGTCGCGTACAAGAGCGCGACCGTCGATGAGATCCGGACCACCGGCACCATCGCGACCGGCCCGACCACGGCGGTTCCGGCCGGCACCTACAACGGCGGTGGCCGTACCTCGGCGCTGTCGTTCATGGTCAACGCCATGCTCGACTTCGGTGACGACGACGCCATCAGCGGCTTCGTCGGCGGCGGTGCCGGTGTCGCGCGCGTCAAGGCGCACGACTATCGCGTGAGCAACAGCTTCGCGGCGCTGGACGATTCGGACACGGTGTTCGCATGGCAGGCGATTGCGGGCATCCGCGCGCCGCTGAGCGAGAACGTCGACGTTTCGCTGAAGTATCGTTTCTTCAACGCCGACGACGTTCGCCTCGTGAACGTCCGTGGCGTGGGCTACGATGGTCGCTTCCGTTCGCACAGCCTGCTGGGCGGTCTGACCTTCAACTTCGGCGCGCCGACCCCGCCGCCGCCGCCGCCGCCGCCGGTCGAAACGCCGCCGCCGCCGCCGCCGCCGGTCGAAACGCCGCCGCCGCCGCCGGTGGTCTGCACCCCGGGGCCGTACATCGTGTTCTTCGAGTGGGACAAGTCGGACATCACGCCGGAAGCGGCCGGGATTCTCGACAACGCCATCTCGAACTACCAGCAGTGCGGCAATGCGCGCGTCATGCTCGCCGGCCACGCCGACCGTTCGGGTTCGGCCTCGTACAACGTCGGCCTGTCGCAGCGTCGTGCGGACTCGGTCCGTGCGTACATGGAAGGCCGCGGCGTGTCGGGTGGCAACATCTCGACCGAAGCGTTCGGCGAAGGCCGTCCGCGCGTCGAGACTGCCGATGGCGTCCGCGAGCTCCAGAACCGTCGTGTGGAAATCACCTACGGTCCGGGCATGTAATTCGACCTGCCGCAAGGCAAGTGGAGTTGGAGAAGGGAGGTCGGGCAACCGGCCTCCCTTTTTCGTCGTCCGGGCTACAAGGACGGGGGCGTGGTGCGCCCGCCCGGCTGGAGCGGCAATGGACGAACGCGAGACGGGCTGTGCACCGCCGACGGTGCCGGATGCGCTGGCGGGACTGGTCGCGGGCTATCGCTGGTCGCGCAATCTGGTCGGCGAAGCGGGCGGTGCGGTGTACCGGCTGCACGGCGCGGCGGGACGGACCGACCTGTATCTGAAGCACGGGCAGGGCGATATCGCCGACGATGTGCTGGCCGAAGTTGCGCGGCTGCGCTGGTTCGCCGGGCGGGTAGCGGTTCCGGCGATCACGGGATTTGTGTGGCAGGCGGACGACGCATGGCTCCTGACCGCCGCCTTGCCCGGCGAGACGGCGCGACAGCGACTGGTCGCCGCGCCCCGGCAGGCCGGAGCGATCGCCGATGCGCTGGCGGTGTTCCTTGCGCAGTTGCACGCACTGCCGGTGGAGGATTGTCCGTTCGTCGCCGACCATCTGCATCGCATGGTCGAGGCGCGGCGGCGGATCGATGCCGGGCTGGTCGATACCGACGACTTCGACCACGCCCGTGCCGGGTGGAGCGCCGAGGCGGTATGGGACGCGATGCAGGCGCTGCTGCCGCTGACGCCCGACCGGCTGGTGACGCACGGCGACTTTTCGCTCGACAATATCCTGATCGACGGCGAGCGGGTGGTCGGCTGTATCGACGTCGGTCGCGCCGGAGTGGCCGACCGCTATCAGGACCTTGCGATCCTCGCTGGTTCGCTGGAGGAATATGGCGCGGCGCTGCCTGCGCGGATGTTCGCCCGCTACGGTATCGCCATGCCGGACCCGCGTCGGCTGGCATTCCATGCGCTGCTGGACGAACTGTTCTGAGCGTCGCGTCAGGCGACCGGTGAGGCCAGCGCCGCGACTAGGGCTTGTTCAGGCTGGGTAGAGGCATCGTGATTGCCCTGTCGTGTTCGTCCGGCAAGGAGCGTGGTGCAGCAGGTAGCGGCGCTACCTGCAAGGCGCGCGGCCGGGCCCCCGCAAAGTAATACTTTGCGGGGCACCCCGACGCAGCCGGCGGGCGCGACAGGGCAACCGCGAAGCGGCGGGCCGATTTTGGCCCAGGGCGGCGTCGCTCGTCGGTCACGATGCCATAGCATCGCTCCGCTCCTCGCTTCTTGCCCTGAACCAAAATCGGCTCCGTCACGATGCCTCTACCCAGCCTGAACAAGCCCTAGCCACGCCGGGCGGAGCGCGTCGCCCAGATCGTCGACGCGGCGATGCTCGACCGCAAGGCCGAGATCGGCGTGGAGGCAGCGGGTGCGGGGCCCTGCCTCGCGCGCGGGGACGACCACCAGCCGCCGGTTCACCGTCGAGCGATAGTGCATCCGCGCGGTATTCTCCTGCCCGACATAGCAGCCCTTGGTGAAGCTCACCCCGTGCAGCTCGGCGGCGTTGCACTCCAGCCACAGCGTCTGGCCGTCGCCCAGTTCCGCGCGCCCTTCCGCCACGCCGAGCAGGAGGCGATGTTCGCGCCAGCCGGTGGCGGCTTCGCCCGGCGCGCCCAGCCAGCGGCGCCCGAGATCGGCGAGGCGGGGATCGGCGACGCCCTGCACGCCCCCGGGCGACCAATGGACGCCGAGTTCCGTCCGCTCGATCGTGACCGCGCGGCGCAGGCGGTAGAGCGTCAGCCGCTTTACCAGCGCATCGGCGGCATCGCCCTCGCAATCCACCAGCACGTCGCTGCCGTCGGCCCACAGGATGAAGTCGAACAGCGCCTTGCCCTGCGCGGTCAGCAGCGCGGCCCAGCGCGGCGCGCCGGGCGTGACGGCGGCGATGTCCTGCGTCACCAGTCCCTGCAGGAAATCGCGCGCATCGGCCCCGCCGATCCGCAGCACCGCGCGATCGGCAAGCCAGGTTCCGGGGGTGGTCATGGTCATGCGGTGGAGGTAGGACGGCGCACCCCCCGGCTACAAGAGGCGGCACGATGGCGACCTTCGATACCAAGCTCATCGGTGGCACGGTCCACCTTCCCGGCGGCCCCGCCCAAATCGACCTCGGCATCCGCGACGGCAGGATCGCTGGAATCGGCATCGCGGGCGACGCGGGCGAGACGATCGACTGCACCGGGCTCGATATCCTGCCCGGCGTGATCGACACGCAGGTCCATTTCCGCGAGCCCGGCCTCGAGCACAAGGAAGACCTCGCCACCGGATCGGTCGCCGCGGTGATGGGCGGGGTGACGGCGGTGTTCGAGATGCCGAACACCAAGCCCGCGACCGACACCGAGGAAGCGATCGCCGACAAGCTGGCGCGCGCGCGCGGGCGGATGTGGTGCGACCACGCCTTCTATGTCGGGGCGACCGCGCGCAACGCCGACCATCTGGCCGAGCTCGAGCGGCTGCCCGGCACGGCGGGGGTCAAGATCTTCATGGGAAGCTCGACCGGCGACCTGCTGGTGTCGGAGGACCCGGACCTGCTGCGCGTGCTGCGCCACGGCACGCGGCGCTGCGCGATCCATGCCGAGGACGAGATGCGGATGATCGCGCGCGAGGGCGAGCGGGTGGCGGGCGACCCGGCATCGCACCCCATATGGCGCGACGACGAGAGCGCGCTGATCGCGACGCGCCGCATCCTGCGGCTGGCGCGCGAGGCGGGGCGGCGGGTGCATGTGCTGCACGTCACGACGCCTGCCGAACTGGAACTGCTCGGCGCGAACAAGGACATCGCCTCGTGCGAGGTCACGCCGCAGCATCTGACGCTGGCGGGCGAAGAGGCCTATCCGCGCCTTGGCACCTATGCGCAGATGAACCCGCCGATCCGATCGGGCGCGCATCGCGACGGGCTGTGGCACTGGCTGACCCAGGGTGTGCCGGACGTGATCGGATCGGACCATGCGCCGCACACGATCGAGGAAAAGGCCAGGCGCTATCCCGCGACGCCGAGCGGCATGCCGGGCGTGCAGACGCTGCTGCCGCTGCTGCTGAACCATGTGGCGGAGGGACGGCTGACGCTCGCGCGGCTGATCGACCTGACCAGTGCCGGGGCGCAGCGCATCTTCGGGCTGGCGGGCAAGGGGCGGATCGCGTTCGGCTATGACGCCGACCTGACCGTCGTCGACCTGAAGGCGCGCTGGACGGTCGAGGAATCGTGGCTGGCGTCGCGCGCGGGCTGGTCGCCGTTCACCGGCGATACGCTGACCGGCAAGCCGGTGGGCACGATCATCCGCGGGCGGACCGCGATGTGGGAGGCGCAGCTGGTCGGCGAACCGCAGGGCGCGCCGGTGCGGTTCGAGTCGACGGCGTTTTAGGGGGTCGGATCCGGCCAGCGCCGCGGGCGAAGCCCGCGGCGTCGGTCGGGCGTTGCCCGCCGGCCGGGCTGGCGCGAGTCAGGCAGGTGCCTGCCGCGCTGCGCCCTAGAACGGCAGCCAGCGCTGCTTTTCGCTGAACCGCATATAGCCGACGTTCGCCCCCAGCCGCCAGCCGACGCCCAGCCGTACCGGGATCAGCACCACGTCGCCGCGCCGCAGATAGCTGGCCGAGAAGCCGCCGACGAAATAGGCGCGCCCCTCGGCGGCGGGGAAGCGGCGGTAGAGTTCCTGCGAGTCGTACAGGTTGTAGACCAGCACGAACACCTTGGTCGCATCGCCGCCGACGTCGAAGCCCACCGACGGCCCGGTCCAATAGACCTGTCGCTGGCCCTCGACCTTGTGGTTCATGATGCCCGAGCCGTAGCGCAGGCCGACGACGAAGGCGCCCGCCGCCTCGCGCCCGGCGATATAGGCGTTGGGCTTGCCCTGGTCCTTCAGGATATTCTCGATGATCCCGGCCAGCCCTTCCGCGCCGCGCCCGAACACCCCCTCCGCCGCGCCGATCAGGTCGTCGCGCTCGAACGTCTCGTTCGCTGCCGTGGTCGCGGTCGTGCTGGGCGAGGTGGTCGGCGTGGACTGGGGCGGGGCGGGGGGAAGCTGCTCCTGCATATAGGCGGGCGGGACGTCGCGCTGCGGCGTCGGGCCGGGCCGCGGGGCGGGCGCGAGGTCGCGATCGATCGCGTCGTTCGGATCGATCGTGCGCACCTGCCCTTGCGCAGGTGCGGCCAACAGCAGACACGGCAACAGCCAACCCATCGATACGCGCATCACTCGCCCCTTCCCCACGCCGGACCTTCCGTGCCGCACGATAGGCGGCAAGCGGCTGACCATGCAATGAACGCGCGGTGGGCGGCGCGCGATTTACGATCAACGTTGTGGTTGATCCGTGCCCCGTCCCTCGCTATACGCGCGCTCTCCGGGACGGAAACGCTCCCCGGGAGACGTGGGTGAGTGGCTGAAACCAGCGGTTTGCTAAACCGCCGTAGGGGGATTACTCCTACCGAGGGTTCGAATCCCTCCGTCTCCGCCAGCCATTTTTGCAAGCTGCTCCAATGGCTGGGATTTTTTGACGATCGTAGCAAACAGCCAACATATTACCCCACACCGAGCAGCCCTGTCGTAGGCTTGCGCAGTGATCCCTGTGCTGCTTCGATGCGCAAAAGAGGATTATTGTTTGAACGCGCCGCTGTCACTGATCAGGTGGGCGCCTGCCAAATTCACCCGGCGCAACATGCGCGTTGCAGGCCGGTACGGGCCGCCGCCGGGGCTTCGGCACGTCCGGCCAGGAACCGGTCGATCGCCACGTCCAGCGATAACAGGCCCGCGACGCGCGTGCTCGCCAGCGCGACATGGGCCGGACGATCCGCCTTCAACTCGAGCGCACGCCCCGGAACCGCGTCGATCATCGACGGGTCATGCCCGGTAGCTACAGCCAGACGGCGGGCGAAGGCTGCCCAGCTTACCGCATCGCTGCCCGCCAGATGGACGATCCCCTCCATTCCGTCGATCAGCAGGTCGAGTGCGGTATCAACCAGCGCGGGGACATAGGTCGGGCTGACCACCTGATCCGCCGCCGCCCGAAACGGCCGGCCCGCCGCCAGTGCATCAGTCACCGCGACCGCGAAGTTATAGCGGTCATCGGGCGAAAAGAACGCGGCGGTCCGCGCGATCAGCACCCCGGGTAAACCCGCGCAGCCGCGCTCCATCGCCGCCTTGCTGCGGCCATAGGCGTTGCGTGGGGCGGGCCGATCGCTTTCGACATAGGGTCGTTGCGCCCTCCCGTCGAACACGAGGTCGCTGGAGAAATGCAGGCTGGGCATTGCGCGCTCGGCACAAGCCTGCGCCAGGGCGATCGTACCGGTCGCGTTGACCGCGAAACAGGCGGCTTCGTCGTCCTCCGCATCGTCGACCCGGACCCGGCCGGTGGCGTTGATGACGGCCCATGGCCGCAAGTGATCGAGCGTTGCGGCGATCGTCGCCGGGCGTTCGAGGTCGATCGTGTCCCGTCCGGTGCCGATCCACGCAATGCCCCGCCGATCGCACGCCCGTGCAAAGGCCCGGCCCAGCGTCCCGCCGGCACCGCAGATCAACAACGGCGGACCTGACGGATGATGCTCCGAGGCCGGGCGCGGGGCGGGGTGCGACAGCGGCGGGTACAACAGCCGGTCGGGTCGAAGCCACCAACCGGGAAGCTTCGCCACCGGATGGCGGTCGCACCCTGTGGGCAGACCCCGCCAGAGCCGGGCCAGGGCGGTCGGGCGGGGCGTTCCGGCCGAAACGTCGAAAATTCCCGGTTCGTAGCTGCCCGGCGCGGTCAGCAGCGTGTCCCATCCGTGGCTGCCCAACAGCGACCATGCGGTCACCGCGCGGATATCGATCCCTTGCCCACGCAGCGCGACGCAATCGTCCCACGCGCCGGCGGCCCAGCGAAGCTGTTCCTCCCGCGTACAGCCATTATGCACCTCGGTCACCGCCAGCGGCGTGCCGTAGCGTTGCCATGCCTCGCGCAACGCGCCCGTCAGCCCGGCGGGCGGCGGATCGAGGACGCGGATCGCCTCGACATCGGCGAAAGCGATGCGGCCGTTGCCGCCATGGGTGGAGGGCGGATAGCGGTCGGTCCGGTGATCCAGAAACCGGTCGCTGGTCAGATAGTGGTTCACGCCGAGGACGTCCGGCGGGCAGGGATCGTCGGCGATCCGGGCGATCCGGTCCTCGAGGCCGAACCGGACGATACGCCGCCACAGCGGATGGTGCCGCGTCACCCGCCCGAACAGCAAATCCCATCCCGCCCAGCGCCGAAGATTGTCGAACGCAGCCTGTTCGGCCAGCGGCACGGTGGCATAGGTCCGCCCGAGATCGTCGGTCTGGATCAGCCTTGCCATGGGGTTCACCCGACGGATCGCGCGCATGGCGAGGCGCGTGCCGTCGACCTGGTTGACCAAGGCCCGCCAGAACGCGCCTTCGTCACGAGCATGCGGATACCAATGGCCGTATAGCGCGGAGAAGCGTGCGGTGGTCAGCGGTTCGTTGACCGGGGTCCAGTCGTCGATCCAGGGATAGCGTTCGGCGACTTGTCCGGCATAGTCGCCCAGACCGATCGCGAACCCGTCATCGAGCAGGTCGACATGCGGGGGACCGCTGCCATGATGGACGAGCCCCGCGATCGGTCGGATGCCAAGGGACCGCAACCGGTCGAGACGTGCATCGGTCCATGACCAGTCGGGTTCACCCGATCCGGTCATCGCCCGTTCCCACAAGACGGGATAGCGGATCGCCGTGAAACCCAGTTCGGCGAACAGGTCGAGATCGCCGATCCGATCGTGGTGGCCACTCGATCGTATCTGGTCGCGATAGCCGGTGCGGGTCCGGTTGACCGTGCATTCCACACCGCCCCAGCGTTGCAAGGTCTCCATCCGATCCTCCCGTACCGGGTAACGGGCGCCGGGAGGCATCGTTCCGGGAATGTTACTAATATATGTTTGTTTTCAACAATTTATGGGAACGACCGGACCGCGCGCTTTGTTTCCGATTTGTGAACAAGGTGCAGAGGAGCGTCTGTGACAGTGCAATCGTCGAACGTCGCCAGTTCCGCCGATTTTCGGGCGGGGGGGCATCACCGAGCCACCATCCTCTGCTTCAGTCACCTGCGATGGGCCTTCGTCTTCCAGCGCCCCCAGCATTTGATGACCCGTTTCGCCGAAACGCACGATATCCTGTTCTGGGAAGAGCCGGAGTATCGAGCGGGACCGTCGGAACTGGCCCGCCGGGTCTGTCCGGACAGCGGGGTTGTCATCCTGACCCCGGAGATCGACCCGGCACTACGCGGACAGGAAGATCAAGCGCTCCGCGCGTTGCTGGACGCCGCGCTGGTTGCCGTCGGCGGACCGGTGATCCGCTGGTACTACACCCCGATGATGCTGCCTTTTTCGGCGGACGTCCCGGCTGCGTGCGTCGTCTACGACTGCATGGACGAGTTGTCGGCGTTCAAGGGCGCGCCGCCGCAATTGCTCCTGCGCGAACAGGCGCTGATCGGGTGCGCCGATCTGGTCTTTACCGGCGGTACCAGCCTGTATGAAGCGAAGCGGGACCGGCATCGCAGCGTCCATGCCTTTCCCTCGAGCATCGATGCCGCGCATTTCGGCCGTGCCCGGACGGCGCCGCCCGAACCCGGGGATCAGGCCGCCCTTCCGGCACCGCGACTGGGCTTTGCCGGAGTGATCGACGAACGCATGGACCTGTCGCTGGTGGCGGCGCTGGCCGATGCGCATCCCGACTGGTCGCTGGTGATGATCGGCCCGGTGGTGAAGATCGACGAGGGTGATCTGCCGCGCCGGCCGAACATTCATTACCTCGGCGGGCGAACCTATGCCGCGCTGCCCGACTATATGGCCGGCTGGGACGTGGCGCTGATGCCGTTCGCGCTGAACGAGGCCACCCGCTTCATCAGCCCGACCAAGACGCCGGAATATCTCGCGGCGGGCCTTCCGGTCGTGTCCACCCCGATCATCGATGTGGTGCGCCACTACGGCGACCTGGAGGGGGTATTGATCGCGGAGACACCGGACGCGTTTGTCGCCGCCTGCGAAGCGGCGATGGCGCTTCGGGCGGGCGGCGCAGGCTGGCGTGATGCGGCCGATGCGCAGCTGTCGGGCGGATCGTGGGACCGCACCGCCTCGGCAATGCTGGCGCTGGTCGAGGCGCGGATCATGACGCGCACCCGGCACGAACCGATCGTATCGCCGATCCTCTGGCCGCCGGCGGACAACCGGTATGACGTGATGGTTGTCGGTGCGGGCTTTGCCGGGGCGGTCATGGCCGAACGCCTTGCCGTCGACGGAGGCAAGCGGGTGTTGGTCGTCGACCGCCGTCCGCATATCGCCGGCAACGCCTTCGACCGGCACGACGCTGCGGGGATACTGATCCACCAATATGGCCCGCATATCTTCCACACCAACTCGCGCGACATCTTCGACTATCTGTCGCGCTTCACCGAATGGCGCGCGTACGAACACCGCGTGCTGGCCGATGTCGATGGCCGCCTCGTGCCCATGCCGATCAACCGGACGACGCTGAACACGCTCTACGACCTGAATCTGTCGAGCGATGCAGCGGTCGAGGCGTTTCTGGCGGCGCGTGCCGAGCCGGTCGATCCGATCCGTACCTCGGCCGATGTCGTGGTGTCGAAGGTCGGGCGCGAACTCTACGAAACCTTCTTCCGTGGCTATACCCGCAAACAATGGGGCATGGACCCGTCGGAACTCGACAAATCGGTGACGGCGCGCGTGCCGACCCGAACCGACACGGACGACCGCTATTTCGGCGACAGCTATCAGGCGATGCCCGCCGATGGCTATACGCGGATGTTCGAGGCGATGCTGGATCATCCGAACATCGATGTGTTGCTGGACGTCGACTATGCCGATGTCCGCGATGCCTATCCCCACGACCATCTGGTGTTCACCGGACCGATCGACGAATATTACGGCTATCGCTACGGGCGGCTGCCCTATCGTTCGCTGCGGTTCGAGCATCGTACGCTCGATACGCCGCAGCATCAGCCCGCGGCGGTGGTCAACTACCCGAACGAGGACGTGCCCTACACCCGGGTCACCGAATACAAGCATCTGACCGGGCAGGTCGCGGCGCGGACCAGCGTCACCTACGAATATCCGAGCGCGACGGGTGATCCCTATTACCCGATCCCGCGCGACGAGAACCAGTCGCTCTTCAAACGCTATGAGGCATTGGCGCTCGACGAGCCGAACGTCACCTTTGTCGGGCGACTGGCGACGTATCGCTACTACAATATGGACCAGGTCGTCGGACAGGCACTGGCGACCTATCGCCGGCTCAAGCCGGTGCTGGATGCGGAGCGGGCGACGCTGGATCCGACGCTCGGGAGGGGGCGTAACGCCGCGTGACCGACGGGCAGACGATTCGATCGTCCGGTCACGTCGTTGTGATCGGCGACGAAGCATCCTTCGCCGGCGGTTATATCGCGGCAGTGCTGCGGGACCATGCGCTGTCGGTGATCGGTCCGATCAGTGCGTTGCCGCACGCCATCGAACTGGTGAAGGCACCGGAAACCCGTGTCGTGGTCTTCATAGAAGACGTCGCGGCAAACGCGGTGCCCGACCTCCTCTCCGCGTTGGCGGATCGTGGCTTGCCGTGCCTCACGCTGACGGCGGCGGGCACGCCGCCGTCAGCCAGGCGGCATGGGCCGATCCTGCCCCAACCCTTCGCCGCGTTCCAGGTCGCCCGGTGGGTGCTCGAACAATTGCCACGCTAAGGTTTCTTGCGCGGTCCCCGGCCGGAAGGCTCAGCTATTGGACCAGGCGGCGCAGGCAGCCCCTGTGCCGCCGATCGGACACGACGAACGTGCCGGGCGCGTTCAGGACTTGGTGCCGATCCAGGATCAACCTTGCCGAACGGACCGATCAGTGTCCGGTATTCGGCCTCAGGCCGTCCGTAGCCGTCGCCGGCCAGTTCCTCGCGCTCGTACCGATCGAGAATGCGAACGCGACCGCCCGCCGAGCGGCGCAACCCGCTCGCGCCGGTCGTCGACGCGCTGATGACGAATGCGATCAAGCACGCCGTTGAGGCGGTGTCGGGCAGCGGAAAGCGGCGTGCGAATGGCCGGGATGGGGTCATCGCTACCACCCTGAGCCCTTGGTATGGTGTCAAATCCTACGCAAGTATCGCACGCAGCGGCGTAGTCAGAAATTCGTGGATATCGTCGCCGTCGCCCACCACGATCCGGGCGGCGACGCGCTGTGCGGCGATCAGGCTGTCATCGGGCCATGCGATCGTGATTGCCGTCGCCAGCGCATCGGCAAGCGCGGCGCTGCCCGCAATGACGCTGACCGAACGTACGTCGTTGGCGGCGGGGCGGCCGGTACGCGGGTCGATCGAGTGGCGGCCCCGGCGATAGTCGCCCGAGGTCGCCACCGCGCACTGGTGCAACGCCACCCGGATCGGGGCGGTGGCGAGGCCGGGTGGGTTCTCCAGTTCGACCCACCATGGGTCGCCATCCGGACGTATTCCACGCCCGACGAGTTCACCGCCGATCTCGACCAGGCAATGCCTGATCCCGTGGTTGCCGAGCAGGTCGGCGACGGCATCGACGGCATACCCCTTGGCCACCCCCGACAGGTCGAGCGCCAGTCCGCCCGGCTGGACGAGGCGTCGCCCGCCGGCATCGCGTCGCAGGCGTCGCCATCCCGATATCGCGCGTACCGCCGCGATCGCCGCGTCGTCAGGGAGCGGCTGCGGTCCGGGCGGTCCGAAGCCCCACAGGTCGACCAAGCGGCCGATCGCGGGATCGAAGGCGCCACCGCTGGCATGGGCGATCCGCAACGACAGGTCGATCACTGCCGCGAAATCGTCGGGCAGATCGGCGACCGCACCGGCGGGCAACGCGTTGAAGCGCCACAACGCCGATGCCGCGTCCCAGTGGCTCATCTGCGCGACCAGATCACCGAGACGGGTATCGATCGCATGCCGCAACCGGTCCGGGTCGATGCCCGCCGGCAGCGCACAGCGTACGCTCCAGCCCGTACCCATGGTCCGGCCGGCCAGTGCGGCAACCGGCGCGGCGGGGTCGTGCGTCGCCAGCAGCGCCGCGTCCGGCGCGACCGGCAGTGCAATGCGCGGCATCCTCAGGGCGTCATCACCTCCAGCGTCGTGACATAGCCCATGCGCCGCGCCGTCGCGCGCGGTGCCGTGGGCTTCGCATCCTCGTGCGTCGCGCTCAGCCAGTACATGCCCGCCTGCGGCCAATCGACCGTCAGGACCCCGTCCGCGCCGGTGGTGAGTTCACGCGCACCCTCGGCATTGCGATAGCGCTTGCCGCCGGGCACGACCGTCACCTTCAGCCCCGGCGCGGGGCGGCCGTCGACCAGGAAGCGCAGGCGTGCCGTCTCGCCCGCGACCAGTTCGTCGGGATGGGTCACGTAATCGACCTCCAGCCCCTTGCCCACGGGCTTCAGCACGGTGCGGGTCGGTTCGCCGGCGGTCACGAAAATCTCGTTGCGGCTGCTGGTTTCGGTCAGCTTCACCTCGGTCGCATCGGCGGGGATGTCGGCGACCGTCAGCGGCGGCCGGCGTACGCCATCGGGCCCGGGCGGGCCGCCACGGCCGCCGACGCGCCGTTCCTCGCCGTTTACCTTGAAGCTGCCCATCAGCCCGGACATCTCGGTCCCGATCTTCCACGTGCCGGGCTTGTCGAGCTTTACGTCGAACACCGAACGATAGCGGCCGGTCGCGCCATTCTGTACCTGACCGGCGCTGCCGTCCGGCTGCCACACCTTGACGCCATCGATCCGGCCGGGCTGGTGATCGGCGTAGAACAGGTCGTTCGACGCCGCGAAATCGACCGTGACCCAGCTGTCGGTGCCCGAGAAGACCGTTCCCGACGGCAGCAGCCACAGGCGATGCGCGGATACGCCGGCGGGGATCGACAGGAGAACGGCGGCGGCGAGCAGGCGCCGG
This sequence comes from Sphingomonas silueang, assembly GCF_040049155.1. Lineage (NCBI taxonomy): Bacteria > Pseudomonadati > Pseudomonadota > Alphaproteobacteria > Sphingomonadales > Sphingomonadaceae > Sphingomonas > Sphingomonas silueang. The sequence goes on from NZ_JBDZDK010000001.1 coordinate 261,050, forward strand.
GCGAAACGGGGCATCGGCAATTCCTTTTGCAAGAGGTCAGCGGGCGGCGATGGTGACGGCGCCGAGTTCGTGCGATCCGCTCGCGCGGGCCGCCTTGGCGGGAACGGTCAGCGGCACCTGCACCAGTTCGCGACCGCCGGTTTCGCGCGCGGCCTCGACGTTCAGTACATAGGCGCCGGGACGCAGGTCGGCGGGCAGCGGAATGGTGTGCGTACCCGGCGCACGGGTCGCGCCGCTGACGCCATCGGCGGGCAGGCGCAGGCTGCGCCCACCCTTGCGCCACCATGCGCGCAGATCGGCGAGCCATTTGGTGCCGGGTTCCGCGCCGCTCTTGCGCACGTCGTACCACAGCGCGAGCGTGCGCGCCGCGCCGCCGCCTGCCGGTTCGATCCACACCGCCACATAAGGACGGTGATATTCGGCGACCGACAGGCGCGGGATGGTAATGGAGACGGTGCCTGCGCTCGGCGCGGGCGCGGCGGCGACGGTCGCACCACCGAGGACCGCCAGGGAAAGGATACGCATCGGAGAAATCCCCCTTGTCAATGGATCAGGAAGGCGGCGAGCACCACCGGCAGCACGATGCCGGTGACGACTAACGGCCAGGTCGACGGACGCCGCTTGGCATGGAGTTGCAGCAACAGCAGGCCCGTGATGGAAAACAGCACGCAGGCGACGGCGACGATATCGATGAACCAGAACCAGGCCGTCCCGGTGTTGCGCCCCTTGTGCAGGTCGTTGAGGTAGCTGATCCATCCCCGGTCGGTCGTCTCGGCGCGGATCGCTCCGCTCGCCCGGTCGATGCTGACCCAGCCGTCGCCGCCGGGGCGGGGCAGGGCGATATAGGCCTCGCCCTCGGACCATTCGACCGGGCGGCCTTCGACATCCAGTCCGACCTTCGTTTCCACCATCGCGGCGACCGATGGCGGCAAGCTTCCCCCGGCGCGGGCGGCGGGTTCAAGCGCGGCGGTGAGGCCGGCGGGCAGGGTCGCCGTGCGTTCCGCGACCACGGGTTCGGCGGAAATCGATCCGGCGTGGTTCAGCGTGATGCCGGTCACCGCGAACAACAGCATCGCCGCCAGCGCGACCCCGGCGCTGATCCAGTGCCATGCGATGATCTGCTTGGCCCACCACGAACGCCAGTTGCGCGGGCGCTTGCGTGCTGCCCGCCGCTTCTGCGTGTCCGATTCGGTTTGTAAACTGACGTCCGCCATCTGCCCCTCTGCCTGCTCGAATAATGCGATCCATTATCATTAGCAAGCTCGAAGCGGGGCGTGCGTGTCCGAGGCGGATTGTCACCCGGCAATGTGAAACAATGTTGCCCGCCCGTTACGTTTTTTGATCTGCCGGCAATATGGTTGGCATTCTCGCCATCCTTCCGCCAATTGCGTCGCAAATGCTAATCAGTCGCAATAGTAAGGGGGTTGGAATGACGGGACGATATCGCGCCATCGGGGCCGGGATGGGAATGGTTTGCGCGCTGGCACTGGCACCCGCCGCTGCCCAGACGCAGGCAGGAACCAGCGATACCGATACCGTCGACGCCGATATCGTCGTGACCGCTTCCGGGTACGAGCAACGCATCGTCGAGGCGCCGGCGAGCATCTCGGTGCTCGACCGTGCGAACCTCGAGGAAAAGCGCTTCGGCAGCCTGGCGGAGGCGTTGCAGGACGTGCAGGGTATCGATGTCGGCGGCGAAGCCGGCAAGACCGGCGGACTGAACATCTCGATCCGCGGCATGCCCGGCGACTATACCCTCGTCCTGCTCGACGGCCGCCGTCAGAACGCCCCGGGCGGGGTCACGCCCAACGGCTTCGGCGAAACCTCGACCAGCTTCCTGCCGCCCTTCTCGGCCATCGACCGGATCGAGGTCGTGCGCGGGCCGATGTCGACGCTGTACGGATCGGACGCGATGGGCGGGGTCATCAACATCATCACGCGCAAGGTCGGCGACCGCTGGGTCGGTACGGCGACCGCCGAAAGCACGATCCAGGGCGACGACCGGTTCGGCAACATCCAGTCGGTCAATGGTTTCGCACAGGGGCCGGTGGTGCGCGACCTGCTGGGCCTGACGCTGCGCGGCAGCCTGTTCCACCGGGAGGGATCGGACATTCCCATTCCCGGCGATCCCGCGCTCACGCTCGGCCGCAATCCGGTCCGGTCGGACGTCTACAATTATGGCGGACGCCTGTCGCTGACGCCGCACGCCGATCACGACCTGTGGATCGAGTTCGATCGCAACACCCAGTCCTACGACAACAGCGATGGCCAGCTCGGCACGCTGGGGTCGGGGGGCTATGCCCCGGAACAACGCTTCAACCGCAGCAACTATGTCGTCGCGCACAGCTGGCGCACGGCGCTCGGCACGCTTGATACGACGGTGACCCGCAACGATACCGAGACGATCGGCCGCCTCATCCCCAACGGTACGCCGGGCAAGGTGCCGGGCAGTCCGCGCACGCTGGAGGCGCGCAACGACATCGTCGATTCGCGCTTCGCCGGTCGACGAGGCCCGGTCGCCTTCACCCTCGGCGGGCAATATTGGCGGGCGCGAATGGTCGAGGGCGTCGCCCCCGAGCCGTTTGCCTTCACCCAATGGGCGGGCTTCGCCGAAGCCACGCTTACCGTGGCCGATGGGTTCAATCTTACCGGCGGGGTGCGCTACGACGATCATTCGACCTTCGGCAGCAAATGGTCGCCGCGTGCCTATGCCGTGTGGAACGTCAGCGATGCGCTGACCGTGAAAGGCGGCGTCAGTCGCGGGTTCAAGACGCCGCGCGTCGAACAGATCGCGGAAGGGATCATCGGTTTCGGCGGCCAGGGGCGCATACCGCTGCTCGGCACGCCGAACCTCGTCCCCGAAACCGGCACGAGCTACGAAGCCGGCATCTATTTCGACGGAAAAGGCATCTTCAGCGGCAACGTCACGCTGTTCAACAACGACTTCACCGACAAGATCGCCGCCGGGCCGGGCATTCCCAACTGCCGCTTCGCCGGCAATCCGAACCGGCCGAACTGCCTCGACGTCGGGCCGTTCCCCGCGGTCGACCTGTTCAGCCAGTCGATCAACATCGACAAGGCCCGTACGCGCGGGATCGAGGCCGCCGGTCGGCTGGCATTGGCGAAGGGCGTCTCGTTGGTGACGAACTATACCTATACCGAAACCGAGCAACTGAGCGGCGCCGAGCGGGGCCGCCCGCTGGTCGGCATCCCCCGGCATATGGTGAACGGCAATCTGCGCTGGACGCTATCGGAGCGGGCGAACCTGTGGGGCCGTGCCGAAGTCCGCTCGAGCCGGTATCGCGGCAACAACGATCAGCAACGCGCGCTGGGCGATTTCCGCGCGTACGAACTGTTCCATATCGGCGGGTCGTATCAGGTGACGTCCGCATTCCGCCTTTCGGCCGCGGTCTACAACATCCTCGATACCGACTACGCGATCTACGAACCCTATCGCAGCGGCGCGAACACGGTCTTTACCCCTGCGTACGCGATCAATCAGGAAGGACGGCGACTGTGGCTCTCGGCCAACGTCGACTTTTGAAAGCCGATAGTCGGCTGTACCATTCCCAATTCCATCTGATGAATAGCAAATGAATAGCAAGAGGCATTCCGTATCGGAGCCACTCGAAGATCATTCGTCGGTACCGAGCGGGTCGCGCGCCGCGGTCTGCAACAGTTCCGCGACCGTCGGATGATGCCACGGCTGATCGGCGAAGTCGGCAACGCTCATCCCGCGTTCGATCGCCAGCGTGACCAGATGCCCCGAATGGTCGCCATCGGAAGCGACGATCGAAGCGCCGAGGAGCTTGCCGCCGCGATCGGCTCGCCGACGTGCAGCATGACGCGCAGCCCTGCCGCCTGTGCCGCGCGGACCTTGGCTGCAACGAGCGCGACGTCCACGCCCGGCGCGGCGGGCTGTCCGGCGACCGTCGCCATGCATCTTCCCGTTGCCGATCAGCAGGCGCCGCTTCATCGCGGCGGGCCGAGCGTCCGGGCGACCGCGTCGCGCCATCCGGCGACCAGCGGCGCGCGGGTCGCGGGGGCGATGTTCGGCTCGAAGCAATGTTCGCGCGACCACAGCCGCTCCAGCGCGTCGAGGCCGGACCATACCCCCGTCGCCAGCCCGGCATGGAACGCCGCACCGCGCGCCGTCGTCTCGAGGTCGGCGGGGCGTTCGACCGGCGTGTCGATCAGGTCGGCAAGGAAGCGGCACAGCCAGTCGTTCGCGGCCATGCCGCCGTCGACGCGCAGGATCGCCGGGCCGTGTCCGGCATCGGCCTGCATCGCTTCGGCGAGGTCCATCGTCTGATAGGCGACCGATTCGAGCGCCGCCCGCGCCAGATGCGCCGCCGTCGTACCCAGCGTCAGGCCATAGATCGCGCCGCGCGCGTCCGGATCCCAATAGGGTGCGCCCATGCCGACGAAGGCGGGCACCATGTACACGCCGTGGCTGTCGGGCACGCGGGTCGCCATGTCGTTGGTCTGGCCGGCATAGGTGATGACGCCCAGCCCGTCGCGCAGCCACTTCACCGCCGCGCCCGCGACGAAGATCGATCCTTCGAGCGCATAGGTCGTCCTGCCGTTCAGGCGATAGGCGGGGGTGGTCAGCAGCCGGTGCTGCGACGCGACCGCATCCGTGCCGGTGTTCAGCAGCAGGAAACAGCCGGTGCCATAGGTCGACTTGGCCATGCCGGGGCGGAAACACGCCTGACCGAACAGCGCCGCCTGTTGATCGCCCACCATCCCCGCGATCGGGATCGCCGCGCCGAACAGGTCGGGCGCGGTGGTACCATAGACATGGGCGTTGCCCTGCACCGCGGGCAGCAGCGCCATCGGCACGCGCAGCAGGCGGCACAACTCCGCGTCCCATTCGCCGCGATGGATGTCGAACAGCATCGTGCGACCGGCGTTGGTCACGTCGGTCGCATGCACCGCGCCGCCGGTCAGCCGCCACAACAGGAAGCAGTCGATCGTCCCGAACGCCAGCTCGCCGCGCTCGGCCCGCGCCCGCGCACCATCGACATGGTCGAGCAGCCACGCGAGCTTGGTCGCGGAGAAATAGGGATCGATCAGCAGGCCGGTGCGCGCGCGCACCAGATCCTCGACCCCGTCGGCTTTCAACTGTCGGCACATGTCGCTGCCGCGCCGGTCCTGCCACACGATCGCGCGGTGGACCGGTTCGCCGGTGGCGCGGTCCCACACGACGACGGTCTCGCGCTGGTTGGCGATGCCGATCGCGGCGATCGCCGAAGGGGCGACGCCGCTCTGCCCGATCGCCTGTCGCGCGGTGGCCAGCGTATCGCGCCAGATATCCTCCGGATCATGTTCGACCCAGCCGGGGGCGGGATAATGCTGCGGAAACTCGGCCTGGGCGATCGCCACCCGACGGGCTGCGTCGTCGAACATGATGCTGCGCGTCGAGGTCGTACCCTGATCGATCACCAGAATGTGCGACGCCACCGCAAACTCCCCTGTTTTCGCTATCGAGCTTAAATGCTTTCGTACGAGCGTCAACGATTTCGGTTTTCCGAAACATCGTGTACCGAAGTCTCATGCGGACCGGGGACGGCATCATCGCCGAGCAGGCAGTGGAACAGGTCGACCTGCTGATCGTGGGCGGCGGCATCAACGGCGCGGGCATCGCGCGCGATGCCGCCGGGCGCGGGCTGTCGGTGCTGCTCGTCGAGCAGGACGATCTGGCCGGACATACCTCGTCCGCCTCGACCAAGCTGATCCATGGCGGGCTGCGCTACCTCGAATATGGCGAATTCCGCCTGGTGCGCGAGGCGCTGGTCGAGCGGGAGCGGCTGCTCGGCATGGCGCCGCACATTATCTGGCCGCTGTCGTTCGTCCTGCCGCAGAACCGGTCGCCGCGCCCGGCGTGGATGGTGCGGCTCGGCCTGTTCCTCTACGACCATTTGGGCGGGCGACGGACGCTGCCGGGCACGCGCACCGTGTCGCTGGCGCGCTCGCCGCTCGGCGACGGGCTTTCGCCGCGAAAGGGGCGGGCGTTCGTCTACTCGGACTGCTGGGTCGAGGACAGCCGCCTCGTCGTGCTCAACGCGATCGACGCGGCGGAGCGGGGCGCACAGATCCGGACGCGCACCCGGCTGGTCGATGCGCGGCGCGACGGCGGCGGCTGGATCGCGACGATCGAGGATGCGGCGGGCATGCAGCGCGTGCGCGCACGGGTGCTGGTCAACGCCGCCGGGCCATGGGTCGGCGACGTCATCGGGCGCGTCGGCGGCAGCAGCGCCGACCGCGGCGTGCGGTTGGTGAAGGGCAGCCATATCGTCGTGCCGAAACTCTACGCGGGCGACCATGCCTTCATGCTCCAGAACGACGACCGCCGGATCGTCTTCGCCATTCCCTATGAACGCGATTTCACGCTGGTCGGCACCACCGACGAACCCTGGACCGACGCACCGGGCCGGGCGACGATCGGTCCCGCCGAGACGCGCTACCTGCTGGAGACGATCGCGCGCTATTTCGCGAAGCCCGTCGGCGAGGCGGACATCGCGTGGAGCTATGCGGGCATCCGGCCGCTGTATGACGACAAGTCGGCCGATGCCTCGGCGGTGACGCGCGACTATGTGCTCGACGTCGATACGGCGGGCGGGGAGGGGGCGCCGGTGCTCAACATCTTCGGCGGCAAGATCACGACCTATCGCAAGCTCGCCGAGCATGCGATGCGCGAACTCGCACCCTTTTTCCCCGAAGCCGGAGCGGCGTGGACGGCGGGTGCCGTGTTGCCGGGCGGCGACATCGCCGATGCCGATTTCGACGGGTTCGTAGGCGCGCTTCAGGGCGAGTACCCCGCGATGCCGCCCGTGTTGCTGCGGCGGCTGGCGCGCGCCTATGGCACGCGCGCGCGCGTGCTGCTGGGCGATGCGGCGACGCCCGCCGATCTGGGCGAGGATCTGGGCGGCGGGCTGACCGTCGCGGAAGTCGAATATCTCGTCGCCGTCGAATGGGCGCGGACGTCGGAGGATATCCTCTATCGCCGCAGCAAGCTCGGGCTGCATGTGCCCGAGGGGACGCGCGACCGGATCGATCGCTATCTCGCCGACCGGGCGGCACGGGCGGCGTGAAGCCCGCCGCCCCGGATATCGTCGCGGCGCGCCATGCCGAGATCCTCGCGATCGCGCGGCGTACCGGCAGCGTGAGCGTGGACGGACTGGCCGGGCGGCTGGCGGTCACGCCGCAGACGATCCGCAAGGACCTGAACCTCCTCGCCCGGCAATCGATGCTGGCGCGGGTCCATGGCGGTGCGGTGGTCACGTCGGGCACCGGCAATCTCGCCTATCCCGAACGCCGCGCCGTCGCCGCGCCGGTCAAGGCGGCGATCGGTACCGCCGCCGCCCAACTGGTGCCCAACGGGGCCAGCCTGTTCATCAACATCGGCACCACGACCGAGGCGATCGCCCGTGCGCTGGCCGATCACCGCGACCTGATGGTCATCACCAACAATCTCAACGTGGTCGACATTCTTGGCGGACGCCCGTCGATCGAGGTGATCGCGGCGGGCGGGCGGGTGCGCGCCAGCGACCGTGCGGTCGTCGGCGCGCTCGCCACCGACTTCATCCGCGGGTTCAAGGTCGACATGGCGCTGATCGGTGCCTCCGCGCTCGACCCCGACGGCACGTTTCTCGACTTCGACGTGGACGAGGTGCGCGTGTCGCAGACGATCATCCGCCACGCCCGGCGGGTGCTGCTCGCCGCCGACGGATCGAAGATCGGCCGCGCCGCGCCGGTGCGGATCGGCGACATGACCGACGTCGACTATCTCGTCACCGATGCCGGGCATGCGGGCCTCGTCGCCGCCTGCGCGGCGGCAGGCACGGCGATGATCCGGCCCGCATAGCGGGTCCGGGCGAGTAGCATCCTGTCTGGACAATCTTTCATATGGATCGTAAACCTGTCTTACCAATAATGGAGAGGTAGGAATGAAGATCGTTGCAGCGAAGGTGATCGTCACCTCGCCGGGGCGCAATTTCGTGACGTTGAAGATCGTCACGGATCAGGGCATCCACGGCATCGGCGACGCGACGCTGAACGGTCGCGAGAAATCGGTCGTCGCCTATCTCGAGGATCATGTCTGCCCGCTGCTGATCGGACGCGACGCGCGCCGGATCGAGGACATCTGGCAGCTGCTGTATCGCGGTGCCTATTGGCGGCGCGGCCCCGTGACCATGCGCGCGATCGCCGCCGTCGACGTGGCGCTATGGGATATCAAGGGCAAGGCGCTGGGCACGCCGCTCTACAATCTGCTCGGCGGGCGCAGCCGCGACCGGCTGATGGTCTATGGCCACGCCAACGGGGCCGATATCGCGGAGACGGTCGATGCGGTCGGGCGCTACATCGACCAAGGCTACAAGGCGATCCGGGCGCAGACCGGCCTGCCCGGCGTCGAGAACGTCTATGGCGTGTCGCGCGACACCGCCTTCTACGAACCCGCCGATGCCGCGCTGGCGAAAGTGACCGGGTGGGACACGCGCAAGGCGCTGAACTACATCCCCAAACTGTTCGACAAGCTGCGCGAAACCTATGGCTTCGAGCCGCATCTGCTGCACGATGCGCACCATCGCTATACCCCGCAGGAAGCGGCGAACCTCGGCAAGATGCTTGAGCCGTACCAGCTGTTCTGGCTGGAGGATGCGACCCCGGCGGAAAATCAGGAGGCGTTCCGGCTGATCCGCCAGCACACCGTCACGCCGCTGGCGGTGGGCGAGATCTTCAACACGATCTGGGATGCGAAGGATCTGATCCAGAACCAGCTGATCGACTATATCCGCACCACCATCGTCGGCGCGGGCGGGGTGACGCACCTGCGCCGGATCGCCGATCTCGCCGCGCTGTACCAGATCCGCACCGGCTGCCACGGGGCGACCGACCTGTCGCCCGTCACCATGGGCACCGCGCTGCATTTCGATAGCTGGGTGCCCAATTTCGGCATTCAGGAATATATGCGCCACACGCCGGAGACCGACGCGGTGTTCCCGCACGACTATCGCTTCGCCGACGGCCATCTCTATTGCGGCGAGGCACCGGGCCATGGGGTGGACATCGACGAGGCACTGGCCGCGAAATATCCGTACGACCCCCGCCAGTTGCCGATCGCGCGGCTGGCCGACGGCACCCTGTGGAACTGGTAGCGCGGCGCCGGGCGCCTGTCTGACAGCATCGGTGCGATGGTGCTTGACCTGTCGGGTGTCACGCAGCCTATTGGCGGCATGACCATGCCGACGCCCAATTCGGATCGCCTGTACCGCGAACTGGCGCGCATACTCCTGGGGGAGTTGCGCGACGGCCTGTATCCGATCGGCACCCGCATGCCCGCCGAACGCGAGCTGGCGCAGCGTTTCGACGTCAGCCGACCGGTGGTGCGCGAGGCGCTGATCGCGCTGGAGGTGCAGGGCTTCATCGAGGTGCGGATCGGATCGGGCGCGCATGTCGTGGCGCTGCCGGGCAACGACGCGGAACCCAGTTTCAGCGTGTCGGCGCTGGAGGTGGCGGAGGCGCGGCTGATCTTCGAGGCCGAGGCGGCGGCGCTGGCCGCGCAGCAGATCACCGACGCCGAACTGGCCGAGCTTGCCGAGCTGGTCGATGCGATCGAGACGGAGAATGCGACCGTCGGCGGCAGGCACCGTGCCGACCGTGCCTTCCACACCGTGATCGCCCGCGCCACGCGCAACAACGCGATCCTCGAGACGATCGACCGGCTGTGGGAACAGCGCGAGCGATCGGCGGAGAGCGCGCTGCTCGATGCGAAGGTGCGCGCGTTCGACGTGCGCCCGATCGTCGAGCATCACGCCGCGATCCTCGACACGCTGCGCGCCCGCGATCCGCTGGCGGCGCGGGCGGCGATGCGGCGGCACCTGACCGCCGCGCTGGAAGGCCTGCTGGTCGCGAGCGAGGAACAGGCCGTCGCCGAACTGCGCCGCAGCCTGCGCGCCAAGCGCCAGCGCACCGCGCATCTCGACGTCTGAGGGTCCGGCCGGGGCCGATACCGGCGTTCCGCCCGGGGTCACGGAGATGGCGCTTCCAACCTTCGCGCGTTCCTCCGCCGGGGGGAAGATGCTGCGGGCCGGCGATCAGGTAGGATACCGACAGGCAGGCGAAGATCGGGGCGAAGCCGAAGCGGTCGGTCGCCTGCCCGATCGCCAGCGTTGATACCACGCCGCCGACCCGGCCGATCGGTCCCACGAACCCTACTGCCGTGCCGACGTCGCGCCGCGAGATGCCGGAATTCTGCGGCGGCCCGGCGGGACGCACCATGAGCGACGGCGAGACCACCGTCATGGCGGTCCGCCGCATGCGGGGTCGCGACCGACACGATCGCACCCGCGCCGCAAGGTACCCGATCGAAGACGCGCAATGCGTCGATCGTCAGAAGCTGAACCCCGCGCGCACCATGAACTGGCGCGGTGCGCCCGGCATCACCCACAGCCGCGAATAGCCGCCGGGGAAATAGGGTTCGTCGAACAGGTTGGTGACTTCGCCCTGCAACCTGACATGCCCGGTCGGCTCGATCGAGGCCATCACCCGGGTGAGGGTATAGGACGGCAGCAGGAAGAACGACCCGTCGGGGAAGCGATAGCCGGTCTCGCCCAGCCGCTCCCCGACGTAGTTGACACCGACGCCCAGCGACGCGGGCAGCGTGCCGAGCGTGAAGTCGTTGAACAGCAGCACGCTGGCGGCATGTTTCGCGATGCCGAGCAGCGGATCGCCCTCGCGCAGCGCGAAGCCGAAATTGGGATCGATCGCGTCCTGCCCGACCTCGGCATCGATATGGGCATAGTTGGCCTGGAGCCGGAAGCCGTGCGGCAGCTTGCCCGACAGTTCGGCTTCGACGCCCCGGCTGCGCGCCTTGCCGACCGCCAGCGAGAAACCCGAATTGACCGGATCGGCCGACAGCACGTTGGTCTTGTCGGCCCGGAACAGCGCGATCGTGCCGGTCAGCCGACCGTTCAGCGCGGCGAGCTTCGCACCGACCTCGTACGACGTGGTGCGTTCCGGCGTGAAGGCCTGGTTCCGGAAATCGACGCCGGTGTTGGGGCGGAAGCCGCGCCCGTAACTGGCATAGAGCGACACCGCGTCCGAAACGACATAGGCCGCGCCGACCGACGGGCTGAACGCGGTCCTGGTCTGTCCGGTGCGCATGCCGTCGATGCGGTTGTCGACGACCTGCTCGAAATCGTCGAAGCGGCCACCGAACCGGACCTTCAGCGCGCCGGTCACATCGACCTGGTCCTGGAAATAGACGCCGTAGGAGAATTGCCGCTCGCGCAGATCCTGGAACGGCCCGACCGCCGCGAGCCGGCCATATACCGGCGCGAAGATGTCGATCCGGTTGCCCGACGCGAGATTGCCCGCCGCCTGACTGGCGACCGTGGGCGGGCGATAGCGGTTCTGGCGCGTGTGCAGTTCATACTGGTTCCAGTCGGCCCCGACCAGCAGGTGGTGGGTCAGCCCGAAGGTCGCGAATTCGCCGCTCAGCTCGCCGCGGACGGTGAGATCGGTGGTGCCATAGTCGCGGTAGCGGCGCTGGCGCGACAGGGTGGTGCGGTCGATAGGGAGCCGCTGCCGCCCGGCGGCCAGTTCCGCCTCGGTCGAATAGCCCCTGAACGAGGTGTCGCGATAGCCGACGCCCAGCACCAGCGACCAGTCGGGGTCGAAGTCGTGCTGCAACTGCGCCTGATGGCCCAGCGCCGCGACCGTGACCGGCCCGTCGCCCGGTTCGCCGAGGAAGCGCGTGACCGGGATCGTGCGCAGATTGCCGTCGACCGTGGCGATGCCGCGATCGAACGGTACCGCCTGACGGATATATTCCAGTTCGTAGCTGATCGAGCTGTCGTCGCCCAGCCGGGCGAGGAACGACGGGGTGACGGTGTATTTGCTGTAGTCCAGCCCGCGGAAGCTGCCGCCCTTCTCCGCCGCGCCGGTCACGCGCATCGCTATCAACCCGCTGAGGGGCAGGTTGACATCGGCCTCGCTGCGCACCGTGCCGAAACTGCCGTAGGAGAGGACGCCCGCGACGTGGCGGGTGAACCCCGGCTTCTTGCTGATGATGTTGACGGTGCAGCCCGGCTCCCCGCGCCCGAAGATCGCCGAATTGGGGCCCTTGAGCACCTCGATCCGGTCGACGTTCGACGTGTCGCGCGCCCCGCCATAGCCGCGCGCCGCGTTGAAGCCGTTGACCAGATAGTTGCTCGCGGTGTTCTCGTCGCCTGCCAGGCCGCGGCAGGCGAAACCGTCCGACAGCCCGCCGAAGTTGTTCTGCCGCGCGATCCCCGCCGCAAAGTCGAGCGCGTTGTCCAGCCGGGTGATGCCCGCCCGCGCCAGCGTCTCGCCCGACAGGACCTGGATGCTCTGCGGCACCTCGATCGTCGGGACGAGGCTGACGTACTGGCGGCGCTGGCCGGTGACGACGACCTCGACCCCGTCTGCCTCATCGGCGGTGTTGCCCTCGGGCACGGCGGTGGCGGCAACCTGCGCCTGGACGGGTGCGGCAAGGGCGACGCCGGTCGCGGCGGCGATCAGGAGCAGGTGTCGATATGGCATGCGCATTCCCCCGGAACTGTGGTGACGGTCGCCGTCCTGCTGCCGTCCGTGCCGCGCGACATGGCGTCGGCCATCCTTTCCGGAGGCGGCGCGGTTGCGATGGGCCGGTCGCGGCAGCAGGAACGTCATGCGCCTTCGTGCGGCGCGACGACGGTCTCGGCGTGGTTGATGATGCGGCGGCGGCATCCCGCGCGGGAAATGCCGCGGCGCCCGCGGAACCCTATTCGCGCGGCAGCAGCTGCCGGGCGAGCGCGTCGAACCATGCGACGCCGATCGGCAGCAGCGCTTCGTTGAAATCGTAACGCGGCTGGTGCAGCGCGGCGGTGTGATCGTCGTCGCGCTGGCCGAGCCACAGATACGCACCGGGGCGCGCGGCGAGCATGAAGGCGAAATCCTCCGAGGCGAACGACGGATCGCCCGCCACGCCCACATCGTCGCACACCGCGCGCGCCGCCTCCAGCGCGAGGTCGGCGCAATCGGCGTCGTTGACCGTGGCGGGGTAGTAGCGGTCGTATTCCACCGCGACCTGCGTCTCGCTCGACAGCGCGACGCCTGCCGCCATCGCGCGGATCGACGCCTCGATCCGGTCCTGCACCGCGCCCGAGAAGGTGCGGACGGTGCCGACGATCTCCACGCTCGCGGGCAGGACGTTGTGGGCAAGGCCGCCATGGACCTGCGTGACCGACAGCACCGCCGATTCATGCGCGGGGACGCGGCGGGCGACGATGGTGTTGAGCTGCTGCACCAGCTCGGCGGCGGCGAGGATCGCGTCGGGCGTCTGGTGCGGCAGCGCGGCATGTCCGCCGATGCCGGTCACGGTGATGCGGAACTTGTCGGCGGAGGCCATGATCGGTCCGGGGCGCGTGCGCGCGCTGCCCAGCGGCAGGTCGGGCCAGTTGTGCAAGGCGAACACCCGGTCGCACGGGAAACGATCGAACAGCCCGTCCGCGATCATCGCGCGCGCGCCGCCCTGACCCTCTTCGGCGGGCTGGAAGATGAAGTGGATCGTGCCGGAGAAATCGCGCGTCGCCGCCAGATGCCGCGCCGCGCCGATCAGCGTCGCGGTATGTCCGTCATGGCCGCAGCCGTGGAACACGCCGGGGACGGTGCTGGCATAGGACGCGCCGGTTTCCTCCGCGAAGGGCAGCGCGTCCATATCGGCGCGAAAGCCGAGCGACGCATTGCCGCCGCCGTTGCGCAGCGTGCCGACCACCCCGGTCCCGCCGATCCCGGTCGCGACCTCCAGCCCTGCGGCACGCAGCGCATCGGCGACGATCGCCGCGGTGCGATGCTCCGCGAAGCCCAGTTCGGGATGGGCATGGATATCGCGGCGGATCGCGACCAGATCGGCGAGGAAGGCGGGATCGCGGTACATGGGTGGTTTCTCCGATGGCAGGAGCGGTGTGTGGAGGCCGCATACGCCCGCCCGTCGAACGGTGTCTCGATCGGTCACGCCGCGCGCGATGTCCTGGCGGTGACGATCCTGCGGGACCGCTGCGGCGAAGGTCGCCGGCATGTCGCCCGGCGTACCGCGCGCGCCAAGGGCGCGAATCCTGAAATCGAGGCGGTCGGGCCAGGTGCCGATGGTGCAAGCATGAGACTTTGTATCACGATTATCGGAAATCGCCAGCCCTCGTCGCCGCCGGATCGACATTGGCGGCGTGGCAGGAGATATCCGGCCACCGGCACGGCGAAGGGCGGATGCGATGCGACGGGAAACAGGACGACGGACGCCGACGCGCTATGGCGACTGGGCGCTGGTGACGGGCGCATCGGACGGCATCGGGCAGGCAGTGGCGGAGCGGCTGGCCGCCGACGGCGTCAACCTCGTGCTCGTCGCCCGCCGCGCCGACGTGCTGGATGCGTCGGCGGCGGCATGGCGCGCGCGCCATGGCGTGACCGTGCGGCCGATCGCACTCGACCTGTCGGCGCCGGACGGGGCGGATCGGCTGCTGGCGGCGACCGCGGACCTCGACATCGGCCTTGCCGTACTCGCCGCGGGGTTCGGCGGGTCGGGGGCGTTCATCGATTCGCCGATCGCGCGCGAACTGGACATGCTAAACCTCAACTGCCGGGCGGTGCTGGTGCTGACCCACGGTTTCGCGCAGCGGCTGGTCGCGCGCGGGGGCGGGGGGCTGGTGCTGTTCGGGTCGGTGCTGGGGTGGCAGGGGGTGCCGTATTCGGCGCATTATGCCGCGACCAAGGCCTATGTGCAGTCGCTGGCCGAGGGGCTGCGCCACGAACTGGCCCCGCGCGGCGTGGACGTGCTGGCGGTGGCGCCCGGCCCGGTCCACACCGGCTTCGCCGCGCGCGCGACGATGCGGATGGACGCGGCGGACACGCCCGATCGGGTCGCGGCGGCGATCCATCATGCGCTGGGGCGGTCGGGTACGGTGGTCCCCGGTCGCGTGGGCAAGGCGCTGACCTGGCCGCTGGCGCTGCTGCCCCGTGTCGCGCGGACCCGGATCGTCGGGCGGGCGATGCGGCGGATGATCGCGGAGTGAACCGGTGCGCCCCCTCCCAACCGGCGGGAAACAGCGCTACCTGACGCGCATGCTCCCGATCCATGCCGTCCTGCCCGACCTGCTCGATACGCTCCGCGCACGCAGTTCGGCGGTGCTGGTGGCTCCGCCCGGCGCGGGCAAGACCACCGCGGTCGCCCCGGCGCTGCTGAGCGAGCCATGGGTCGACGGCGAGATCCTGCTGCTCTCGCCGCGCCGCATCGCCGCGCGTGCCGCCGCCGAACGCATGGCCGCGACCGCGGGCGAGGCGGTCGGCAAGACCTTCGGCTATGCCACGCGCATGGACAGCAAACGCTCGGCGGCGACGCGGGTGACGGTGATGACCGAGGGTATCTTCGTCGCGCGCATCCAGGGCGACCCCGAACTGGCGGGGGTATCGGCGGTGCTGTTCGACGAGGTGCACGAACGCAGCCTCGACAGCGATTTCGGCCTCGCCCTCGCGCTCGATGCACAGGCGGCGCTGCGGCCCGACCTGCGCATCCTCGCCATGTCCGCCACGCTCGACGGCGAGCGGTTCGCGGCGTTGATGGACGACGCGCCGGTGATCGAGAGCGAGGGGCGCTCCTTCCCGCTCGACCTGCGCCACATCGGCCGCAATGCCGAAGCGCGGATCGAGGATGCGGTCGCCGCCGCGATCCACCGCGCGCTGGGCGAAGCCGAAGGCGGCATCCTCGCCTTCCTGCCCGGCGTCGCCGAGATCGAGCGTACCGCCGAACGGCTGCGCGTGCCCGACGGGGCGGTGCTGCACCGGCTGCACGGGACGTTGCAGCCGCACGAACAGCGTGCCGCGATCGCGCCGGACCCGGAAGGGCGGCGCAAGATCGTGCTGGCGACGAGCATCGCCGAAACCTCGCTGACGCTCGACGGCATCCGCATCGTCGTCGATTCGGGGCTGGCGCGCCGTCCGCGCTATGACCGGGCGGCGGGGATGACGCGGCTGACCACCGAGCGGGCGAGTCAGGCCGCCGTCACCCAGCGCGCGGGCCGTGCCGCGCGGCAGGGGCCGGGCGTCGCCTATCGCCTGTGGGAAACCGCCGCCACCGCCGGGCTGCCGCGCTTCGACCCGCCCGAGATACTGGAGGCGGACCTGTCGGCGCTGGTGCTCGAATGCGGCAAATGGGGGGTGGGCGATCCGACGACCCTGCGCTGGCTCGATCCGCCCAGCGACGCGGCGGTGCAGGAGGCGCGGGGGCGGCTCGCGACGATCGAGGCGATCGACGGCGACGGTCGCCCGACGCCGCACGGCCTCGCCATCGCCGCGCTGCCGCTCGCGCCGCGGCTGGCGCATATGCTGATCCGTGCGGGCGAACAGGGGCATGCCCGCGCCGCCGCCGAGGTCGCGGTGCTGCTCGGCGAACGCGGGCTGGGGGGCAGCGATGTCGATCTCGACCAGCGTCGCCGCCGCTGGCGGGCGGAGCGGGGGCAGCGGGCCGATGCCGCCCGCCGCCTTGCCGATCGCTGGTGCCGGATGGTGCCGGGCCGCGACGATCCGCCCGCCGACGCGCTCGCCCGCAGCGTCGCGCTGGCCTTCCCCGATCGCATCGCGAAGCGGCGCGACGCTGCGGGCGAGCGCTGGGCCTCGGTCGGCGGGCGCGGCTTCCGGCTGGAGGGGGCGGGGTTCGCCTCGACCGAATGGCTGGCGGTAGCC
Organism: Sphingomonas silueang; assembly: GCF_040049155.1. Taxonomy (NCBI): domain Bacteria; kingdom Pseudomonadati; phylum Pseudomonadota; class Alphaproteobacteria; order Sphingomonadales; family Sphingomonadaceae; genus Sphingomonas; species Sphingomonas silueang. Next base: position 277,787 of record NZ_JBDZDK010000001.1, read on the forward strand.
GAGACCCAGGGGCAGGCGGCGGGCGCGCGCATCCTGTCCGCCGTCGCGATCGATGTGGCGACCGTCGAGGAACTGTTCGGCGACCGGATCGAGACGCGCCGCACCGTGACCTTCGACCCCGCGACCGGCGGCATCACCGCGCTACGCGAACGGCGGCTGGGCGCGGTGCGGTTGTCGTCGGGGCCGGATGCCGCCGCCTCGCGCGAGGAGATCGCCGCCGCGCTGCTGGAGGGGGTGCGCCGCGACCTGTCGCTGCTGCCATGGCGGGAGGGGGCGGACGCGCTGCGCCGTCGTTCCGCCTATGTCGCGGCGATGCTGGGGAAGGACGATCCGCTGGGCGATGCGGCGCTGCTGGCGGCGCTCGACGACTGGTTGCCGCCGCTGCTGGCGGGCAAGCGGCGGCTCGATGCGATCGAGCCGGGCGCGCTGCACGATGCGCTGGAGGGACAGGCCGGGTGGGACTGGATGCAGCAGGTCCGTGCCCGCGCCCCCGCCCGGTTCGAGAGTCCGGCGGGATCGAGCCATGCGATCGACTATGCCGCCGAAGGGGGGCCGCGCGTCGAACTGCGGGTACAGGCGCTGTTCGGGCTGGCGGTGCACCCGACCGTCGCGGGCGTGCCGCTGACGCTCAGCCTCACCTCGCCCGCCGGACGCCCGATCCAGACGACGCGCGACCTGCCGGGCTTCTGGGCCGGGTCATGGCGCGACGTGTCGAAGGAGATGCGCGGGCGCTATCCGCGCCATCCATGGCCCGACGATCCGGCGGCGGCGTCGGCGACGCTCAGGACGAAGAAGGCGGATGCGCGGCGGGGGTAAGCCCCGTCCTTTGCCGTTTGGTTCGAGCAGCTTCGAGCCTGTCGAGAAGCGTCCGTCGAGAACGTGGCGTGCGGGGCGGGGCCTTCTCGACAGCGGTTCTCGACTTCGCTCGAACCTGCGCTCGAAGCAAACGGGGTAGGTAGGGTGCGGCGCGGGCCTTACCCCTCGCCATGCCCCGCAGCCAGATATTCCTCCGAGCGCATTTCCTCCAGCCGGCTGATCGTGCGGTCGAACTCGAACCGTCCGTCGCCGGTGGGGTAGAGGTCGCCCGGCTGCGCATCCGCCGCCGCCAGCAGCTTCACGCGATATTCGTACAGCGCATCGATCAGCGTCACGAACCGCGCCGCCTCGTTGCGGTTCTCCGGCCCGAGGATGGGGATGCCGACGAGGATCACCGTGTGGAACGTCCGCGCCACCGCCAGATAGTCGGGCGCGCCGCGCGCCTCGCGGCACAGGCGGGAAAAGCTTAACACGCCGACGCCCTTCAGCGCCTTGGGCACGTGCAGCGTGCGCCCGCCGCCGACGTCGAGGTCCAGCGACGGCACGCGCGCGCGATCCTCGACCGAACAGTCGGTCAGGCGGAAGAAGGCGGCGGACAGCGCCTTGGTCGCCTCCGGCCCGTTGGGCACCAGCCAGGTATCGACCGCGCCCAGCCGGTCGCGGCGATAATCGACCGGACCGTTCAGCGGCAGCACGTCGAGGTTCTGTTCCAGCAGTGCGATGAACGGCAGGAAGCTGGCGCGCTGCAACCCGTCCTTGTAGAGATCGACCGGCGGGCGGTTGGAGGTGGCGACGACGGTGACGCCGTGGGTCATCATCTCGGTGAACAGCCGCGACAGCACCATCGCGTCGGCGGTGTTGTTGATGACCATCTCGTCGAAGGCCAGCAGCTTCAGGTCCTTCGCCAGCGCCTCGGCGACCGGGGGCACCGGATTGCCGACCTCCTTGGCGCGCTCTGCCGCGAGGCGGGCGTGGACCTCGAGCATGAAGGCATGGAAATGGACGCGGCGCTTGGCGGGTTCGGCGACGCAGTCGTAGAACAGGTCCATCAGCATCGACTTGCCGCGCCCGACCCCGCCCCAGAGATAGACGCCGCGCGGCGAAGCGGCGTCACGCCCGGTCAGGCGTGCGAACAGCCCGCGCTTCGGCGGCGCGTCCAGTTCGGCGGCGAGGCGCGAGAGGCGCTGCGCGGCGGCGCGCTGTTCGGGGTCGGGGCGCACTTCGCCTGCGGCAACGAGGCTGTCGTAACGGGCGAGGACGGTCATGGAAGCAGCAAATCCGTTTGGTTCGAGCCTGTCGAGAACCGGGGGGTGTCACCCCGTTCTCGACGGACGCTTCTCGACTTCGCTCGAAGCTGCTCGAACCAAACGGGTATACGTAGCGCCGATCAGATCGCGCGTTCGACTTCCAGCTTCTTGATCTCGGCGATCGCCTTGGCCGGGTTCAGCCCCTTGGGGCACACGTTGGCGCAGTTCATGATCGTGTGGCAGCGATAGAGGCGGAAGGGGTCTTCCAGCTCGTCCAGCCGCTCGCCGGTCATCTCGTCGCGGCTGTCGGCCAGCCAGCGATAGGCCTGGAGCAGGATCGCGGGGCCGAGGAACTTGTCGCTGTTCCACCAGTAGCTGGGGCACGAGGTCGAGCAGCAGGCGCACAGGATGCACTCGTACAGCCCGTCGAGCTTCGCGCGGTCCTCGGGCGACTGGAGCCGCTCCTTGCCCGCGGGTTCGGGCGTCACCGTCTGGAGCCACGGCTTGATCGAGGCATATTGCGCATAGAAATGGGTGAAGTCGGGAACGAGGTCCTTGATGACTTCCATGTGCGGCAGCGGCGTGATGCGGATCTCGCCCTTGATGTCCTCGATCGCGGTGGTGCAGGCGAGGCCGTTGCGGCCGTCGATGTTCATCGCGCACGACCCGCAGATGCCCTCGCGGCACGAACGGCGGAAGGTGAGCGTCGAATCCTGTTCCGACTTCATCTTGATGAGCGCGTCGAGCACCATCGGGCCGCATTCGTCGAGATCGATCTCGAAATCGTCGTAGCGCGGGTTCTTCCCCGAATCGGGGTCGTAGCGATATACCTTGAAACGCTTGATCCGGCCCCCGGTCGGCGACTTGTGGGTCGTGCCCTTCTGGACGACGCTGTTCTTGGGCAAACGGATTTCGGCCATGATGCTCGCTCGGTCAGCTTGGGGGCGGCACGCCCGCCCGGTCTGCGGGTCAGATACATGACAGCCGGGGTTGCCGCAAATGCGAACAGGGGCTTTTGCGCAAATCCTCCCCGGCACGGGGAGGAGCTTATATCGTCGGCAACCCCTCCAGCAGCTTGTCGAGCGTCGCGGGATAGTCACGCACGCGGACCCCGGTGGCATTGTAGATCGCGTTGGTCACGGCGGCACCCGCCCCGCCGATGCCCAGTTCGCCGATGCCCTTGCCGTGCAGCGGGTTGGCGTGGACGTCGCGTTCGTCGAGGAACACGATGTCCATCGGCGGAATGTCGGCATGGACCGGCACATGATATTCGGCGAGATCGTGGTTCACGTTGCGCCCGTCGCGGTCGTCATGGACCAGTTCCTCGGTCAGCGCCGCGCCGATGCCGAACACGATGCCGCCGATGCACTGCGACCGCGCGGTCTGTTCGTTGAGGATGCGCCCGGCGGCGAAGGTCGCGTGCCAGCGGGTCACGCGCACCTCGCCGGTGACGGCATGGACCTTCACCTCGCAGAAATGCGCGCCGTAGCTTGCCTGCGTCGTCAGCTTCTCCTGCTTGCCCGGCTCGATCGATCCCTTGGCGGTGATGCCGTCCCCGACCAGATCGGCGATCGGCACCTGCCGGTTGCCCGCGATCGCCTGTCCGTCCTTCAGCGTCAGCTCGGCGGGATCGGCATCCATTGCCTTGGCCAGTTTCTTGCGCAGCGCCTCGCAGGCGAGATAGACCGACGAGCCGCTGCTCTGCGCGCCCCATGATCCGCCCGAACCGGCGCCCGGCGGCGACTTCGTATCGCCCAGATGCACGTCGATCCGCGCGAGGGGCAGGCCCAGCATCTCGCCCGCGATCTGCGCGAGGATGGTATAGGTGCCGGTGCCGATATCGGTCATGTCGGTTTCGACCAGCGCCCGCCCGTCGGGACCGATCGACACCGCCGCTTCGCTGGGCTGCAGCATATTGCTGCGCGCAGTCGACGCCATGCCGTGCCCGATCAGCCAGTCGCCGTCGCGCCGCGACCCCGGCACCATGTTGCGCTCCGCCCAGCCGAACGCCTTCGCCCCTTCGTCGAGGCAGCGGGTGAGTGCGCGCGACGAATAGGGAATGTCCTGCTGCGGATCGCGGTCGGGATCGTTGCGGCGGCGCAGCTCGACCGGATCGATGCCGACCTTCTCGGCCAGCTCGTCCATCGCGTTTTCCAGCGCCAGCAGCCCGACCGCCTCGCCCGGCGCGCGCATCGACCCAGACAGCGTGCGGTTCAGTTCGACCAGATCATGGGTGATGACCCGGTGCTTGCCGCCGTACAGGAACGAGGTCGCCTGTCCGGCAGGCTCGAAATAGCCCTCGCCCGGCAGGTTGGAGCACAGCGTCTCGTGACCGATGCCGTGGAGTACCCCCGACGCATCGGCGGCGAGGCGGAAGCGCTGCTGCGTGTTCGACCGGCGCACCGTGGCGTCGAACACCTGCTGGCGGGTCATCACCGTCTTGACCGGCCGCCCGACCGCCCTGGCGGCGATCGCGGTCGCGACGGTATCGGGCGAGATGCCGAGCTTCGAGCCGAAGCCGCCGCCGATATAGCGCGCGACGATGCGCACCTTCGACTGGCGCTCGCCCAGCGACCTGGCCAGTTGCTGCTTGTCCGACGACGGCATCTGGAGCGATCCGTAGAGCGTCAGCCCGTCATCGTCCCACACCGCGATCGAGGCGTGCGGCTCCATCGCCGCCGAATTCTGCGACGGGGTGCGCCACACATTGTCGATCACATGCGCGGCCTCGGCCATCGCGCGGTCGAGATCGCCCTGCTGGTGATAGGGCGGCATCGACCCCTGCGGCGGCTTGGCGGCGGTGCCGAGATGATCCTCGAAGGTGAAGGTGCCGTCGCCCGGTTCGTGGCGCACCACCACCAGCTGCGCCGCGTCGCGCGCGATCTCGTAGCTTTCGGCGACCACGATCGCGACCGGCTCGCCGAAATAGGCGACGTCGCGCACGCCTTGCGTCGGCGCGCTCGTCTCGCCGCCCTGTTGCGCGTTGCGGATGAAGGTCTTGAGGTCGACCACCACGTCGATCACGCCGGGCAGCGCCTTCGCCCCCTCGGCATCGATCGCGGTGATCCGCCCGACGGCAAAGGCCGCGCGGACGAGGAAGCCATAGGTGAGGTCCGGAATGTCGTATTCGGCGGTGTAGGTCGCCTTGCCCGAAACCTTCAGCGGGCCGTCGATGCGCGGCAGCCCCTTGCCGATCACCCCCTGTACGCCGTCGTCGAGCAGCGAATGTTCGACGGGCTTGTCCATGCGGAGCGCGTTGGTGCTCATGCGGTCAGCTCCTTGAGCGTCGCGATCAGCGTGCGGCGCGTGAGGGGAATCTTGAAGTCGTTGCTGCCGAAGCCGCGCGCGTCGCACAGCAGCAGGTCGGCCGCCTCGGCGAACAGTTCGTCCGACGGTGCCTTGCCGACCAGCGCCGCCTCTACGGCGGAGTCGCGCCACGGCATCGGGCCGAGCCCGCCGAAGGCGAGGCGGGCGCCGGCGATCCTGCCGTCCTCGACCGCGACGATGCCTGCGACCGACACCAGTGCGAAGGCATAGGAGGCGCGGTCACGTACCTTGCGGTACGTCTGTCGCCCTTCGGGTGCGGGTGGCAGTTCGATATGGGTGATGAGTTCGCCGGGTGTCAGCACGTTCTCGATATCGGGCCGGTCGCCGGGCAGGCGGTAGAAGTCGCCGATCGGAATCCGCCGCCGCTCGCCGTCATGGCCGAGCGTCACGATCACCGCGTCGAGCGCGCGCATCGCCACCGCCATGTCGCTCGGGTGGGTGGCGATGCAGTGGTCGGACGTGCCGAGCACGGCGAGGATGCGGTTGAACCCCTCGCGCGCGTCGCAGCCCGATCCGGGCACGCGCTTGTTGCAGCGCGCCGCCGTCTCGTAGAAATAATAGCAGCGCGTGCGTTGCAGCAGGTTGCCGCCGGTCGACGCCTTGTTGCGGAGCTGCCCCGACGCCCCGGCCAGCAGCGCGCGGCTGAGCACTTCGTAGCGTTCGCGCACCCTGGGATCGGCGGCGAGGTCGGCGTTCGGCACCAGCGCGCCGATGCGCAGGCCGCCGTCGTCCGTCTCCTCGATATCGGACAGCGGCAGGCGGCTGATGTCGACCAGCCGCGCGGGCGTCTCGACCTGCAATTTCATCAGGTCGAGCAGGTTGGTGCCCCCGGCGATGAAGCGGGTGTCGGGCTGCGCGGCTTCCTTGACGGCGGTCTCGGCGGTGTCGGCCCTGGCATAGTCGAAGATTTTCATTCCGCTGCCTCCGCCTGCTTCGCATCGGCGACTTCGCGGATCGCATCGACGATATTGGGATAGGCCGAGCAGCGGCACAGATTGCCGCTCATCCGTTCGCGGATTTCCTCGTCGGTGAAATCGGGGTCGGTCAGCGACGCGCTGACATGGCTCGGCCAGCCCTTGGCCACCTCGTCCAGCATGCCGACCGCCGAACAGATCTGCCCCGGCGTGCAATAGCCGCACTGGAAGCCGTCGTGCCGCACGAACGCGCTTTGCAGCGGATGGAGGTCGCCGGGCGTGCCCAATCCCTCGATCGTCACGATCTCGTCATCCTGATGCATCACGGCGAGCGTCAGGCAGGCGTTGATGCGGCGTCCGTTCACCAGCACGGTGCAGGCACCGCATTGGCCATGGTCGCACCCCTTCTTGCTGCCGGTGAGCGAGAGGTGTTCGCGCAGCAGGTCGAGGAGGGTGGTGCGGATGTCCACCTCCGCCTGGTGCGGCTGGCCGTTGATGGTGAAGTGCATGGGGCTGCTCCGTTGGTCGAACGGGCTAACGCCGCAGTTCCAAAGGGTTTCCTCTTGCGAAGGGATCGCAGATGATAGGCGCGGTACTGGCGATGGCGATGACGGGAGCGAGTGGCATGATCGAGGAACGTCCGTTGTCGTCGCCGCCGATCGTCATCGCGCATCGGGGGGCAAGCGGCGAGCGGCCCGAGCATACGCTGGCGTCGTACCGGCTCGCGATCGAACAGGGCGCGGACTTCATCGAACCCGATCTGGTGCTGACCAGGGACGATGTGTTCGTGGCGCGGCACGAGAACGAGATTTCGGGCACCACGGACGTCGCCGACCATCCCGAGTTCGCCGGACGCCGCACGACCAAGACGATCGACGGGCGGCAGGTGAGCGGCTGGTTCACCGAGGATTTTACCCTTGCCGAACTGCGGACGCTGCGCGCGAAGGAGCGGTTGCCGCAACTGCGCCCCGCCAACACCGCCCATGACGGGCGCGAGGTCATCCCGACGCTGGACGAGGTGATCGCGCTGGCCAAACGGGCGACGCGGGAGACGGGGCGGACGATCGGCATCTATCCCGAAACCAAGCATCCGAGCTATTTCGCGGGCATCGGCCATCCGATGGAGGCACGGCTGGTGGCGCAACTGCGCAAGGCCGGGTGGGACCGGGCCGACGCGCCGGTGTTCATCCAGTCGTTCGAGGTGAACAACCTCAAGGCATTGAAGGCCCGCACAAAGGTCCGCCTGATCCAGTTGATGGACGCGAGCGGAGGCCCCGCCGACCATGGCGTGGAAAGCTACGCCGACATGGCGACGCCCGCCGGGCTGAAGGCGGTCGCCGCCTATGCCTTCGGGATCGGGCCGAACAAGGCGATGCTGCCGGGCAGCACGCTGGTCCATGACGCGCATGTCGCCGGGCTGCGCGTCCATCCGTGGACCTATCGTGCCGAGAACCTGTTCCTGCCGCCCGCCTATCGCGCGGAGGGCGGGCCGGAAGTCCATGGCCGGGTGGGGCAGGAGATCGCCGATGCGCTGGCCGCCGGTGTCGATGGTTTCTTCACCGATTTCCCGCTAATCGGGGCACGGATACGCGACAAACCTTATTGAGGAACATGGACATGCGGGCGGGGTGGCTGGTGCTGGCGGTATTGCCGCTGAGCGGGGGGTGCGTCAGCACCGTATGGAACGTCGCCACCGCGCCGGTGCGCGCGGGGGCGCAGGTGGTCGACTGGACCACGACCAGCCAGTCGGAGGCGGACCGCAACTACGGTCGCAAGATGCGCAAGAAGGAAGCGCGCGAGGGCCGCGAGATGCGCCGCCGCGAAGCACAGCGCCGCCGCGAGGAAGCGCGCGACCGCGATTATTGACCTGCACGGTCAAAGGTGCCGGAACGACGAATATCCTCCTGTACCCCATTGGCGCATTCGGTTATGACACCGGTAGCATAATGGTGCCCGTCAACGCGATCTTCGACATGGAAGACGCCGGGAGAGGCTGGAATGACGATGCGGATGACATGGCTTGGCGCGGCGCTGATCGTGGCGACGCCGGTGGCGGCGAAGGTCATCGGGACGATGACGACCGCGCAATCGCTCGATGCGAAGCGGATCGCGACGCTGCCGGTTGCCGAGCGGGCGGCATGGACCGCCTATCTCGCACGCTCGGCGGCGCTGATGGCGGCCGACAAGGCGGCGCTCGCCGCCGAGCGGCACGGGCTGGCGCGCGTGCCGGACGGCCCGGCGCACGGCCCCTCGGGCGGGGGCGGGATGCCGATGGACCGCGCGCCCGCATGGTATGCCGGGCCGGAGGCGAAATCGGTCGCCGACACCATCGTCAGTTTCCAGACGCCGGCGGGCGGATGGGGCAAGAACATGGACCGCAGCGGCCCGCCGCGCCTGCGCGGGCAGAGCTGGGTCGTCATCGAGAACCTGCCCGCCAATGCCCGCGAGGATATCAAGGCGGAGGCGGGGTGGCGGTATGTCGGGACGATCGACAATAATGCGACGATCGACGAGATCCGCTTCCTGGCGAAGGTCGGCACCGCGCGGGGGGCGTCGGGCGAGGCGTATCGCGCCGCTGCGCTCAAGGGGCTGCGCTACCTGCTCGCCGCGCAATTTCCCAACGGCGGCTGGCCGCAGGTCTATCCGTTGCAGGGCGGCTATCACGACGCGATCACCTATAACGACGGCGCGGTGTCGCAGGTGGCGACGCTCCTGCTCGACGCGGGGGGAAGGACAGGCGACTTCGCCTTCGTGCCTGCCGGTGTCGCGACGCAGGCCGCCGCCGCCGTCGCGCGCGTCCGCGACCTGATCCTGCGCACGCAGGTGGTGATCGACGGGAGGCGCACCATCTGGGGCCAGCAGCATGACGCGCTGACCCTTGCGCCCGTCGGCGCGCGCAACTTCGAGCCTGCCGCGCTGTCGAGCGGCGAGAGTGCCGACCTGCTCGCCTTCCTGATGCGGCTGCCCGATCCGTCGCCCGCAGTGCGGCAGGCGGTCGGCGACGGGGTGGCATGGATCGCCGCGCACGGCATCCGCGACATGGAATGGACCCGTCCGGCGGGTGCCGACGGACGCCGGCTGGTGGCCAAACCCGGCGCGGGGCCGATCTGGGCGCGCTTCTACGACCTCAGGACGCAGCAGCCGATCTTCGGCGATCGCGACAAGACGATCCATGACGATGTGAACGACCTGATCCCCGAACGGCGCAACGGCTATAGCTGGTTCTCGACCGGACCGGGCAAGGTGGTGCGCGCCTATGCGAAATGGCCCGCCGCCGACGGCAACGCGGCGCGATAGGCGGCAGGCGCGTCCCGTCGCGCCGTCGCCTCCGCCACCGCGCCGACGATCAGCACGGCGGGATCGTCGGCGCTGATCGCCTCGACGAGGAAGGCGAGCGACGCCAGCCGCCCGCGGATGATCCGCTCGTCGGGGAGCGAGGCGTTGACGACCACCAGCACCGGCGTGTCCGCCGTCCGTCCGGCGGCGATCAGTTGCTGCGCGACCGTGGCGGCGGCGGCGCGGCCCATATACACCGCCAGCGTGGTGTCGGCGGCGGCCAGCGCCTGCCAGTCGAGGTCGAGCACCCCGCCCGCCTGTACATGCGCCGTCACCATCGTCAGCCGCCGGGCGCGCCCGCGCAGCGTCAGCCCGGTGCCCGCCGCCGCGACGGCGGCGCTGGCGGCGGTGATGCCGGGGCAGATGCGCACCGGCACCCCGGCGGCGGCGCAGGCGGTCACTTCCTCCGCGGTGCGCCCGAAGATCGCCGGGTCGCCGCCCTTCAGCCGGACGACGCGCCTGCCCGCCAGCGCTGCGGCGACGATCAGCGCGTCGATCGTCCCCTGATCCTTGGAATGTCGGCCCGATCGCTTGCCGACGCTGGCGCGCTCGGTGCCGGGCGGGATCAGGTCGAGCACGCCCGGTCCCACCAGCGCGTCGTGGAACACGATGTCGGCGGCGGCGATCAGCCGCGCGGCCTTGGCGGTCAGCAGGTCGGGATCGCCCGGACCCGCGCCGACCAGCCATACGCTGCCCGCGGGGAAATCGTCATGCGGCATGGGTCTTGTCCTCGTTCAGCAGGCGCGCGAGCGCGGGGCGGCACGAGCCGCAGTTGGTACCGGCACCGATCGCCGCGCCGATCGCGGCGACGTCGGTCAGTTGTTGGTCGCGGATCGCGGCGACGATGGTGGTCAGGCCGATGTCGAAACAGGCGCAGACGATCGGCCCGCGATCCACCTGAACGCCGGGCGCGCGTCCGGCGAGCACGGTGGGTGCCGCGGCATCCGCCTGCAACTGCGCGATCAGCCAGTCGCGCGGCGGCAGTTCGCCGCGTTCGGTGACGAACAGCGCGGCGACCAGCCGCCCGCCCGCCAGCACCGCCACCCGCCGCGTGCCGCGCGCGGCATCGATGGCCTCGATCCGCTCGCCCGGCGGCAGGCATTGCTCCAGCGGCAGCGCATCGCCGTCGCCCGCCAGTTCCCACAGCGCGCCGCCCGGCACCGCCACCCGGGTCGCCCACAGGCAGTCGGGGCGGCGCGGCACCGCGCCGGTCACGATCAGGAAGCCGCGCCACCGTGTCGCGACCGCCGTGATCGCGGCAGGGGTCGCCTTGAACCCCGGCTGGCCCGAGATCGGATCGGCCAGCGGCCGCGGCAGCAGCCCGGTGCGCCCGCCCGAGGACGTATGGTCGGTCCAGTGGATCGGCACGAACAGTTCGCCCGGCCGCTGCGCATCGGTGACGCGCGCGCGGTACAGGCTCTCGCCCTGCGGCGTCGCCACCCGCGCCAGCGCACCGTCGACGATCCCCAGCCGCGCGGCATCGTCCGGGTGGACCTCGACCAGCGGTTCCTCGCGGTGGCGGGCGAGTTTCGGGGCGAGGCCGGTGCGGGTCATGCTGTGCCACTGGTCGCGGTAGCGCCCGGTGTTCAGCGTCAGCGGCCATGCCTTGAGCGGCGCGGCGATCGGCTTCTGCACGACGGGGACCAGCCGGGCACGCCCGTCCGGCGTGGGGAAACGCCCGTCGGCAAAGGGGGTGCCGCCCCAGCGGAACGGGGCCATCGCATCGTACTCGGCATTGCCGCCGCCGCCCCGCCCGGCGAGCGAGAACAGCCGTGCACCGTCGTTCTGATAGGTCGAGAGGCGGACATGCTCGCGCCAGATCTCGGCGGGGCGGTCATAGGCGAAGGCGGTCTTCCACCCCATGCGTCGTGCGACGTCGCTGATGATCCACCAGTCGGGCTTCGCCTCGCCGGGCAGCGGGAAGATCGCGCGCTGGCGGCTGACGGTGCGGTCCGAATTGGTCACGGTCCCGTCCTTTTCGCCCCATGCGGCGGCGGGCAGGCGGACATGGGCGAAGGCGCCGGTATCGGTTTCGGCCATCACGTCGCTGACCACCACGAACGGACAGGCGGCGAGCGCCTCGCGCACGCGGCCCGCATCGGGCATCGACACCGCGGGATTGGTCGCCATCACCCACAGCGCCTTGATTTTCCCCGCGCCCAGTTCGCGGAACAGGTCGACCGCCTTCAGCCCCGGCTTGGCGGCGATCGTCGGCGACGCCCAGAAGCGCTGGACGCGGTTCCGGTTCTCCTCGGCGAAATCCATATGCGCCGCCAGCGTCGAGGCCAGCCCGCCGACCTCGCGCCCGCCCATCGCATTGGGCTGCCCGGTGATCGAGAAGGGCTGCGCGCCCGGCCTGCCGATCCGCCCGGTGGCGAGGTGGACGTTGAGGATCGCATTGACCTGATCGGTGCCCGACAGCGACTGGTTCACCCCCTGGCTGAACAGGGTGACGGTGCGCGGGGTGGCGGCGAACAGCTCGTAGAAGCGCTTGAGCTCGGCGACCGCCACGTCGCAGGTGCGCGCGACCGACCACAGGTCGCTGTCCTGAGCGGTGCGGGTCCAGAAATCCTCGGGCACCGCGACATGACGACCGAGGAAGGCGGCGTCGAGCACGCCCGCCTCGCGGCACCATGTCAGCAGCCCGTTCATCAGCGCCACGTCGCTGCCCGGCCGGATGGCGAGGTGCAGGTCGGCACCTTCCGCCGTCTCGGTCCGGCGGGGGTCGATCACCACCAGCTTCGCGCCGCCCTCGCACGCGCTACGGATACGCTGGTAGACGATCGGATGGCACCATGCGGTGTTCGATCCGACGAGCACGATCAGGTCGGCGGCGTCGATATCGTCATAGCTGGCAGGCACCACGTCCTCGCCGAACGCGCGGGTGTGGCCTGCCACCGCGCTCGACATGCACAGGCGGGAATTGGTGTCGATGTTCGCCGATCCGATGAAGCCCTTCATCAGCTTGTTGGCGACGTAATAATCCTCGGTGAGCAACTGGCCGGAGACGTAGAAGGCGACGCTGCCGGGGCCGTGGCGCGCGATCGTCTCGCGGAAGCGGCGGGCGACGAGGTCGAGCGCCTTGTCCCAGCTCGCCCGGCGGGTGCCGATCATCGGGTGGAGCAGGCGACCCTCCAGCCCGACCGTCTCGCCCAGATGCGTGCCCTTGGAGCACAGGCGGCCGCGGTTGGCGGGGTGGTCGGGATCGCCCTCAATCCGCACCGAACGTTCGCCGGTGACGGTCGCGCGGATGCCGCAGCCGACCCCGCAATAGGCGCAGGTGGTCTTGATCGCCCTCTCCCCTTCAGGGGAGAGGGTTGGGAGAGGGGGAGTCACGAGCACCGCGCCATGCGGATGGCCCCCTCTCCCCGACCCCCTCCCCTGAAGGGGAGAGGGAGTTTGACCCCGCTCACGCCGCCGCCGCCAGCGTCGACGCGCGGCACAGCAGCACGCGCCCGCCGCTGACCTTCACCGGCACGGTCGGGGTGCAACCCTTGTCCTCGCCCAGCGCCTCGCCGGTGCTGAGCGAGATGCGCCAGTTGTGGAGCGGACAGGCGACCGCGCCGCCGTGGACGATGCCCTGCGACAGGCGGCCATGTTTGTGCGGGCAGCGGTCGCGCAGCGCGAACACCGCGCCGTCGCCGGTGCGGAACACGGCGATGTCGTCGCCGCCGTCCACCTGCACCGTGCGGCTGCCGCGCAGCGGAATCTGTTCGACCCAGCCGATGTCGATCCATGCGCCTGCCAGAAGATCGGGGGTCATGCGATTGCTCCTGCGGGTTGGAAGCGCGCCATCGGCGCATGGTGTTCGTGGTCCGCCCCGGCGGCGCGCGCCGCCCAGGGATCGTCCTGCATGAACTGCTGCGAGAAGAAGAACCGCCGGGCCAGCTCGGCGCGGGCGTCGGCGTCGGGCAACAGCCGCGACTGGATATGGGCGAGGCCGACCCGCTCGATCCACGGCGCGGTGCGCTCCAGATAGCGCGCCTCCTCGCGATAAAGCTGGATGAAGGCGGCGCACATCTCAATCGCCTCCGCCTCGGTCGCGACCTTGCACAGCAGGTCGGTGGCGCGGACCTTGATCCCGCCGTTGCCGCCGACATGCAGCTCATAGCCCGAATCGACGCACACGATGCCGAAGTCCTTGATCGTCGCCTCGGCACAGTTGCGCGGACAGCCCGATACCGCGATCTTGAACTTGTGCGGCATCCACGACCCCCAGGTCGCGCGCTCGATCTTCACCCCCAGCCCGGTCGAATCCTGCGTGCCGAAGCGGCACCATTCGGACCCGACGCAGGTCTTCACCGTGCGCAGCGACTTGCCGTACGCATGGCCGCTGACCATCCCCGCCGCATTCAGATCGGCCCAGACGGCGGGCAGATCCTCCTTCCGGATGCCGAAGATGTCGAGCCGCTGCCCACCCGTCACCTTGACCATCGGCGCATTGAACTTCTCGACCACATCGGCGATCGCGCGCAGCTCCTTCGGCGAGGTCAGGCCGCCCCACATGCGCGGCACGACCGAATAGGTGCCGTCCTTCTGGATGTTGGCGTGCATCCGTTCGTTGACGAAGCGGCTCTGCTGGTCGTCGACATATTCGCCGGGCAGCGCGCACAGCAGATAATAGTTGAGCGCCGGGCGGCACGACGAACAGCCGTCGGGCGTCGCCCAGTGCAGCTTGTGCATCACCTCGGGGATCGAGCGCATGGCCTGCGCCACGATCTCGCGCCGCACGTCGTCATGGCCGAAGCTGGTGCATTTGCACATCGTCTTCGGCCCCGCCTCCACCCCGTCGCCGAGGCGCAGCGCCAGCAGGCTCTCGACGATGCCGGTGCATGACCCGCAGCTCGCCGACGCCTTGCACCCGCTGCGCACCGCGTCGAGGCTGGTCGCGCCGCCGTCGATGCAGGCGAGCACCCGGCCCTTGCTGACGCCGTTGCAGCCGCAGATTTCCGCATCGTCGGAAAGCGCCGCAACGGCCGCCCTAGGGTCCGCCTGCCCACCCCCGGAGGCAAAGGCCTGGCCGAAGATCAGCGCGTCGCGGATGTCGGCGATGTCGCTGCCCTGCTTCAGCAGGTCGAAATACCAGTTGCCGTCGGCGGTGTCGCCATAGAGCACCGCGCCGACGATCCGGTCGTCCTTCACCACCACGCGCTTGTAGACGCCGCGCGCGGCATCGCGCAGCACGATATCCTCCGCGCCGTCGCCGCCGGAAAAGTCGCCCGCCGAGAACACGTCCAGCCCGGCGACCTTCAGCTTGGTCGAGGTGGGGGCGGGGCGATAGCCGCTCGGGCGCTCGACCAGTCCGTCGGCCAGCGCGCGGCACATGTCCCACAGCGGCGCGACGAGGCCATAGACCTGCCCGTCATGTTCCACACATTCGCCGACCGCGAGGATCGCGGGGTCGCTCGTCACCATATGGTCGTCGACGCGGATGCCGCGCCCGACGTCCAGCCCCGCGTCCCGCGCCAGCGCCACCGCGGGGCGGATGCCGACCGCCATCACCACCAGATCGGCGGGAATCAGCGTGCCGTCCTTGAGCTGCACCCCCTCGACCCTGCCGTCGCCGAGGATGGCGGCGGTGTCCGCGCCGGTCAGGATCGTCTGCCCGCGCGCCTCCAGCGCGGTCTTGAGCAGCCAGCCCGCCGCCTCGTCCAGCTGCCGTTCCATCAGCGTCGGCATCAGGTGGAGCACCGTCACCTGCATGCCGCGCAGCGACAGGCCGTGCGCCGCCTCCAGCCCGAGCAGCCCGCCGCCGATCACCACCGCACTGCCGCCCCGCTCCGCCGCCGCCAGCATATGCTCGACATCGTGCATGTCGCGGAAGCTGATGACGCCGGGCAGTTCCCTGCCGGGCACCGGGATGATGAACGGATCGCTGCCGGTCGCGATCAGCAGCCGGTCGTACGCCAGCACCAGCCCGCTGCGGCTCGTGACCGTGCGGGCGGCGCGGTCGATCGCGACCACCGGATCGCCGCTCAGCAGGGTGATGCCGTTGTCGGCATACCAGGCGGCATCGTTCAGCACGATCTGGTCGAAGGTCTTTTCGCCCGCCAGCACCGGCGAGAGCATGATGCGGTTGTAGTTCACGCGCGGTTCGGCGCCGAAGATGGTGACGCGGTAGCGGTCGGGATCGCGCGCCAGCAGTTCCTCGACCGCGCGGCATCCGGCCATGCCGTTGCCGATGACGATCAGGTGTTCGCGGGCATCGCCCACGGGGCGGGGGATGGGTTCGTGCTTCATAGGGTCCAGTCCAGTTGGAGCCAGAGTTTGCGGGTGTCGGTCGCGAAGCGGTCCGCGTGAAAGTCGGCGTAGCGCAGCGCGGCGGTGGTCACGCCGATCCGCGCCTGTGCCAGCAGGTCGATCTCGTTGCCGTACCGGCGCGCCAGCCGGTCGCTGTCGAAGCGGTGCCATGCCGCCGAGAGCGCGACCGCCTTCAGCGCGCCGACCTGCTTCCAGCCCCACCCCGCATTGGCGTACAGGTCGCGCAGCCCGTCGGCGGGCTTGGTCGTGAACTTCTCCGCCCAGCCGTTGAACTTGAAATTGGCGGCGAGCGGCGTCTGGAAGCTGGTCAGCGCACGGCCGTCGTCCGCGCCGAACACCTCATAGCCGCCGCCGAGCTTCGGCCCGTTCAGGTCGAGCGTCGCATCGACGCTCCAGTAGCGTGCTGTATAGCGGTTCGGGTTGCGGTGATAGTCGTCCTGCCGGGCGAGGCTGGCGGCATAGGCGAGCTTCGCGCCCGCCAGCGGGCGGACCCCCGCCAGCCGCACGCCGAAGGTGCGGCTCGACAGGCGATAGCCCTGTACCGCCGCCAGATCCTGATCGATCCAGTAGCCGAAGCCGGTCAGCGTGCCGACCGGCGAGGTCCAGGCGAGATTGGCGAGGATCGTGTCGCCGCCGATCACCCCCTGGCGTGCGCCGGTGCCGTCCATGCCCCAGATGGTGTGGACCGCGCGGACATAGCTGACGTCGGCCTTCACACCCCCGACCGGCTGGAACTCGCCCCGCACCGCGTCGAACGTCTGCGCGTTCTGGCGGAAGGGGATGTTGCCGACGAAGCGTTCGTCGTCCAGCGCGATCCGCTGGCGGCCGATCGTCACCGCCTGTCCGTTCGCGGCGTAGCGCAGCTGCGCGCGGTACAGCGCGACATTCTGCGGATCGGCGACCAGCGGGCGGGTCTGCACCCCGTGCAGCCCGTCGTAATAGTCGCCGACGATGGCGAGGTTGCCCTGCGCCTCGGCCAGCGCCGACCATGCGCCGTCGCTCAGCTGCACCCCGGCGCGGACGCGCGCGGTCAGCGCATCGGCATCGGCGGGCAGGCCCTCCTGCTCGGCATGTTCGTAGCGCAGCCGGGCTTCGGCGAGCGGCTTGATACTCTGCGCGGTGGCCGGTGTCGCCGCCACCGCCGCTGCCGCCACCGCCAGGATCGGGGCGGCGCGCATCAGATCCGCACCCCTTGCGCGGTGCCCCAGCGCCGCCGCCAGCCGCCCTTGACCCGGACCAGCCCGGCGAGCGCCGCCAGCGCCAGCGTGGCGAAGATCAGGAAGCCGGGCGCGAAGCTGCCGGTCCACTGCTTGGCGAGGCCGAGCGAGGAGGCGAGGTAGAAGCCGCCGATGCCGCCCGCCATGCCGACGAGGCCGGTCATCACCCCGATCTCGGCGGCGAAGCGTTGCGGCACCAGCTGAAACACCGATCCGTTGCCGACGCCCAGCGCCAGCATGGCGACGACGAACAGCGCGAGGGCGGCGGGCAGGGTGGTGGCCAGCGCCACCCCGGCCAGCGCCGCGGCGGCGAGCGCATAGACCGCCATCAGCGTCTTCACGCCCCCGATCCGGTCGGCCAGCGCGCCGCCCATCGGGCGCACCAGCGATCCGGCGAACACGCAGGCGGCGGTCGCATAGCCCGCCTCGATCGTGGTCAGGCCGAAACGGTCGGTGAAATAGATCGGCAGGCTGGCGGCGAGTCCCACGAACCCGCCGAAGGTGACCGCGTAGAAGCCCATCAGCCACCACGCATCGGCCTGTTTCAGCGGGGTCAGATATTCGGCCAGCCGCTTGGGCGCGGGCGCGTTCGGCGCATCCTTCGCCATGACCATATAGGCGACGAAGACGAGGGTGAGCGGGATGCAGGCGAGGCCCAGCACCGCGTTCCACCCGAACATCCTGGCAAGCGCAGGCGCGAACAGCGCGGCCAGCACCGTGCCCGAATTGCCCATCCCCGCAAGGCCCATCGCCTTGCCCTGATGCTCGGGCGGATACCAGCGGCTGGCGAGCGGCAGCGCGATCGCGAACGACGCGCCCGCAAAGCCGAGCACCACGCCCAGCGCCAGCGTGCCCGCGAAGCTGGTCACGCCCAGCGCCCATGCACTGAACAGCCCGGCGATGACGATGATCTGGCTGATCGCGCCCGAGCGCTTCGGCCCGATCCGGTCGACCAGCAGCCCGTTGACGACGCGCAGCACCGCGCCCGCCAGCGTCGGCACCGCGACCATCAGCCCCTTTTGCGCCGGGGTCAGCGCCAGCGTCTTGGCGATGTCCGGCGCCAGCGGGCCGAGCAGCACCCACACCATGAAGGCGAGGTCGAAATAGAGGAAGGCGGCGGCCAGCGTCGGCGTATGCCCGCTGCTCCAGAAACCGTCGCCGCGTTGCGGTTCGCTGTCGTCCCAATATGCCGTCGTCATCGCCCGTTCCCCTGTCCGGCCGTGCCGGAAATGAAAAAAGCCGCCGGAACGGCGACCCTTTGGGGGTGCGTTCCGGCGGCTTCGTTGCCTCGTCGGATGCCGGTGGTACCGGCGTTTCCGTCAGCGGGAACCTCCCCGGCGCTGGAGAGGCGTGTCGCTGCTATCTCGTGCCCGACGCCATTGCCGGACGATTGCAAGATTGCCTGATTCGCCCGGTGACCGCAAGGGAATTTCGCAGGCGCAGCATGGGCGGGGCGTCGTACCTTCGGGCGATGCTGCTTCTGCCGGTGAGATAGCGCGCGAAACTGCTCCCGTCCCCGGAAGGGAGGGGAGCAGCGGAGACGCACCCGATCGCTACGGCAGGTCCGCCAGATACCCCGCGATATCCTCCGGATCGAACGCGCGCCCGTCGAAGAAGCGGTCGTTGCCCAGCACCAGCCGCCCCTGCGTCGATCCCGCGCCGATCGGTTCGCCGAGCGCCCCTTCGAGCTTGGACGAGGCCCCCGGCAGCACCGCGCCCGATCCGGCGAGCGCCGCGCGGTAGAGGTCGGGGCGGAAGGTCGCCGCCGCCGTCGCCGCATCG
Organism: Sphingomonas silueang; assembly: GCF_040049155.1. Classification (NCBI taxonomy): domain Bacteria; kingdom Pseudomonadati; phylum Pseudomonadota; class Alphaproteobacteria; order Sphingomonadales; family Sphingomonadaceae; genus Sphingomonas; species Sphingomonas silueang. The sequence continues at coordinate 296,687 of NZ_JBDZDK010000001.1, forward strand.
GTCGCATCGTATCCGCGCCCGTCCCAGCGGGTCATTTGCGCATAGAGCCATGCCGCCTGGCTGCGCCACGGGAAGTTCGCCGCCTCGCGATGCTGGAACATGAAATCGGGATAATGGATCGGCGTGCCGCCGGGCACCACGCGGATGCGATCGGTGATCGCGCGCAGGATCGCATCGACCGGCGCATCGAGATAGGCGGGGCGGGCGAGGATCGCCGCGCTCTGCTCCGCGGTGTCGGGCGCCACGAAATGCGCGGCGGCGGCATGGAGCGCGCGGATCAGCCGCAGCGTCGCGTCGCTCCGCTCCGCGGCGACGGTGCTGCGCATCGCCAGCACCTTTTCGACGCCGCGCCGCCAGATCTGCGCGGTCGCCAGCGCGATGCGCCCGACCCCGCGATCGACCGCGATCGAGTTCCACGGCTCGCCGACGCAGATGCCGTCGACCTCGCCCGCCGCCAGCGCGTCGGCGGCGAAGGGCGGGCTGGTGACGACGATCTCGACATCGGCGTCGGGGCGGATGCCGACGCCTGCCAGCCAGTAGCGCAGCATGTAGTTGTGGCTGGAATAGCGGTGCACCACCCCGAAGCGCAGCCGCCGTCCGGCATCGCGCCGCCGGCACGCGACCTCGCGCAATGCCGCGCCCAGCGCATGCGGATCGCCCAGCCCCTCGCCCAGCGCACAGGCCTCGCCCAGCGCCATGGAAAAGGTGATGGCATTGCCGTTCAGCCCCAGCACGAACGGCACCGTCATCGCGGTCGCGGGCCGGTCGCGGCCCAGCGCCGTCGCGATGGCGAGCGGGGCGACCATGTGCGCGGCATCGGTATGGCCATAGAGCAGCCGGTCGCGCACCGTCGCCCAGGTCACGTCGCGCACCGGCTCGATCGCCAGCCCCTCGGCCTCGGCAAAGCCCAGTTCGCGCGCGAGGATCGGCAGCGCGGCATCGACCAGCGGCACGAAGCCGATGCGCAGCGTTTCCAGGCTCACGGCAGCTCTCCCATCAGCGCGTCGCTGGTCACGATCGCCTCCGCCACTTCGGCGATGCGGCGGTTGGATCGCATGGCGTGGCCGCGCAGCAGCGCATAGGCGGCGGGTTCGTCCACCCCGCGGCGGCGCATCAATATCGCCTTGGCCTTGTCGATCGTCTGGCGATCGGCCAGCGCCGTGCGTGCCTCGGCCAGTTCGGCCTGCAACCGCGAAAATGCCTCGAACCGGCGGATGGCGACGTCGAGCACCGGCTTGATCCGCTGCTTGGCGAGGCCGTCGACGACATAGGCCGACACGCCCGCATCCACCGCCGCCAGTGCGCTTTCGGCGTCGGACTGGTCGACGAACATCGCGATCGGCCGGTCGAGCGCGCGCGACATGGCGAAGAAATCCTCCAGCAGGTCGCGGCTGGGGTTTTCGAGGTTGATGAGGATCACCTCGGGCGCGCACGCCTCCACCTGCGCGGCGAGCGGCCCTGCGGGGTCGATCACCACCTGATCGTCCAGCCCGGCCTCGCGCAGCCCCTCGGCGATGATCGCCGCGCGGGTGGTGCTGGTATCGATGATCGCGATTCTCACGGGGGTCCGGCCTACAGCGCGAATCGGGGATCGGCCAGAGGCTGTTGGCGGGCGGTTCGCACAGTTTCAGCCGTGCTCCCGCGGAGGGGGGAGCCCAGCGCCACCAACGTCGGCCTCTGCCGCCCTGGATTCCCGCCTTCGCGGGGAAACGGCCCGCATTCCATCCGGGTGGATCGAACCTACAACCGCTTGCGCAGCGACAGGGTGATACTCCGCCCGACGGGATCGAGATAGGCGCGCTGGTAGCTGATCGGGGTCGCGCCGGTGCCGTCGCGCACCTGCGGGCGGGCGTTGAACAGGTTGGTGACGCCCAGCGTCGCGCGCATCCCCTTCAGCCAGTCCGGCGTGGTCGATCCGCCGAAGCGTTCGCCAAGATTGGCGAAGACGCTGGCGTTGACCGTCGCGATCCCGGCGAAGCGCAGGTCGCCCTGCGGACTGCCGGTGCCGCCGATCGTCGTGGCGCCCTGCCAGTTGGCGTCCACCCGCGCGCCGAGGCCGCGCTTGAACACGCCGGTCTGGAACTCGATCGCGTGGCGGCGGCGACCGCCGCGGACATCCACCGCGCCGCCGTCGAGCAGATCGAGCGCGGGCAGACCGTCCCGCAGGGTGATCGAATCCTCCAGATACCAGTTGTGATACAGGCTCAGGAACCACCGGCTGGTCATGTTGGCCGCCATCCGCGCCGATGCGCTGCCCGGCTCGGCGGTCATGACGATCGCGTTCGGATGCGCGCGGCGGGCGTCGGCCTCGCTGGCGTACACCCGGGTCCGCGCGGCCTGCATGCCCGGCGGCACCGGCGCCAGCGGACGGGTGAAGTCCACGCCCCAGCGCAGCTGCCGCTGGCGCGACTGCGCGAAATTGACCGGGCGCGCGTCGATGCGGAACAGCGTTCCCGCCGCATCGCGCCCGAAGCGATCGGGCAGCGCCGCCTCGACCTGCGGCGTCGGGATCGGAAAGGCGGCGATCGGATCGTCGATCCGCGTCGCGACATAATCGATGCTCAGCGTCAGGTCGGTGCGGGGCAGGGGGCGGACGTTCGCGCCCAGCCGCACGACATGGCGGTCGTCGCTGATGAGCGCGGCATTGCCCCCGGTCACGCGGGTCACGTCGACCACCGCGCCGCGTGCCGCATCGAAAAGCCGGACGCCCGGCGTCGCCAGCAACGGCGCGCCCAACTGCTCCAGCGTCGGCGCGCCTTCCTCCTGCGTGACGGAGGCGACGAGCCCCATGCCCTCGACCGGCGACCACACCAGGCCATAGCCGAACGTCCGCAGCGTGCCGATGTCCGACAGCCGCTCGATCGCGCCATTGGCATTGAGCGACAGTTCGCCGAGCGGCGACGCCCGGCCCGCCTTGCGGCCGAGCAGCGGCACCGACAGGTCGAGTTGCGCGACGCCCCGGTTGCGCGACAGCGCGCTCCGCTCGCCGGTGCCGCTGCGTGTCGAGCGACCGGTGAAGTCGCGCAAGTCGCCGCCGCCGCGGATGCTCGCCGACACCGGCCCGGCGGGCAGTTCGGCGAGCGGCCCGGCCAGCAGCAGGTCGGCATTCGCCACGGTATCGGTGAAGCGCGCCACGTCGCGCCGATCGGTGATGTCGGTCAGCACCCGGCTGTCGGTGCGGTCGATATTGCCGGTGGCGCTCCATTGCCAGCGCCCGCTGCGTCCATTGAGCGTCGTGCCGAGATGCGCCACCTCGCGGTCGCTGTCGCGGCGCAGCGGCCCGCGTGCGCCGGGGCCGAGCAGGCTTTCGGCGTGGTTCGTCTCGAACCGGGCGTTCAGCGTGGCGCTGACGTCGGTCGCGAGCGGCAGCGCGACCACGCCGTTCACCACCCCCTGTCCGCTGCGCGGCAGCAGCGTCCGCGTGTCGCCGCGCCCTGCCGTGCCCGGCAATTGCACCAGGTCGCGCTGGCTCTCCAGCAGCGCGGCGGCGCGGGTGTAGGTGATGCCCAGCCCGACGCGGGTGTCGCCGCGCAGCATCAGGGCATCGGCGGCCACGATCCCGCTATCCCGACCGCCCCGGGTCGGCCCCAGGTAGTTGAGCTGCCCGACCCCGGAGCGGAAGTTGGGAAAGGTCACGATGTTCACGACCTTCTGGTCGGCGCGGTAGCCGTATCGGAGCGCCAGTTCCTCGGGAAACACCTCCATCCGCTCGATCGCCTCGGTCGGGATGCGCGCGATCTCGGCGAAGTCCGATACGCGCCGCCCGTTGAGCAGCGTGACCGGGCGACCGTCGCCGCGCCCGCGGTTGCTGGCGGTCTGCGGCGCGATCGCGTCGAGCAGCGCCGCGACCGTGTCCGCGCCATAGGCCCGGATGTCGAGCGGGCCGAAGCTGCGCTCGGGCGGGATCGCGCCGATCACCGCGCCGCGCGGTGGCTGGCCGGTGACGACGATATCGCCGGGGGCACCCGCGCCGCCCGGTGCGGGTCGCCGCACGAGCGGCGGCGGGTTCTTGCGGAATTGCTCCTCCAGTTCGCGCTGGACCTCCGGGGGCAGCGGCTTGCCGTCCGGCCCACGGAATTCGATGCGGGGCGGCGCGGTCGGCGCGGTCGGCGCGGGCGCCTGTTGCGCCTGTACCCCGCCTGCCGCCGCACCCGCCAGCAGCGCCGCGCTCCATCCCCGCCTGCCCATTCCCCATCGCTCCACGCCGTTGATCCGTGGCGGCGTTAGAGCGCGGCGCGGTAGCGGGGCGATGGCGTATCGGTAGCGGCGGGCGATACGCGAATGCTACACGGCTGCGCTATGGACGATCGCATGGAAGCCGCCGCCAGCAGCATGATCCTCGTCGTCGACGACGATGCCAGCATCCGCGACGCGATCGCCGAGTTCCTCGTCGCGCACGGCTATGCGGTGCGCACCGCCGCCAATGCCGCCGCCGCCGACCGCGCGCTGGCGGAGGCGAGCGCCGACCTGATCGTGCTCGACGTGATGATGCCGGGCGAGGACGGGCTGTCGCTGTGCCGACGCCTTGCCCCGGCGGGCGTGCCGATCCTGATGCTGAGCGCGCTCGACGCTGTGACCGACCGGATCGTCGGGCTGGAGGTCGGCGCATGGGATTATCTGACCAAGCCGTTCGCGCCGCGCGAGTTGCTGGCGCGGGTACGTGCGCTGCTGCGGCGGCCCGGCGTGGAGCGGGCCGATCCCGCGCCGCGCGACACCGGCGGGGTGCGGTTCGCGGGCTGGTGGCTCGACATGGACGAGCGTCGCCTGCGCGATCCGGCGGGGCGGCTCCTGTCGCTGAGCGAGGGCGAGCATGCGCTGCTCGCCGCCTTCGTCCGGCGGCCGGGGCGTATCCTCAGCCGCGACGCACTGCTCGACCTGGCGCGCGGGACCGATGCCGCCTCCTATGACCGGGCGATCGACATCGCGGTCAGCCGCCTGCGCCGCAAGCTGGCCGATGCCGACCCCGCCCCGCTGATCGAGACGGTGCGCGGCGTCGGCTATCGCTTCATGCCGCAGGTGCGCCCGGCATGAGGCGCGCGCCGAGCGCCCTCGTCGCGGTCGGCGGCTTCGGGGTGGCGGTGGCGACGCTGAGCGTGGCGACGACCGCCGCGATCGTGCTGCTGGCCCCGCAACCGCCGGTGCAGCGGATCAGCGCCGCCGAGGCGGTGGCGGCGGTGCGCGGCGACGTGCCGGGCTTCGCGCGCCGCATCGCCGCCGCGCCGCCGGAGGGGCGGCGCATGGCGATGCTGGAAGGGCTGATCGCCGCCGAGCTGCGCCGCCCGGCGGGCACCGTCCGGGTGATCTGGCCCGACAGCCCGGCACCGACCCGCGTGTCGGTCCACAAGGCGACGATCGCGGCGGTCAAGGGTAGCGGCCCCGCCCTGCCGCCGTCGTTCGTGCTCGTCGGGCGCGGGCAGGGACAGTTCGAGATGGTCCGCCCGCAATCCACGACCGCCGCGATCCGGGGGGCGCTGATCGGCCTGCCGATGACCGCCTTCGTCACCGCCGTGCGACAGGGCGACGGACGCTGGCTGCTGGTCGAGCCGAGCCGCCCGTTCCTCGGCGGATGGCAGCGCAACATCCTGATCGCGCTGGCGGTCAGCCTGTTGCTGCTGGCCCCGATCGCATGGATCTTCGCGCGGCGGCTGACCCGCCCGTTCCGCGCGCTGGCCCGCGCGATCGACGGTGATGCGGTGCTCCCGCCTGCCGCAGGCCCGCGCGAACTGCGCGAGGCGGCGGCGGCGATCGCGGCGATGCGCCGACGTCTGGGCATCGAGGCGGGCGAACGCGCGCGGATGCTGACCGCGATCGCCCACGACCTGCGCACGCCGCTGACCGGGCTGCGCCTGCGCGTCGAGGCGGTGGCCGAACCGCAGCGCAGCCGGATGGTCGCCGATGTCGAGCGGATGCAGGCGATGATCGGCGAGGTGCTGGCCTTCGCCCGCGACGCCGCCGCGCCCGCCGAGTTGCTCGATGTGCGCCCGTTGCTGGCGGGCATCGTCGCGGGGATGGCGGAGGGCGGCGCACCGCTGCGCCTGCTCGACGGGGACGACGCACGGGTCGCGGTGCCCGGGCCCGCCTTTCGCCGGGTGGTCGAGAATCTGCTGCGCAACGCGCTCGATTATGCCGGGGGCGGCACCGTCATGCTCCGGCGCGACGGGTCGAACGTCGCGATCGCGGTCGCGGACGACGGCCCGGGCATTCCGGCCATGGAGCGCGAGCGGCTGCTCCGTCCCTTCGAGCGCGGCGATACCTCGCGCAACCGTGCGACCGGGGGGGCGGGGCTGGGCCTCAGCATCGTCGGCGATTTCGCGGCGCGGCATCGCGGCAGCTTCACCCTGACCGATGCGCCGGGCGGGGGCACGCTCGCCACCCTGCGCCTGCCCGCCGCCGGATAGGGCAGGGCGGGTGCGGCCTGCATGCCGCAGGTGCGAAGGAATCGGCGGCGACACTGGTCAAGCCCCGGCTTTTCGCGCATGGGCGGACGAACGCGGCCCGGCTGGAGACGATGCGATGAACCCGATTACCCTTTCGCGCTTTTTGATCGAGCAGCAGCGCGCTTCGGAAGCGACCTGTCCCGCCGAACTGCGCCTGCTGATCGAGACGGTCGCCCGCGCGTGCAAGGCGGTCGGTCATGCGATCTCGAAGGGGGCGCTCGGCGATGTGCTCGGTGCGCTCGGCAGCGAGAATGTGCAGGGCGAGGTGCAGAAGAAGCTGGACGTGATCGCCAACGACCTGCTGCTCGACGCCAATGAATGGGGCGGGCATCTGGCGGCGATGGCGTCGGAGGAGATGGAGACGATCCATCGCATCCCCAACCGCTATCCGCGCGGCGAATATCTGTTGCTGTTCGATCCGATCGACGGGTCGAGCAACATCGACGTCGACCTCTCGGTCGGCACGATCTTCTCGGTCCTGCGCGCGCCCGAGGATTGCGCCGGGCGCGAGGTGACCGAGGCCGATTTCCTCCAGCGCGGCAGCGAACAGGTCGCGGCGGGCTATGCCATCTACGGCCCGCAGACGCTGTTGATCCTGACGCTCGGCACCGGGGTGTATGAATTCACCCTCGACCGCGAAGTGGGGTCGTGGCGGCTCACGGATGGCCCGATCCGCATCCCGGCGGGCACGCGCGAATTCGCGGTCAACCTGGCGCGCCGCCGCCAGTGGTCGCCGCACATCGCCGACTATGTCGAACAGCGCGTGCTGGGCAGCGAGGGGCCGCTCGGGCGCGACTACAACATGCGCTGGACCGCATCGATGGTCGCCGACGTGCACCGCATCCTCAAGCGCGGCGGCATCTTCCTCTATCCGGTCGACCACCGTTCGGCGGGCAAGGCACGGCTGCGCCTGCTGTACGAGGCCAATCCGATGGCGTTCCTGATCGAGCAGGCGGGCGGTGCCGCGAGCGACGGGACCACCCGCATCCTCGACATCCCGCCCGCCGGTCTGCACCAGCGCGTCGGCGTGGTGCTGGGCGATGCCGAGGAGGTGGCGCTGGCGAGCGTTGCTGCGGACTGAGCATCGGCATTAGAGCGTGATGACGTGATGTTGCCCCGTCGTGACGGAGCGGAATGTCGTTCGTGGACAGGAGCGAGGAAGGAACGGGGCTTTGCCTCCGTGACGGACGAGCGACGACGCCACGGACGACATTCCGCCCGCCGCGCCGCGGGTTGTCCCGAGCCGCCCGCCGGACGTCGTCGCGCCGCTTGCACGGGCTACCAGCCTGCGCTGCGCGCCGCTCCTCGCCGACGAACGGCTCAGGACAATCACGACGGGTTAACATCACGTCATCACGCTCTAGCGGCAGAAGCGCGTGCCGCTGCCCAGCAACAGGCAGTCGCCCGCCGCCGTCGCCTGAAGCCATTCGCCGTCGATCCCGCGCGGGAAATGGACACGTCCGTCCCGCAGCACGCCGTCATATTGCTCGCTGCCGACCGTCACGCCGTAGCGGTCGCTGCCGGTCGCGGTGACGTGCAGCCGTTGCCCGTCCGCCGCCCGCCAGGCGCCGACGAACGCATCGGGCGCAGCGGCGACCGCTTCGGGGAGCGACGGCGGCGTGGGCGGCGTCAGCAGCGGCTCGGCGATGACGGGAGGTGCTGCGGCGGGCGGCGCGGCCGTCGGGCGGACCGTCACCGAACCGGTCGGTGCCACGACCGGCGTATCCCCGGTCGTGGCGACGAACCATGTGGCGAGGCTGGCCAGCAGCAGGACCGATCCGAGGATCGGCCCGCGCCGACGCCACGGGTTCGCGGCACTCATCCCCCCGAAAGATTCGCGCCGTCCCCGAGGAAATAGCTCGTGTGCGGCGGCTGGTTGTACGCCACGTTCTGCCACGCGACGCCGAGGCGATAGACCGGATCGTGCATCAGCGTCCGCAGCCGGTAGCTGGTCGGATAGGGCGTGGCGTAGATTCGCAACGCGCTGTTGTCGGTGGTCGGCAGGATCAGTTCCTCGCGCCAGTCGCCGAGGATGTCGGCGGTCAGCGACGGATTGGCCTTGGTCCCGTTGACGCTGGTCGTGCCCGACGGGGTCAGCAGCCGCGTCGTCGTGGCCGTCGTCCAGTTCCACTTGTCGATGTTTCCGCGGTCGTGGAGTTCGCGCAGCAGGTCGCCGTCCCACCAGATGCCGAAGTTCGCCGACGGCGGCTTGGTCCCGATCACGCTGCCGGTCGCGCTGTACAGATTGTTGTTGTTCGACGCCCAGGCCTCGGCCCCGGCATGGCGCGGGTCGATGTCCATCGCGACGCCGCGTCCGGTGTCGGCGCTGGCGCTGGTCGTCCAGATGCGCGCGCCGGTCCGCGCATCGAGCATCGCCGAGCCGATTCCGCCGTTCGTCCCCACCGATTCATGCACGCCGAAGCGTTCGAGGCCGGGACGCGACGGGATCAGGTCGGACACATGCATCGCATCGCCGTGCCCCAAGCCGCTGGTCCAGAGCGCAGCCCCGTTGTCGTCGAGCACCATCGCGCCGTAGACGATCTCGTCGCGACCGTCGCCGTCGACATCGGCGACCGACAGATTGTGGTTGCCCTGTCCGCGATACTGGGACCCTGCGCTGTCGCTGTCGAAATACCAGCGCTGCGTCAGCTGGCCGCCCCGCCAGTCGACCGCCCATAGCGTGGTGCGGGTGTAATAGCCCCGCGCGAACACCGCGCTCGGCCGTCGCCCGTCGAGATAGGCGACCGCGCCGAGGAACCGGTCCACCCGGTTGCCATAGCCGTCGCCCCAGACCGTATTGAGTTGCGCCGACGTGGGCGACTGGGTGGTCGGATGGCGCGGCGGATTGTAGTTGATCGTCGCCATCGCCGCGCCGCTCTGCCCGTTGAAGACGGTCAGATATTCGGGACCGGCCAGCACATAGCCGCTGGTGTTGCGATAGTCCGCCGACGCATTGCCGATCGCGACGCCCTGTCCGTCGCGGACGCCGTCGGCGGTCTTCATCATGACCTCCGCCTTGCCGTCGCCGTCGAAGTCGAACACCATGAACTGGGTATAGTGTGCGCCCGCGCGGATGTTGCGCCCGAGGTTGATCCGCCACAGCCGGGTGCCGTTCAGCTTGTAGGCGTCGAGGATGACCGGGCCGGTATAGCCGCTCTGCGAATTGTCCTTGGCGTTGGTCGGCTCCCATTTGAGCACGATCTCATACTGGCCGTCGCCGTCGAGGTCGCCGACGCTCGCGTCGTTGGCGGCGTAGGTATAGCTTGAATCCCCGCTGGTTCCCCCGGCGGGCTGCTGGAGCGGTACCGAGAGATAGCCCGCGCTCCATACCGCCGCCGCCGCCGTGGCCGCGCCGACGCTGCCGTTGACGACGGGACGGATGGTGTAGGTCGATGCGGAGGAGCCGCCGGTATCGACGAAGTTGCTGCGATCGGTGATCGGACTGGGGTTGAGCAGCGTCGCGCCGCGATAGACGTTGAAGCCGGTCGCTGCGGTGTCGTTCGCGGTCACGCGCCAGCTGACGAGGTTGCCGCCGCCGTCGGCGGGCACCACCACCACGCCGCGATCCAGCGTCTCGATCTGGCGCTGTGCCGCCGAGGGTGCCGCAAACAGCGTTGCCGCTGCCGTTCCGGCCAGTGCGAACGCAAGCGTCCGCCTCAGGCTCGTCCACCGATCCCGCATGCTTCTCTCCTATGGTTGCGACATCTTGTGAGTCGCTATGTGGAATGATGATCCATATAGCGGAACGCTACAAGCCATGACGGGCATTGCCGAACGCACCGTCCGGCAACGCACCGTCATGGTTCGCCGCCGCTCCCGGCGGGAAGGCCCGGCGGGATCAGTCCGCCCGGTCGTCGGCGGTGCGCCGGATCGCGCCCTCGCCCCTGGCCGAGACGAGCACGTCGCCCTGTACGGTGAAGTTGTCGGCGGGCAGCGTCGCCACCCGGCGGCCGACCGCCATCGTCACCGCTTCGGCACGTCCGGCGGCGTCGCGGCGGATCTGGCGGATGCGCCCGATCGCGCGGCCCTGCGCATCGCGCACGATGCTGCCCGGTTCGAGCGCAGGGGCCGGAGCGGTGCTGCCTGCGAGCCCGAGCACGGCAGAGGCGCTGCCGCCGCCGTTCCCCGCCGAGCCGCTGCCGCTCGCCGATCCGTTCAGGCTGCCCGCGATACCGCGCGCCCGTTCGCCGGTGGCGGCGGCAGTGCCGGTCGCGCGGTCGCGGACGGTGGCGACACCCTGTCCGATCCGGTCGCGGGTGCCCCGCGCCGTGTCGCGCACCGCGTCCGTACCGATCAGTTGCGCATCGACGCCGCCCGTCGCGCTGCCCGATCCGGCCACGCTCCCGCTGCCCGAACGGCCGGGCAACCCGGCTTCGCCGTCCAGCGCTCCGCCGCCCTGCGCGCGTCCGTCGGCGCGGACCCGGCCCGAGCGCCGGTCGACGCTGCGCTCGATGGCGACATCGTCGCGGGTCCGGCGGGCGGTGGTGGCGGTGCGATCGCGCACGCGCTCGACGGTCGGTCCCATCCGGTCCGTAATCCCGCCGAGATTGCCGCCGAGGCTTCCGCCCAATCCGCCGCCGATGCTCCCGCCAAGCCCGCCGCCGCCGCCGAGCAGCTGCGCCGACGCCGGTCCGGCCAGTCCGGCGGCCACCATCATCCCGATCAGCATCATCTTCATCGCCTGTCTCCTGTTCGTCGCACCCGCGGGTGCTTCGAGACAGGAACGGATGCCGGTTTCGGTTTAATCCCGCCGCCTGCGATTTTTCGCCGCGCTACCGCACCGTCCGGCAGTCACCGCACAGCACGCCGCGTCCGGTGCGCGCGGCCCCGCGCCGCGCCTCGCGGTCGAGCGTGGCGAGGGCCGCCGTCGCGTCGCCGTTGAGCACCGCCGACAGCCGCGCGGCGACCAGCGGCGCGGCGAACGAGGTGCCGCGCACGCCGCGCGGGCGACCGTCGCTGCCGAGCGCCAGCATGTCGGCGCCGGGGGCGGCATAGTCGAGATGGGTCGCGCGGCCCGCCTCGATCAACGCCCGCCCGCGACCGTCCACCCCGGTGACGGCGATCGCCTGCGGATAGCTTGCCGGATAGGCGGGCGGCGCGGCGGGGCCGTCGTTGCCGACCGCCGCGACCACGATCGTGCCATGCGTCCGCGCCGCCGCCACGACGCGGCCGAGCAGCGGGTTGGGCGGTCCCGCAAGGCTGACGACGACCACCGGCACCCGCGCGCGCACCATCCACGCGAGCGCGCGGGCGATGGCGGTGGCGCTGCCGCCCGCCGGATCGCTGCCATAGACGTCGGCGACATGCAGCGCCGCACCGGGCGCGCTCGGGCGGATGCCGCCGCCGCCGGTCAGCAGCGATGCGATGGCGCTCGCATGGTCGCTCGCGCGCGGGGCACCGGCGGCAAAGCCCTGTTGCGCGGCCAGCCCCGGCGTGGCCGGGGCGACGCCGCCGTCGATGATGCCGATCGCGCGGCGGGATGCGGCGGGCGGCGGGGCGGGGGCAGGGGGCATCGCCGCCGACCCGCCCGACCCGCTGGCGACATGCAGCGGATCGCTGCTCACCCGCCCCGCGCCGACGATCCGCGACAGCCGCCGCACCCCGTCCGCCGCCGACAGGCCACCGGGCACGCGCAGCCGCGCGAAGCCCAGCCCCAGTTCGTCGAACCGCTCGCGCTCGAGCACGACGAACCCCGCGCCCTGCGCCAGCGCCAGCGTCGCGGGATCGGGGTCGAGCAGCGTCACCTCGCCGCGCCGCACCGGCTGCCCGCGGTCCAGCTCGATCCGGTCGGGATAGCGCCGCGCCAGATCGCGCGCCCGCGCGGTCGCGTCCTGCGCCAGCCGTTCCGCGCCGCGCAGCGCCGGTTCGACCGGCAGCGCCCGCGTCAGCCGATCGACCGCCCCGCCGACCGGTGCGGGCAGGCCGGGCAGCAGCTGTGCCGCCGCCGCACCGGGCAGTGCGGCGAGCAACATCGCCATCGCGCCATTCCATCGGATCATCGCGTCCCGCCTTTTTTGCCAGCAGTATCTTCCTGCCGGATGAAACGGATGGCCGCATCCGTTTACTGCACGAATGCGAGGGGAAGGACGGGTTGCGCTTCGAGGATGAACTGCTGGCCCATCTGCCCCGGTTGCGGCGGGTGGCGCATGCGCTGGCACACAGCCCGGCGGACGGCGACGACCTGTTGCAGGCCGGGGTCGAGCGGGCGCTGGCGCGGCGCGACCAGTGGCAGCCGGGCACCCGGATCGATGCGTGGGCGATCCGCATCCTGCGCAACCTGTGGATCGACACGGTGCGGGCGGAGACGCGGCGCGGCCAGACCTTCGTGCCGCCCGATGCGGGCGAGGCGATCGGGCAGGACGGCGGACAGGAGGCGCGGGTGGCGATGCACGACGTGGGCGCGGCGCTGGCGAAACTGCCCGCCGAACAGCGGGAGGCGGTGGTGCTGGTGACGATCGAGGGCTTCGCCTACAAGGAGGCTGCCGAGATGCTCGACATCCCGATCGGTACGCTGACCTCGCGGTTGCTGCGCGGGCGCGCGGCGCTGATGACCCTGCTGGGAGAAGCGGCATGACGATCGAACCCGAACTGCTGCTGGCCTATGCCGACGGCGAACTGGATGCGGTGTCGGCGGGGCGGGTCGAACGGGCCATCGCCGCCGATCCGACGCTGGCCGCGGAGGTCGCGGCGCAGCGCGCGCTGACCGCACGATTGCGCGGCGGGTTCGCCGGGCTGGACGCGCAGCCGCTGCCCGCCGGGGTCGTGGCGCTGTTCGGACGCGGCGACAATGTCGTCGCGTTGCCGGTCGCGGCGCGGCGGCGTGCGGCACCGCGCTGGTGGGGCGCGATCGCCGCCAGCCTCGTCGCCGGGGTGCTGCTCGGGCAACTGGTGCCGCGCGGCGGCGGCGACCTCGCGATCGAAAGCGGCACGGCGGTGGCGCAAGGGAGCCTCGCCCACGCGCTCGACACCCAGCTCGCCTCGACGCAGACGGCGGCCGATCCGGTGCGGATCGGCATCAGCTTCCGCCGGGCAGGCGGCGATCTGTGCCGGACCTTCACCCGGGGGGCCACCGACGGCATCGCCTGTGCGGGCAAGGGGTCGTGGCGGATCGAGCGGCTGTACGGCAGCGGCGGCGCGGCCACCACCGCCTATGCCCAGGCCGGATCGAGCGAGATGATGGCCGATGCGCAGGCGATGGCCACGGGCGAACCGCTCGACGCGGCGGCGGAGCGTTCCGCGCTGGCGGCACGGTAGAGGCCGATGACCGACGGGGCTGCCTGAAGCCATCCCGCTCCGGGCTCACCGCCTCATTCGGTCAGCGTGCAGCCGTGCAGGATCGTCGTCCCGCCCAGCGCCGACACCCGCGCGCATGCGACGGCGATGCGCTGTCCCTTCGCCAGCGGGGCCAGCGCCTGGCGATAGCCGTCGGGGAAGTTGACGATGACATAGTTGAACCGGCTGCGCCCCTCCAGCGACAGCGCGGGCGTCGGTCCCGGCGTGACCATCGTCGCGATGGTGCCCGATACGCGCAACGGTCCGTCATAGCGCGCGGCGGCGGAGGCCGGATCGCTGGAGAACGCCGAATCGAGCGACGCGGCGGTCGTCGCCGTGGCGGTGTCGACACCCGAGGGTATGTCGGGCGCGGCCTCCGGTCGCGCGGCGTCGTCCGCAGGCGCCGTGCGTTCCGCCGGTGCCGCCGGGTCGCCCCCGGCGATCGGCCGGGTGCCGTCGCGCTGCGACCATAGCAGGAAGGCGATCACCGCCGCCGCGATCACCACGACGATCGGCAGGATCAGCCGCGCACCGCCATCCCCACCGCCCGTTGCCGGCGGCACCGACGCGGGATCGGCACGGCGCTCCGGCCCGGCGACCGGTGGCGGCGGCGGCGGCGGCGGGGCGTCCGGAGCGGCACCGCCCGCGACGGTTGCGCCGCATGCCGGGCAGAACCGGGCTCCTTCGGGAAGTTGCGCTCCGCAGCTGCTGCAAAAGGCCATCGACGCTCTCCTTGCTCGCGCCGGTTCGACGCACGACCGGGCGGGATCGTTCCCGAACCGGTCCGAACCACGCCCGGTCAACCATCTGACATACCTCCTCAAAATAATTGAGCATCGTTCATTTTACATTAATTGAGCGATGCTTATTTCCTGTGGCGTGGCACCGGACGCCGCGAAAGGCCGCCCCGACGGGGGGTGTGCCGGATCAGGAGAACGACCATGAAGCCCACCAATTTCCTTCTCGGCGCGCTGGCCGCCGTTACCGCCGTCGCCGCGCAGCCCGCCGCGGCCTATCCGATCAAGACCACCGGGCGGACGCTCGCCAGCCCGCGCCTTGCCGCCGACGTGCTGCGGCAGATCGGTGCCTATTCCAAGGCGACCGGCGGCTGCTCGATGGTGTTTTCGGCGGAGATGCAGGTGATGCCGAAGCGCTATGTGCCGCGCCGGCCGACCGTCCCCGCCGTCGCGCGCGGCGGTCATTTCGAGCTGTGGACGGTCAATGTCTGCGCCGCCAGGCAGCGCTTCCAGGTCGCAATGTGGCCTTCGCCGCGCGGCGGCAGCGACTTCGCCGTCACGCCGCTGACCGGTCGCATGCCGCTCCACGCGCGTTGATCCACCCGCGCGCTCGAACGTTACACCCTTGCCACGAACGGGAGAAGAATCATGTCGATCTCGATCAAAGCCGCCGCCGCCCTCGGCCTCGCCACGCTGGCGACGGCCCCCGCCACGGCGGCCCCGCTGTCCAGCTGGTACGGCCGCTATGTCTGGGAAGAGAATGTCGGCCGCCACGGCGGCGATACCCCGCAGGACAGCATCGCGGCGTTCGTCACCCGCACGCTGTCGATCGGGCCGGGCAACGGCGCGACCGGGTGCACGCTGAACGGGCAGGGGTTCCAGACCAACACCCGCATCCTGTGCACCGCGACGCCGCAGGGGGATTCGGTCGTCATCAAATTCTACAAATTCGGTCCCGACAACATGTTCGGCAACTATCGCATCGGATCGACGCTGCTGACGATGACCCGCACGCCCGGCGGCATCGTCACCCGCCTCGCCGCGATGGGGCCGTCGAGCGATGCGACGCCGCGCACGGGCAAGCTGTTCCGCCGCGTCGGAGGATGACCGCCGTCGCGCCCCCGGCCGCGTGCCGGGGGCATCCTTTCCGCCAGGTCGCCGCGCCGCGCCCCCGGAGCGTGACGGCGCGGCAGGAGACGTTCCGATGCCCCCGAACCCCCGCCCGGACACCATCCCCCTCGACCGCTACACCGGCATGGCCCGGCAGTTCGAGCGCACCGGGAACGGCCATGTCTTCCGTCGCGACGGCAGCGGTCCCGCGATCCCGGTCAGCGCCGAGGAACGCCGGGGTTTCCTCCGCGCCGGGCGCTGGTCGGCGGCGCTGCACTGCGCGGCGCTGCTGCTGGTGCTCGCCGCCGCGCTGCTCGGTGCCGAACATCTCCTTCCCGCCGCGCCCGGTGTCGCGCGCGCCGCCTTCGTCGGGCTGGTGACGGCCGGTGTCGGGCTGCTGCTCTATCGATCGCACGGCTGGTATGCCGATGCCCCGGCACGGGCGCTGGCCGGACGGCCCGCCGTCGGCCCCGCCATCGACGTCGACGTCACCCGCTGGCCGACGTACCGCGCCATCGCGGGCGGCACGGTCGTCGTCATGCTGGGGATCGTCCTGCACCACCGCACCACCGCCGCTTCGTCGGTGGGGCTGGGCGTCGCGGCGGCGGTGGTCGGGCTGGCGGTGGCGGCCATGAAATGGTGGTTCGAGCGCGGCTTCACCCCCCGGCAGCAACAGGCGGCGATCGCGCGTCGTCGCGCGGAGCGCGCGGCATCGCCGGGCAGGCGGTTGTCGACAGGGCGCATCCTGCTGCTGATCCTGTTCCTGCTGGTGGAAGGGGTGCTGATGCTGGGTGCGTTCCTGACGGTGATGGTCGGCATCGTCGGCGCGAGCGGCACGAACATGGACGATCCCGCGCCGCTGCCGTTCATCGGCGGCATGATCCTGGGCTTCGTCGCGGCGGGGCTGGTGATGTGGCCGCTGGAGAGGCTGTGCCGCCGCTGGACCGGCACCACGGTCGCCGACGAGTTCGGTTTCCTGTGGGCGTGATCCGCCGCTGGGGCCGGGGCGGGCTGATCGCGGCGGCGGTGGTGCTGTCCGCCGTGATACTGCTGCGCGGGTCGGACGATGCGGTGGCGGACCAGCCGCTCCCCCCCGGTCGCTGGAGCGATGCCGAGCGCGGTGCCTGGGCGTTCCGTACCGACGGTTTCGGTGGGCTGTCGGCGGGGCCGCTCGACACCCATGCCGTCCCGTGGAAGCTGGTCGCCGCCGCGCTGGTGCTCGACGCGCGGCGGCACGATCCGGCGGTCCCGCTGGCGGCGGCGTCGCTGCGACCGATCCTGTCGCGCTACGGATTTCTGTACCCGGCGGCGGTCGGCAACTGGCCCGGCGGATTGCCCGAGCCCGGTGCATCGCCGCTGCCGCTCGGCATGACGCACGGGGTGCTGTCGCCGGTGCGCGGCCTGCCGGTCGCGATCGCGAACCTCGGCTGTGCCGCATGCCATGCGGGCGCGACCTATGATGCGACAGGCCGCGCGATGCCGGAGCGGGCGTGGCTCGGCATGCCGAACAGTTCGCTGAACCTCGAAGGCTATACGGTCGCAGTATATGACGCGCTGCGCCGCGCGCAGGCGGACCGGCCCGGCCTGCTCCGCGCGACGGCGGCGATGTTTCCCGACATGGGGGCGCGCGAACGCCTTGCGCTCGAATGGCTGGTGCTGCCGCGCGTGGCGAAGCGGATCGACGCGCTGGCCGGGGCGGGCCGCCCGCTGCCGTTCCCCAACGGCCTGCCCGGCAGCACCAACGGCGTCGCCGCGCTGAAGATGGCGCTCGGCGTGCCGCTGAGGGACGGCGGGGCGGGCGAAGTCGGTTTCGTCTCGATCCCCGATCTCGGCTATCGCGACTGGCGGCGCAGCCTGCTGGTCGACGGGGCCTATGCGGTGCCCGGCGATGCGCCGGACCGACCGAGCCGCGCGGGCGACCGGACGCCCGCCCACCGCATATCGCAGGCGGCGATCACCACCTTCTTCACCGTGCCGAGCATGGGCGTCCATCCCGACCGGTCGGGCGGCAGCATCGCGGCGGCGCGCGATACGCTGGCCTTCCTGTCCGGCACCCGCGCGCAGCCGTTTCCCGGCCCGGTCGACCGGGCGGCGGCCACGGCGGGCGGCAGGGTCTATGCCGCGCACTGCGCCGCCTGCCACGGGCGCTATGATGCGGGGTTGCCGCCGAGGCTGGTCGCATTTCCCAACTGGATCGGCGATGTCGGCACCGATCCGCTTCGCGCCGAAGTGTTCGGCGACGCGCTGGTCGATGCGGTCCGCGCCTCGCCGTATCGCGACCGTATCGCGCCGCGGCGCAGCGGCGGCTATGCGGCACCCCCGCTCGGCGGAATCTGGGCGAGCGCGCCGTATCTGCACAACGGATCGGTGCCGACGATCGCCGCGCTGCTCGATCCGGCATTGCGCCCGGTGCGGTTCCGGACGGGCGGCCACGCGCTGGACTTCGTCGCGCTCGGGCTGCGGATCGACGCGGATGGGGGCTATCCGGCGGGCGTGCGTCCGTGGTCGCAGCCGGGGTGGATCGACACGCGCCGCCCCGGCCTCGCCAACGGCGGGCATGTGTATGGCGCGGCGCTCAGCGCGACGGAGAAGCGGCAGTTGATCGAATATCTCAAGCTGCTTTGAGGAATTTCAGACGATCAGGCGATCGACCGCGATCCGCGCGCGCGGACAGGCGGCATCGGCGGGCACTGGCCCCACCCGCCACGCGCTGACCAGTTCACGACCGGCGGGCAGGTGCGCGGCGACGCTTGCCGCCGCCGCAGGGTCGTCGGCCAGCGCCGCCATGACCGCGCCGCCCAATCCCGCCGCCGCGATGCGCAGCCACGCGCGGTAGAAGGCGCGACCGCTGTCGAAGCGCGCTTCGCCGTGCGGACGGTGGAACAGCGCGATCGCGGTGGCGCTGCGGATTTTCGCCGCTTCGGCGGTCAGCGGGGCGGCAAGGCCGACCCGGTCGAGCGGGCGGAACAACGGCCCCATCACCAGCCCCGCGCCGACCGCCTCGACCCGCGACATCGCCATGGCATCGGCATTGAGGCCGTCCTTGGCCCAGCGCGGATCGCGTCGCCGCAGCCGCATCCACGACAGCAGTTCGCGCCGGAACGCATCGTCGCGAAAGAAGCGATGGCCTGCGCGATCGACCTCGACGGCGATCCGCGCGATGGCGTCCGGGGCGGAAACGACGGCGAGGTCGTCCGCCGCCAGCGCCGCCGCCGCGCGCCGCTGCGCCTCGTTCGGGGCGGCGAAGGTGCCGCGATGCGACCGGCGGTCCGCGACGTAAGGACCGAGCGGATCGGCCCCGGTCCCCGGTTCGATTCCGAACCGCCGCTGCGGCAGCAGGTCGCCCTCTGGCGCGGGCAGGTCCGTCGCGCCGCGATCGACCAGCCGCCGCCCGCTACGCGACAGCGCGATGGCGAGGCCCTCTGCCGCCGCGCCGAGACTCGTCGCCGCGTCGCGTGCCGTCGGATCCCCGGCGGGCAGGCGGCGCGTCGCGTCCTCGAACAGGATCACGCCGTCGCCCGCAAAGCGCCACCGCGCGGGCTGGACGTTGTGGACGCTGGGGGCCAGCGCCGCCTCCGCCACCAGCGCGTACTGCTCGTCCGGGGTCATGCGAGCACCTTGCGGAACAGGTGCAGCCGGTGCAGCGGGCGCGCGCCCAGCCGCGCCATCTGGCGGAGGCTGGCGGCATTCCGGTCGGCGATCCAGGTGATGCCGAGGTCGCGGTAGCCCGCCGTCCGCAAGGTTTCGACCAGCCGGTGCAACATGCCCCCCATCAGCCCGTGGCCATGCGCGTCGCGCACCACCGAATAGAAGATGATGACCGCCCGCCGCCGTCGCAGCCGGTGGCGCAGGAAGTGGAACGGCGTCCGCCATCCGATCCGCGATCCCGTCGCGGCGAGGAAGCCGTTCAGGTCGGGAATGCACACGATCACCCCGACCGGTCGCCCGTCATGGACGAGGATGCTCGACAGGCGCGGATCGAGGATCGCCGACATCTCGCCCGCCTGGAACGCGAATTCCTCGCGCGTCAGCGGCACGAACATCGGATTGTCGGCAAAGCCGTCGTTCAGCACGGCGCGCGCCTGCTCCATCCGTTCGGGGAAGTCGCGCCGCGTGATCGGCAGGAAGTCATATCCTTCGGGCACCGCGCGCAGTCCCGCGACCTGCGCCCCGGCAAGGTCGAGGGTAAAGGTGGTCATCGGGAAGAAGCGCTCGTATCCGTTTTCTTCCAGCAGGCGCGGCAGATGGGCCGGGCCGACCAGCATGTCGGTATAGGCTTGCGCGCCGAACCCGCCGGTCATCACGCCCGCCTGCTGCATCGCGGTCAGGTTGAAGTTGCCCGCCACCTCGTCGCAGCCGTGTGTCCGCGCGAACGCCTCCACTGCGCCGAGCAGCGCGCGGGCGGCTTGCGGGTCGTCGGCGACGTCGAGGAAGCCGAACTGCATCCGCCGGGTGCCGTGGCGGGCGTTCGACGGGTCGTGCCGCACCGCCACCACCCGCCCGACCGGGCGTCCGTCGCGATGCACCGTCCAGAAGCGATGCGGATTGCCCGCCGACAGCAGCGGGTTGCGCTCCGGATCGAGCATCCGCCGCACATCGCCGCGCATCGGCGAGACATAGCCGACCGACGCATCATAGACCGCGAACGGCACCGCGAAGAATGCGTCGACGTCGCCCTGCCGCAATTCGATCATGCCGCAGCACCTTCCACCATCCGCGATACCGCCGCCAGCTCCGCCGCCAGCGTATCGCCGGTCAGCCCGCCTGCCGCGACCGCGAGGAACCGCGGCGGCGCGGCGGAGAGGCGGACGAGGTGCGTCGCCGCCGTGGCGTCGAGCAGGTCGCGTGCCAGGTCGCCCGCCGCGCGCGTCGCCACCCGGCGCTCGGCAAGCGCGCCGACCAGGCCGGGCGGATAGGGGGCCAGCACCTCGCCGTCGACCGGCCGCCCCGCCGCCAGCAGCGGATGCGCCGACAGGATCGCATCAGCGCCCGCATCGTCGGGCAGCGCGGCGACCGCCGCGACGATCGAGGGATGCGTACGCGCCAGCAGCCGTGCTTCGCCGCGCCGCTGCACGATCAGCGCCAGCGCCGCGACGGCGGCACCGATCGCGGCGACCTGTACCAGCTCGGTGGTCGACGCCGCCCGCCAGATCACGCCTGCGCCCCACGCCAGCAGCGCGGCGGCGACGGCCAGCGTCGCCACGTCGATCGCCACCGCGCGCCAGCGTGCGGTGCCGCCGACGAAGCGCGCGATCACCAGCACCAGCAGCAGCACGCCGAAGGCCCCGCCGCGCACCGGCAGGTCGCTGAACGCGCGGAAATCGCTCACCCCCAGCGGCAGCGCGACCAGCAGCGCGGCAGCGAAGATCGCCGCCTGCGTCGCTTCCGGCGCGCTCACGTCGCGGCGCCCCGCGACCAGCACCGCGACCGCGCACAGCGTCGCGACCACCTGCAACGCGGCGAGCGCCAGCAGCACCGGCCCGTCCCACCACGCCCCCGCGACCAGCGAGGCGAGGGTGAAGCCCAGCCCGCCGATGAGCACCAGCCATTTCATCCACGCCCGCGCATGGCGGCGCACGATCTGTTCGGCGACCAGCAGCACCAGCAGCGGCAGCCAGCTCGCCACCAGCATCAGCGGCACGTTCGCCGCCGCCGTGCCGCTCCACGCGAGCAGCCGCGCCGCCAGCAGCAGGGCAAGGCCCGCGAGCAGCGCCAGCACGCGCCCCGCCGTCGCCGACGCCCGCCATGCCTGCGCCACCGGCACCATCGCCAGCACCGCCGCGACGAGGGCGATGGCATTGACGATCAGGTCCGGCGTCACGCTCACGCCGCCGCCATCATCCGCGCTAGGAAGCGGCGGACCAGCAACCGGCGGACCGCCGCCACCGGGGCGGGTTTGGGCCGCTCGATGCGGGCACGGTGCGGATTGAAGAAATAGCCGCGCGCATCGGTGCCGCCGGGCCGGTTCAGGAGCACCCGCACCGCTTCCTCGGCCATCATCGTGCCCGCCATCGTCACCATCGTCGAAAAGGAGAAGCGCGAACGCTTGCCCGCCGCGACTTCGGCGGCGACCGCCAGGTCGACATGCGCGTGGCTGGAGGAGTGGACGAGGACATATTCGATCTCGCGCACCAGACATTCGGCGCGCATCGCGGCGTCCACCGCGGTCCATTCGACGCCGGGCGTCGGATAGCCCAGCCGTTCCTCGGGACGCGGATCGTGCGGGCGCACCACCGTGACCGAGGGTAGCGGCGAGGCATAGGCATCGATCACCGTCCGCCCCGCCGCCTTTGCCCGGCGATAGAGGTGCACCCCGGCGGCGGCATCGTCCATGCCGTTGACGATCACGTCGGCGCTGGCGGCGATACGGTCGAGTTCGGCGGTCCACTCCGCCCCCAGCACCTCGAACCGTGCCTCCGGGTTGATCCGCGCCGCCGTGTCGCGCGCGGCCTGCGCCTTGTGCACGCCCACCGTATCGAGCGTGCAGAACAGCTGCCGGTTCAGGTTCGACACCTCGAACCCGTCGAGATCGGCGACGATGAAATTGCCGACCCCGGCGCGCAGCAGCGCCATCAGCGCCGCGCCGCCCATGCCGCCGGTGCCGGGGATGAACACGGTGGCGGCGCGCAGCCGCGCCTGTTCCGCCTCCGTCACGAAGCCGCGATTGCGGGTCGTCATCTCGGCATAGCGGAAGCCGCTCATCGCGCGGGCCTGAGCGCGCCGAGCGATCGGTCGGCGGCGAGCCACTGGACGACCGGCGCGACCACCGCCTGCGCCGCCAGCACCGCGACCTGCACCAGCAACTGCGGCAGCGCCGCGCGGGGCACGCTGCGGCGCAGGAAGCGCTGCGCCGTCGCGAAGTTCAGCTGGCCGAGTTGCAGCACATCGTCCCCCCGTACGTAATCGAGCGTGTCGCGGCAGAAGTCGTTGTAGCGCGCGTCGCGGTGCTTCGCCGCCACGTCGAAGCGCTTCTTCAGATTGTCGGACCCGCCGGTATAGGCATCGGTGATGACGCCCCGGTCCGCGTCATACCCCGCGCCTTCGCCGACACCGAAAGCGTCGCGGTGATC
Organism: Sphingomonas silueang; assembly: GCF_040049155.1. Taxonomy (NCBI): domain Bacteria; kingdom Pseudomonadati; phylum Pseudomonadota; class Alphaproteobacteria; order Sphingomonadales; family Sphingomonadaceae; genus Sphingomonas; species Sphingomonas silueang. Next base: position 319,313 of record NZ_JBDZDK010000001.1, read on the forward strand.
GCGCAGGATCTGCCGCGCGAAATAGCGGTGGGCGAAGCTCGGCACCGGTTCGCGACCGCCCGGCCAGACGCGATCGAAGGTTTCGGCGACCATGCCGACCACCGCGGGCACCTGCGTCACGCTGCTGATCCACAAGGGCCGGAAGCGCCCGCGCACGAACAGCAGGAAGCAGGTGAGGCCATAGAGGATCCACGACAGCCCGGCGCTGCGCGCACCGGGATCGACCATGACCAAGCCCAGATGCAGCACATCGACCGTCTCGGCCCCCTGCCGGACGGGGAGGAGCGGCATCGCGTTGAACGCGACCGGCGTGCCCGTGCGCGTGTCGCGCACCAGCGTGACGACCGACCGGTGCCACGCCCGACCGTCCGCCGCGAACAGCCCATAGTCGAGCTGCCGCCCGTCGAGACAGGCGGCGACGACCGTGCGGCAGGCGTGCTGCAGCCCGGCGAGCGACGACGGCGGCATCCACGCCGCAGGGCGAGCGGCGATCTCGACGGTGAACTCGTCGCTTGGTCGGAAGGAAATGTGCAGGTTTTCCCGCCACATCGCCCGCATCGCGGTCAAGCCGAACGCCAAGACCCGTCTCCCATGCCTGCGTCGCGATGATCCTACATAACGCCCGACGTGGCAAGTTTGTCCCCCTATGGCGTCACGACCACGCCGTTGCGCACCACCAGCCGCACCGCGCGGACGGCGGCAAGGTCGGCGGTCGGATCGCCCCGCACCGCGACCAGATCGGCGAGCATGCCGGGCTTCACCGCGCCCAGCCGGTCGCCCAGCCCCATCCACCGCGCATTGCCCGAGGTCGCGGCCAGCAGCACCTGTGCGGGTGGCATCCCCGCCGCCGCCATCAGCTCCATCTCGCGCGCGTTCGTCCCATGGGCATAGACACCCACGTCGCCGCCCATGCAGATCGGCACGCCCGCCGCGCGCGCCATCCGGAAGCTGTCGCGGCTGGTCCGCACGCCGGGCGGCGCGGGTTCCGCTCCGTTCCACCCGCGATAGCGCGCACTGGCATCCGCCGCCGCCAGCGTGGCGCAATAGGCGATGCCCCTGCCAGCCATCGCCGCGAAGATCGCGGGCGTGCCGCCATAGCCGTGCTCGATCGTGTCGACCCCCGCCGCGATCGCCCGGCGCATCCCCTCGGCGGTGGAGGCATGGAGCGCGACCGGACGCCCGGCGTCATGCGCCGCCGCCACCGCCGCCTGTATCTCCGCGAGGCTGAGCGTCGCTCGCGCTTCCTCGCCCGCGCGCCAGCGGTAATCGGCATAGAGCTTGATCCAGTCGGCCCCCGCCGCGATCTGCCGCCGTACCGCCGCGACCATCTGTTCGGTGCCGGACACCTCTTCCGCCCCCTGCGGAATGTCGACGCCGGGCTCGAAGCCCTTGGGGCCATAGGCGCCCAGCGCCACGATCGCCCGCGTCGCGACGTGCAGCCGCGGCCCCGCGACGATCCCCCGGTCGATCGCCTGCTTCAGGCCGACATCGGCATAGCCCGCCCCCTCGGTCCCGAGGTCGCGCAGGGTGGTGAAACCGCTACGCAGCGTCGCGCCCGCCTGCGCCACCGCCCGCGCGGTGCGCAGCGCCAGCGGCTCGTGCAGCACCTGATCGTCCCAGCTCGCCTCGTCATAGGGATGGAGGAACAGGTGGCCGTGCCCCTCGATCATTCCCGGCATCAGCGTGGTCCCCGCCAGCTCGACGACACGGGCGTCGGCGGGCACGGCGAGGTCCGGCCCGACCGCGACGATCCGGTCGCCGCGCACCAGCACCTGCCAGCCCGCATGCACCTTGCCGTCCACCCCGTCGAACACGCCCGACGGCCGGAGCAGCAGGGGCGCGGCCTCGGGCGTCGGCGGTGCCTGTGCGCCGCCGAGCAGGAGCATCGCCGCGATCGTCCACCAGCGCTTGGCCATTGGCGTTTCCCCGTTCTAGACTGGCGTCATGGATAGGCTTCTGCGCCGTGCGCGCAATCCGCTCACCCTCGCGATGCTGTTCGCCACCGCCGCCGCCGCGCCGCCCGGCGACGACGCGCGCTGGCGGGCGCAGGCGGCGCGGGTCACGATCACCCGTGACGACTGGGGCATTCCGCACATCCACGGGCTGAGCGATGCCGACGCGGTGTTCGGCATGTCCTATGCGCAGGCCGAGGACGATTTCGCGCGGGTCGAGGCGAACTACCTCACCGCGCTCGGGCGCACGGCGGAGGCCGAGGGAGAGGCGGCGATCTGGGCCGATCTGCGCCAGCGGCTGTTCGTCGATCCGGACGAACTGCGCGCGCAATATGCCGCCGGTCCGGCTTGGCTGCGCGCGCTGATGGACGCATGGGCCGACGGGCTGAACTTCTATCTGGCAACGCACCCGGAGACGAAGCCGCGCGTGCTCACCCGGTTCGAGCCGTGGATGGCACTGAGCTTCACCGAGGGCAGCATCGGCGGCGATATCGAGCGCATCTCGCTGTCCGACCTCCAGACCTTCTACGGCCGGCCGACCCCGCCGACGCCGGAGGAACGCGGCGTGGTCCCGCGCGAGCCTTCGGGATCGAACGGCATCGCCATCGCGCCGAAACTGACCCGCGACGGGCATGCGCTGCTGCTCATCAACCCCCACACCAGCTTCTACTTCCGTTCCGAGGCGCAGGTGTCGAGCGACGCGGGGTTGAACGCCTATGGCGCCAGCACCTGGGGCCAGTTCTTCGTCTATCAGGGGTTCAACGCCCATGCCGGATGGATGCACACCACCTCGACCGTCGATAACATCGACCAGTTCGCCGAGAAGGTGTCGCGCAGCGGCGAGGGCTGGACCTATCGCTATGGACGGGAACTGCGCCCGGTCACGCGGCGCGAAGTGACGATCCGCGTGCGGCAGGGCGACGGGAGCATGGCCGAGCGGCGCTTCGTCACGTGGCGGACGCATCACGGCCCGATCGTCGCGGCAAGGGACGGGCGCTGGATCGCGACCGCGCTGATGTGGCGGCCGATCCCGGCGCTGGAGCAAAGCTGGCTGCGCACGAAGGCGACCGACCTCGCAGCCTATCTGAAGGTGGCCGAGCGCAAGGCAAATTCGTCGAACGACACGCTGTTCGCCGACGACAAGGGCGAGATCGCGTTCCTGATGCCGCAGTTCATGCCGGTGCGCGACGACCGCTTCGACTATACCCGGCCCGTCGACGGCAGCGATCCCGCGACCGACTGGCGCGGGCTGCATGCCCTGTCCACGCTGCCCAGCGTCGCCAATCCGCGCGTCGGCTGGGTGCACAACACCAACGACTGGCCGTGGAGCGCGGCGGGGCCGGACAGCCCGCGCGCGGCGGACTATCCGCGCTACATGGATCAGGTCGGCGCGAATGCGCGCGGCGAGCATGCCGACCTGCTGCTGACGGGCAAGCGCGGCTGGACGGCGGAGCGGCTGCGCGATGCGGCCTATGATCCCTATCTGCCCGCCTTCGCGCGGCTGCTGCCCGGCCTGGTCGCGGCGTGGCGTGCCCTGCCGATCGCCGATCCGCGGCGGCAGGCGCTGGCCGAACCGGTCGCGACGCTGGCGCGCTGGGACCATCGCTGGGGGTATGACTCGGTTGCGACCAGCCTCGCGGTGTTCTGGGGCGACCAGCTCTGGCGCGAGGTCGGCAGTTTCGCGCAAGCCGAGCGGATGAACGTGCCCGACTATATCGCCGCCCGGGTCGATGCCGCAGCGAAGCTCGCGGCGCTGGACGCGGCGGTCGCCCGTCTGACGCGCGATTTCGGCACGTGGCGTACCCCGTGGCGGGAGATCAACCGCTTCCAGCGGCTCGACGGCGCGATCCGCCCGCAGTTCGACGATGCGCGCACCTCGACGCCGGTCCCCTTCACCTCGGCGCAATGGGGCAGCCTCGCCTCCTTCGGCGCAAGGGCGTGGCCGGGCACGAAGCGCTATTACGGCACCAGCGGCAACAGCTTCGTCGCGGTGGTCGAATTCGGCAAGCGCGTCAGGGCCAGCGCGGTGATGGCGGGCGGGCAGAGCGGCGATCCCGCCTCGCCGCATTTCGCGGACCAGATCGACCGCTATGCCGCCGGTCGGCTGCGTCCGGTCTATTTCCACGCCGATGAACTGCGCGGCCATGTCGAGCGCCGCTATCGCCCCGGCGAATGATCCCCGCGCGACGTCCATGCCGCTCCGCCGAACCGGGCGGCGCGCTGACCATGACGATCATCGACGCCCATATGCATTGCTGGTCGCCCGCGGCGCCGGGCCATGCGTGGCCGACCGCCGAACTGCCCGCGCTGCACCGCGATTTCGGCATCGACGATCTGGCCGTTGCGGCGGGCGAGGCACCGCCGGCGGGCGTGGTGCTGGTTCAGGCGCAGCCGAACGATGCCGGGACCGACTGGCTGCTGGCGCTGGCGGCGCGCGAGGCGCTGGTGCTGGGGGTCGTGGGCTGGGTCGATCTGGCCGATGCCGCCGCCCCGGGGCGGATCGCCGCCCTCGCGAATGACCCGAAGCTGCGCGGGGTGCGCCCGATGTTGCAGGGGATCGCCGATACCGACTGGCTGCTGCGCGACGATCTTGCCCCCGCCATCGCCGCGCTGATCGAGCATGGCCTGCGCCTCGATGCGCTGGTCCAGCCGCGCCACCTGCCGATGCTCGCCCGCTTCGCCGACCGCTGGCCCGAGCTGCCGGTGGTGATCGACCATGCGGCCAAGCCCGGCACGGCGCACGGCGGGCTGGACCCGTGGCGCGCCGAAATCGCCGCGCTCGCCGCGCGCGGCCTGTGGTGCAAGCTGTCGGGCCTGCGCACCGAGCAACCGCCCGGCGAGGATGCGGATGCGCTCGCGCCCTATGTCGATCATCTGGTCGCGACGTTCGGCGAACGGCTGATGTGGGGCAGCGACTGGCCGGTGCTCACCCTGTCGGGGGACGGCTACGGCCAATGGCTGGCGGTGGCGGACCGGCTGGCCGGGCTGGACGGGGCGGCGCGGGCGCGGCTGTTCGCCGGAAGCGCGAGCGAGTTCTACGGCCTGCGCGGGGCGGCATGACCGGTCCCGGCGGGCGCATGGTGATGCCGGTCGCGAACCCGTTGCCCCCGTTTCCCGACTGGTGCGTTGAGGATGCCCATGAAGGAGAGCGCCATGACCGACCCCGTTCGACCCGATCCCGACATCGACTCGCCTGCCGACCTGCCGATCCAGCCGACGGGCAACGGGGTCGTCGATATGGAGATCGCGAAACTGCAGGCCGCTGTGGCGGACGGGATCGAGGATCCGTCGATCGAAACCCCGCTGCCGCACGACGGGTCGGGCGTCACCGGCACCTGAGGCCGGAGCGGCCGTCGAGCGGGCCGACCGTTCGCTGGCCTGCGCGGTCGCCACGGGCGTGACGCGGCGTCGTTCCCGTCCGGCCGGTCGGGCGTGGAGACGCGCCGGTCGCGGCCATCGTCCGACGTCCGCAGCCCCGGCCGGTCGTCGCCGCACGGATCGATCGTGGCGAGGATCTGCCACCGCCCGCCGTCGCGCATGATCCGGCGGCGGCGCATCATTCCTCCCCCGTCGCGCTGGCGGGACGCGCCTTGTCCGGGGTGGTGCCCGCACCCGCGAACGGTGTCAGGCGGAAGGCGACGCGGGTGGGGCCGGTCCCGGTGCGATATTGCGGCAGCGGCTTGCCGAATTCGCTCCACTGGGTGTCGCCGCCGACGCCCCATTGCGCGGCATCGACCAGCAGCGTCACCTGCCCGTGCGGCACGATATCGGTCGATTTCCACGTGCCCGGCGCATGGCGATCGAGATCGGCATAGGGGAAGGCCAGCGCGTTCATCATCAGCGGCGCCGCGCCCTGCACGCGCAGGCCGCGGCCCGCGCCGGAGAGCTCCATCCAGCGCACGTCGACCTTGTTGCCGGTTTCCTGCGGGCGGATGAAGTCGTGGTTCTGATCGGCGATGTGCCCGCGCCACAGGGCGATCGGGGCCGATCCCTTGCGATCGACATAGCTTTCATGCGGCCCGCGACCATACCATTCGACCTCGGTGATGTCGGTCGGCAGCGCGAAGGCCAGCCCGACGCGGAACGGCGGCGGCAGGTCGGCCTTCAGCGGGGTCAGCGTGGCGTCGATCGCGACCGATCCGTCGGAGGCCATCGCATAGCGCGTGTCGAACCGCGCCGCGCCGTCGCCCAGCGCATGGCTGACCGTGACCGTGCCGGTGGCGCTGTCGGCGCGGATCGCGGTGACGGTGCGCGCGTCGCTCATCGCCTTCCACATCGCGAGCTGCCTGTCGGTGCCGATGCCGAGATCGTTGTCGGTCACCGCGCGCCAGAAATGCGGCGCACCGCCGGTCGCGAGGTCGCGGCCCCCGCTCGCATAGCGGCGGACCAGCCCGGTCGTGCGGTCGATCTCCAGCGTCGCCGTCCCGGCGGTCAGGACGAAAGCGTCGCCGCGCTGGCGCAGCGTCGCGACGCCCGCCGGGGCGGCGAGCGGCGCAGGCGTTCCGGCCAGCGCCAACTGCTCGAAGCCGACCAGCGTGCCGCCGGGCACGAGCGGCACCGCGCCGTCCCGCGACCGCACGTTGATCGTCACGAAATATTCCGCGTCCGCCCGGCGCGCGACGGTGGAGAGCGGCAGGGTGATCGTCTCCGCCTGCCGCGCCGCCGTGGTCAGCGGCGGCAGCGCACCGGCAGCCACGGTCACGCCGTTCTCGGTCACTTCCCAGTCGAGCGCGAAGCCCGACAGGTCGCGGAAGTCGTGCCGGTTGCGCACCGTCACCCGCCCGGTCGCGGGATCGAACCCGTCGAACTGCACCGGCGCATAGACCTTGCGCAGCTCATAGAGTTGCGGGTTGGGCGTCCGGTCGGATTGCAACAGCCCGTCGCCGAACTCGATATCGCCGCCCGGATTCGGGCCGTACTCGCCGCCGTCGCCCCAGTAGCGGCGTCCGTCCTTCGTATAGCGGTACATCGACTGATCCACCCAGTCCCATGCGAAGCCGCCTTGCAGCTTGTTCGGCCAGGCGTAGATGGTGTCCCAATATTCCTGCAGGTTGCCGCCCGACTGGCCCATCATATGCGCATATTCGCACTGGATCACCGGCTGCCGGAAATTCCAGTTCTTGGCATAGTCCGCCAGCTTCACCGCCGGATCGTACATCGGCGCATAGATGTCGGCATACCAGTTGGGCCGGTGGTCGTGGATGCCGCCCCATGTGCCCCAGCCGAGATAGCTGATGAGCCGGCCCGGATCGCGCGCCCGGGCGGCGGCGGCGGCGGCCTCGAAATTGGGGCCGATGCCCGCCTCGTTGCCCAGCGACCAGAAGAGGATCGAGGGGTGGTTCTTGTCGCGTTCGACCATGTTGGTCACGCGGCTGACATGCGCCTCGCGCCATGCCGGATCGAAGCCGATCTGCAACCGGGCGCGATCGTCCGGATGCTTGTTGGCATAGTCCATATAGGCGTGGCTCTCGATATTCGCCTCGTCCATGACGTACAGGCCATAGCGGTCGGCGAGTTCGTAGAGATACGGGTCGTTGGGATAGTGCGAGGTGCGGACCGCGTTGATGTTGTTGCGCTTCATCAACCGGATGTCGTTCTCCATCGACGCGCGGCTGACGACGTGGAAGGTCTCCGGATCATGTTCGTGGCGGTTGACGCCGCGGATCGTGATCGGCCTGCCGTTCACCGATACGAGGCCGTTCTTCATTTCGACCGTGCGGAAGCCGATGCGGCTGGCGGTCGATTGCAGCACGGTGCCGCGCGCGTCGGTCAGCTCGACGACCAGCGTGTAGAGATCGGGCGTCTCGGCGGTCCACGGTCGCACGCCCGGCACCGATCCGGTCAGCGTCACCACCCGTTCCGCGGCACCGCCGGGCACGGTCGCGCGGCCTTCGGCGACGGTTTGCGCCCCGTCGCTCAGCACATAGCGCGCGGTCGTCGCCGCCCCCGGCGTCACCGCCAGTTCGAGCGCCAGCTTGCCGTCGCGGTAGGCGGCGTCCAGCCCGGCATGGACGAAGACGTCGCGCACCCGCGTCTTCGGCGCGGCCATCAGATAGACGTCGCGCTCGATCCCCGACACGCGCCAGAAGTCCTGATCCTCCAGATAGCTGCCGTCGGACCAGCGGATGACCTGGATCGCCACCGTGTTGCGCCCTGCTCGCACGAACCGGGTGACGTCGAACTCGCTCGGCAGCTTGGAGTCCTCGGCATAGCCGACCTTCTGTCCGTTGACCCAGACGTAATAGGCCGCGCCTGCCGCGCCGATGTGCAGCACGACGTCCTGCCCGGCCCAGCCCGCGGGCAGCGTCACGTCGCGGCGATAGGAGCCGACCGGGTTGGTCGCATGCGGGATCAGCGGGCGATTGGCGGGAAAGGGATAGGTGATGTTGTTGTAGCGCGCCTGGTCATAGCCCTCGGCCTGCCACATCGCGGGCACCTTGATGCTCTTCCACCCCGACACGTCGTATTCGGGGCGCTCGAACCCGACCGGCACGTCGGTGGTGTTGGGCGAGAAGGCGAACTTCCATTCGCCGTTCAGCGACAGGAACCGGTCGGACTTCGCCCGGTCCCCCGCCAGCGCCCTGGCCCGGCTCTCGAAGGGAAAGCCGGTCGCGCGCGCGGGCAGCCGCCCGACATCGTTGACCGTGGGGTTTTCCCAGTCGGGGCGGCCGGGGTCGACCTGCACCGGATCGACGCGGGGCGCATTACTCTGCGCTGATGCGGTACCGGCGACGGCCATCGCCACGGCGGCGGCGCCGATCCTCAACATGCTACGCATCCGCTTCTTCCCCTTCCTGCGAATAGTATATCGGTCATGAATCTCACGCCCGCCCGATAGCCCCGGCGCACACAGGTGCCGATCCGGAACCGGTCGCGCCGCCCGGTGCGGACGGCATGGAATATCCAATAGCGCGAAACGGGCGACGGGGCGAACGCTTCGCCCCGTCGCCGGTCATCGAGCGCCGCGCCGCTTCCCCGGTCAGGCGGGCGCCAGATCCCAGTAGGTCGCATAGCGTTCGTGCGCGATGCGGTGGTACGGGATCAGGCGGATCGGCGCGCCGTCCGCCGCGGGGATCGTGAATTCGAGCGGCCTGCCCGTCGGTCGGACGCGCTGCGCCAGCGCCGCCGGATCGCCGGACAGGCGCGGAACGGCGAAGGGCGTGTCGTTGTACGTCCCGTACAGCCGTTCGTTGACGACGATGTCCGCGCCGGGGGCCAGCCCCTCGCGCCCGAACGCCCCCGCCAGCACCAGCGGGCCATAGGTGAAGGCGACGATATCGGCGGCTGCCGGCAGCGGTTCCGCCGCGACCGCCATGGCAAGGCGCAACTCCACCCGGTCGCCGTCCTGCCACACCCGCGTGAGATCGAGATACCGCCCCGGCGTGGTCGAGCGGACGACCTCCGCGCCGTTGACGAGGACGGTCGCGGTGCGGCTCCATCCGGGATGGCGCAGCTTGAGCGTCGCCGGGGTCGCGCGCTTCGCCTGCCAGCGCAGCGTCGTCGTCGGTGCATCCGGGAAGCTGGTCGTCTGCGTCACTACCGCGTCCTTCGCCCGCCAGCGCACGCTCGAGGGCACGAACAGGTTCACATACAGCGCGGACGCATCATGGAAATAGATCGAGTCGCGGTATTTGACATGGTTTTCCATGCCCGTGCCGGTGCAGCACCAGAAGCTGTCCTCGGGGGTGTGGTACAGCTTCATGTAGCCGGGCCGTGCCCCCTGGAAATAGGTCGCCATGCCGCTGTCGGGATCCTGCGACGCGAGGATGCCGTTGTAGAGCGTACGCTCGTAATAGTCGGCATAGCCGGCGCGGGGATCGTGCAGGAACAGCGCCCGCGTCAGCTTGAGCATATTGTGCTGGCCGCACGTCTCCGATCCCTTGGCGGAAAACACGTGGTCGCGCACGTCGGCGATCGCGAAGAAATGCTCCGCATCGCCGTGCCCGCCGGTCGCGAACGAGCGGGTCTGCACCACCGTCCGCCAGAAGAACGCCGCCGCGTCGTGATAGGCCGGATCGCCGGTCGCCTCATGCACGCGCTGGAAGCCGACGATCTTGGGCACCTGCGTATTGGCGTGCAGCCCGTCGAGGTGATCGCGCGCGCGCGCCAGCGGCAGCAGCACCGCCTTGTGCGAGAAGCGCTGCGCCAGCGTCCGGTAATCGTCGGTGCCGGTCATCAGATAGAGGTCGGCGTAGACCTCGTTCATGCCGCCGTGTTCGGTCGCCAGCATCGCCTCGAACGCATCGTCCGACAGCGGGCGGCACGCGGCCACGCCCCAGTCCGCCAGCCGCAGCAGCACCGCGCGCGCCGCCTTGCTGTCGGCCAGCAGCGTGGCGTCGCGCAGCCCGGCATAGAGTTTGTGCAGCGTGTACCACGGCACGCCGGTGATCGGTTCGCCGCGCAGATGCGCCGCGATCAGCGCCGCGCCCTTCGGAAATGCGCAGACGAGGCCGCTGTTCGCCGCCGCCTGGCATGCGGCGAGTTCGGCGGCGATGTGATCGATGCGCTGCCGGTAGCGCGCGTCGCCGGTCGCGCGACAGGCCAGCGCACATGCGGACAGATAATGGCCGAGCGTATGGCCGTGGCAGTTGATCTCGTCCCACGTCGCTTCGGATTCCCAGCCGCCATAGACGGGCGCGCGGGGCGGCAGCCCGGCGTTGACGCGGAAATTGTGCAGCATCCGGTCGGGCTGGAGCGTCAGCAGATAGGCTTCGGTCCGGCGCTGCGCGTCGAGGAACGGGCCGTCGCCCAGCGTCACGTCGCCCATGTCGAACGCCTGCAACCGGGCGACCGGGCGCGCCGCCGGTGTCGGGGCGTCGGCGGCCTGTACGGGGCGCGGCATCGCCAGCGCCCACGTCGCGGCAAGCGCACCGGTGGCGAGGATGTCGCGGCGCGAATGGCCCGTGCAGCAGCGGTCATGGGTCAAGGCATCGTCTCCCGTACGCGGCCTGTCGCCGTCGTTGTTGGGGGAGACGCTACCACCGGATCGGCGTGCGGCGCTATCCGATGCAGGGGAGCGGTACGAAAAGGGGCGCGGCGGCCCGGACCCGTGGTCCGGACGCGCCGCGCCCCCTTTGTCCCGGCGGGCGGGATCAGGTCGCCTGGTTGGCCGATACCGGCCGGGCGGTGACGTCGAAGCGGTCGGCGTTCATCACCTTGACCCATGCCTTCACGAAGTCGCGCACGAACTTTTCCTCGTGCCCGTTCTCGGCATAGACCTCGGCGGTCGCGCGCAGCTGCGAGTTGGAGCCGAAGATCAGGTCGGTCCGGGTCGCGCGCCACCGCTCCGTCCGGCCGCCGCGGTCATAGCCGATGAACTTCTCGTCGCTCGACGCATCGACCAGATCCCAGAAGGTATCGTTGTCGAGCAGGTTGACGAAGAAGTCGTTGGTCAGCTGCCCCGGACGATCGGTCAGCACGCCTTCGGGCGCATCGCCGTGGTTCGCGCCCAGCACGCGCAAGCCGCCGACCAGCACGGTCATCTCCGGCGCGGACAGCCCCAGCAGCGACGCACGGTCGAGCAGCAGCTCCTCGGTCTTCACCGGGTTGCGGGTCTTGAGGTAGTTGCGGAAGCCGTCCGCCTGCGGCTCCATCCAGTGGAAGCTCTCGACATCGGTCCAGTCCTGCGTCGCGTCGCCGCGACCGCCGAGGAACGGAACCTCCACGTCGAACCCGGCATCGCGCGCCGCCTTCTCGACCGCCGCCGATCCGGCCAGCACGATCGCGTCGGCGAGCGACATGTCGCCGCGCAACTCGTTCAGCTTGGCGAGCACCTGCCGGAGCTGTTCCGGCTCGTTGACCGCCCAGTCCTTCTGCGGGGCGAGCGCGATGCGCGCGCCGTTGGCGCCGCCGCGATGGTCCGACCGGCGATAGGTCGATGCCGAGGCCCAGGCGGTCTTGACCAGCTGCGCCACGGTCAGCCCGCTTCCCAGCACCGCGTCCTTGAACGCGGCGACCGCGGCGTCCGACGGCGCGGTGCCTTCGGGTACCGGGTCCTGCCAGATCAGCGTCTCCTGCGGCACTTCCGGGCCGAGGTAGCGGATCTTCGGCCCCATGTCGCGATGGGTCAGCTTGAACCATGCGCGGGCGAAGGCATCGTCGAGCGCCGCCTGATCGTCGCGGAAGCGCAGCGCGATCTCGCGGAACTCGGGGTCCATCTTCAGCGCCATGTCGGCGGTGGTCATCATCGTCGGCACGCGCTTGTCGGGATCGCGCGCGTCGGGGGCCATGTCCTCGGGATCGGGGTTGATCGGGGTCCACTGCTTGGCGCCCGCCGGGCTCTGCGTCAGTTCATACTCGTATTTGAACAGCAGGCGCAGATAGTCGCCGGTCCATTTCGTCGGGTTGTTCGACCACGCACCCTCGATACCGGAGGTGGTGATATGGCCCTTGCCGATCTCGTCGCTGTCGGTCAGCCAGCCCAGCCCCTGCTGGTGGATCGCTTCGGCTGCGGGGTTCTTGAAGCCCGTGGGGGGCTTGGCGCCATGCGCCTTGCCGAAGGCGTGGCCGCCCGCGGTCAGCGCCACCGTCTCCTCCGAATTCATCGCCATCCGCTGGAACGTCGCCTTCATGTCGCGCGCGGATTGCAGCGGATCGGGGTTGCCGCCCGGCCCTTCGGGATTGACGTAGATCAGGCCCATCTGGATCGCGGCGAGCGGTCCTTCCAGCTCGGGCAGTTCCTCGGTGATGCGGGTCTGCGCGCCCTCGTCGACCCACAGTTCCTCGGCACCCCAGAAGGTGTCGCCTTCCGACGCATAGACGTCCTTGCGCCCGCCCGCGAAGCCGAACACCGGCCCGCCCATGCTCTCGATCGCGACATTGCCCGCGAGGATGAACAGGTCGGCCCAGCTGATGTGCTTGCCGTATTTCTGCTTGATCGGCCACAACAGGCGACGTGCCTTGTCGAGGTTGCCGTTGTCGGGCCACGAATTGAGCGGCTCGAACCGCTGCTGCCCCGACGACGATCCGCCGCGCCCGTCGGTCACGCGATAGGTGCCCGCGGCATGCCACGCCATGCGGATCATGAACGGGCCGTAATGGCCATAGTCGGCGGGCCACCACGGCTTGCTGTCGGTCATCAGCGCGTGCAGGTCGGCCTTCAGCGCAGCGTAATCGAGCGTCTGGAAAGCCTCGGCATAGTCATAGTCCTGACCCATCGGATCGGGCGAGACGCCGTGCTGGTGCAGCATGTCGACCGGCAGCGCATCGGGCCACCAGTCGCGGTTCGTCCGCCCCAGCAGCGACCGTGCCTTCACCTCGCCGCCGCCGTTGCCCCCCATCGGGCAACCGCCGCTTCTGGGCTGTTCGTAATCGGCCATCTCGGTGTCCTCTTCCAACCGGTGTTTGCTTGGCCTGAGAAGGTGCCGCATCCCAACGAGTTCCGTCCAATCGATTATTCGGGACGAATCGATCATATTATCCGATCACCGGCACCGCGCCGGTCGCCTGCACCCGCCAGCCGCCGCCGAGCGCGCGGAACAGGTCGATCTGCCGGCGGGCGATCTGCGCATCGGCCAGCGCGAGTGCCGCTTCGGTGTCGGCCAGCGTCCGTTCGGCGTCGAGTTGCGCGAGGCTGTCGATCTGCCCCTCGCGTTGCTGCGCACGGGTGATGCGCGCGGCGAGCGCCGCCTGATCGCGCGCGGCCTGAAGCGCGGTGCGGCGATCTAGGGTGCGGGCATAGTCGGACAATGCGACCTCGGTCTCCTCGATCGCGGTCAGGACGGTGCCGTCGAACCCGGCCAGCGCGGCCTGGCTGTCGGCCTCCGCCGCGGCGATCCGTGCGCGCGCCTTCGTCGGGTTTACGTTCCAGTGCAGCAGCGGCCCGAGCAGCCAGTTGAGCGGCCCCGCGCCGAAGATATTGCCGAGCCCGGTGCCGGTCGAACCGATCGAGCCGCCAAGGCTGATCCGGGGATAGAGATCGGCGGTCGCGACCCCGATGCGCGCGGTCGCCGCCGCCAGCCGTCGTTCGGCGGCGCGCACGTCCGGACGGCGGGCGAGCAGCGCGGCACCATCCCCGACCGGGATCGGCTGCGTCAGGCGCAGCGTCTCCGTCCGTGCGGCGGCGATGCCCGGCAGCTCGGCGGGCGTCCGTCCGGTCAGCGTCGCCAGCCGGAACAATGCCGCCTGCCGCTCCGCCGCCAGCGCGGGGACGTCGGCAAGTCGCTGGTTGCGCAGGGCGGCGATCCGCGCGGTATCGAGGCCGGTGGTCAGGCCGACCCTGGCCCGCCCCTGCGTCACCCGCAGCGACCGGTCGAGCAGCGCCACGATCCGCTCGGCGACCGCCAGCCGCTCGGCGGCGGAGGCGGCATCGGCATAGGCGCGGGTGGTGTCGGCGACGACCGCGACGCGCACCGCATCGACATCGGCCTGCGCCGCGCCGACATCGCCCGCCGCCGCCTCGACATTGCGGCCGATCCGCCCGAACAGATCGACCTCATAGGCGACGTCGAGGCCGGTATCGATCGTCCAGTCCTCGCGCTGCACGCCCGGCGGACGCTGGATCGCGGACAACCGGCCATAGGTGGCGCTCGCCCCCGCCGTCGCCTGCGGCTGGCGATCGCCGCGTACCTCGCGGAGCGACGCGCGGGCGCGGGCCAGCCGCGCGACCGCGACGCGGATGTCGGTGTTGGCCGACAGCGCGTCGGCGATCAGGCCGTCCAGCACCGGGTCGTCGTAGAGTTGCCACCAGCGGTCGTCGGCGGTCGGCAGCGTGCTGACGGCGGGCGTCGTGGTCAGGAACTGGCCTGCCGCGCTCGCCGGAGTCGCGGGCGGGCGATAGTCGAGGCCGACGGCACAGGCGGCGAGGCTGAGCGCCGAGGCGGCGGCAAACATCGTGCGGATCATGGCAGGGTTCCTCATTCCGCGGGCTGGATCTGGCGCGGCGCGGCGGCGGGGCGGCGGCGCAACCGGTCGCTCAAGGTCCGGCAGACGACGTAGAAGGTGGGGGTGAAGATCAGGCCGAAGCCGGTGACGCCGAGCATGCCGAAGAACACCGCGGTCCCCAGCGCCTGGCGCAGCTCCGCGCCCGCCCCGGTCGCCACCAGCAGCGGCACCGCGCCCAGCACGAACGCGAAGCTGGTCATCAGGATCGGGCGCAGCCGGTCACCCGCCGCCCGCACCGCCGCCTCGACCGGGCTCAGGCCGTCGATCGCCTCCGCCTGTCGCGCGAACTCGACGACGAGGATCGCGTTCTTGGCGGCGAGCGCGATCAGCACGACGAGGCCGATCTGGGTCAGGACATTGTTGTCCATGCCCCGCAGGTTCACCCCGATCATCGCTGCCAGCAGGCACATCGGCACGATCAGGATGATCGACAGCGGCAGCACGAGACTTTCATACTGCGCCGCCAGCACGAGGAAGACGAACACGACGGCCAGCGCGAAGACGATCGCGGCGGTATTGCCCGCCAGCCGCTGCTGGAACGCGATGTCGGTCCATTCGGTGCTGTATCCGGCGGGCAGCGTCTCGCTTGCCAGCTTCTCCATCGTCACCAACGACTGGCCCGACGAGAAGCCGGGGGCGGTGTTGCCGTCCACCTCGACCGCGGGGAACATGTTGTAGCGCACGACGCGGTACGGGCCGGTCTTGTCCTCGAACGTCGCGACCGATCCGATCGGCACCATGCCGCCCGCGTTCGATCGCGTCTTCAGATTGGCGATATCCGCCTCGGTCGCGCGGAACGGGGCGTCGGCCTGCGCCGTCACGCGATAGGTGCGGCCGAGCAGGTTGAAGTCGTTGACGAAGGCCGAACCGAGATAGACGTTCAGCGCCTCGAACACGCGCTCGGGCGGTACGCCCAGCAGGTCGGCCTTGGCCCGGTCGATATCGGCGAACACGCGCGGGGTGGCGGTGTCGAAGAAGGTATAGGCGCCCGCGAGGCCCGGTGCCTGATTGGCCTTGGCGATCAGGCCATAGGCTTCCTTGCCGAGCGCCTGATAGCCGTGCCCGCCCTTGTCCTGTACCATCATGCGGAACCCGCCCGCAGCACCGATGCCCTGGATGACGGGCGGCGGCACGATCATCAGCCGCGCCTCGGTGATGTCGGCGGTGGCCTTCTGCGCCGCGGCCATCACGTCGTTGACATGGATGCCCTTGCGATCCTTGAAGTCCTTCAGCGGGATATAGGCCGCGGCGGCATTGGGGGCGAGCGTCTGCGACGGGCCGTCGAACCCGGCGAGCATCACCGCCCCCTTCACCCCGTCGAGCGGCAGGATGCGGCCGGCGACCTTGCGCATCACCGCATCGGTCCGCTCGACCGACGCGCCGGAGGGCAGCTGGATCACGGTCAGGAAATAGCCCTGGTCCTGCTGCGGGATGAAGCCGGTCGGCGTCGTCCACAGCATCGCGACCGTCGCGGCGATCAGACCGGCATAGGTCGCCATCACCCGTTTCGGCCGGGTGACGAGCGCCTGGGTCAACCGGCTATAGCGCGCGCTCATCGCATCGAAACCGCGGTTGAACGCATCCCCGGCGGCGCGCAGGCGGCGCATCACCAGCCCCCGGTCGCCGTGATCCTCGGCATGATCCTTCAGCAGGATCGCGGCGAGCGCGGGCGACAGGGTGAGCGAGACGAGCAGCGAGATGACCGTCGCGGTCGAGATGGTCGCGGCGAACTGCTGGTAGAAGGCACCCGAGATGCCGTTCATGAACAGCGTCGGGATGAACACCGCGCACAGCACCGCGACGATCGCGACCAGCGCGCCCGCCACCTCGTCCATCGAGGTGAAGGCGGCCTGCAGCGGCGTCAGCCCGCGCGCGAGGTTGCGCTCGACATTCTCGACCACGACGATCGCGTCGTCGACGACGATGCCGATCGCCAGCACCAGCCCGAACAGCGACAGGTTGTTGAGCGAATAGCCGACCAGCAGCAGCACCGCGAAGGTGCCGATCAGCGACACGGGGATCGCGACCACCGGGATGATCGCCGCGCGCCAGCGTTGCAGGAACACGATGATGACCAGCACGACGAGGACGATCGCCTCGACCAGCGTCTTCATCACCTCGTCGATCGACTGGGCGATGAACTCGGTCGGGTTGTAGATGACGCGATATTCGAGGCCCTTGGGAAAGGTCTTCTGCGCCGCGTCCAACTCGGCGGTGATCGCCTTGGCGGCGGCGAGCGCGTTGGAGCCGGGACGCTGGAACACGCCCAGCAGCACGGTCGGCTCGCCCGAGAGATAGGTGTTGGTCGAATAGTCGGCGGCGCCCAGCTCCACGCGCGCCACGTCGCGCACGCGGACCTGACGGCCGTCGGCATCGGTGCGCACGACGATGTCGGCGAACTGCTGCGGCTCGCTCAGCCGTCCCTGCGTCTCGACGTTCAGCTGGAAGGCGTTGCCCTGCGCATAGGGCGGCTGGCCGAGCGTGCCCGCCGCGACCTGCACGTTCTGCGCGCGCAGCGCCGCGACGATATCCCCCGCCGTCAGCCCCAGCGAGGCGGCGCGGCCCGGATCGATCCACACCCGCATCGCATAGTCGCGCGCACCGAACAGCTGCACGTCGCCGACCCCCTCGATCCGGGCGAGGCGGTCCTTGACCTGCGTCAGCGCATAGTTGGACAGATATTGCGTATCGAGCGAGCGGTCGGGCGAGACGAGGTTCACCACCATCAGGAAGTCGGGCGACGTCTTCTTGGTGACGATGCCCAGCCGCTGGACCTCCTGCGGCAGGCGCGGGGTCGCGATGGCGACGCGGTTCTGGACCAGCACCTGCGCCGCGTCGAGATCGGTGCCGGGCTTGAAGGTCACGGTGATCGTCACCCGCCCGTCGCCGGTCGATTGCGACGACTGGTAGAGCATGCCGTCGACGCCGTTGATCTCCTGCTCGATCGGTGCGGCGACGGTTTCCGCCACCGTCTCGGCGGCGGCACCCGGATAGGTCGCGGCGACCGTCACGGTCGGCGGCACGATGTCGGGATATTGCGAGACGGGCAGGCCCAGATAGGCGAGGCCGCCGACGATCGTGATGACGACCGCGATGACCGCCGCGAAGATCGGGCGGGTGATGAAGAAGCGCGACAGGCGCATGCAAGGCCTCCTCGCCCCAGGGGAGCGATGACGAGAGGAAGTTCGGAAGATGGATCGGCACCCGCCCGCAGACGGGCGCCGTTACCGGGCGCCGTTACCGGGCGCCGTTACCGGGCGAAGGTCGCTTCGCCGATCGTCGCGGCGGGCGGCGGCACGGCGGCGGCGGGCGTTGCGGCGATCGTGGTCGGGCGCACCGCGACCTTGGCCCCCGGCATCGCCAGCTGCGTGCCGCTGACGATGACGCGGTCGGTCGGCGCCACCCCGCTGCGTATGATCCGCAGCCCGTCGACCACCGGGCCGAGCGTCACCGCCCTGGCCGCCACCGTGCCGTCGCGCGCCACGGTCAGCACGGTCTTGCGCGTCTGGTCGGTCTGGATCGCGGCGTCCGGCACCAGCAATGCGCGCACCTGTCCGCCATTGGCGAGGCGCATGTTGCCGAACATGCCGGGCGTCAGGAACAGGTCCGGGTTGGCCAGCACCGCGCGGCCCCGCACCGTGCCCGAGCGCGGATCGAGTCCGTTGTCGGTGAAGTCCAGCCGACCGGTGCGGGTATAGCGTGCCTCGTCCTGCAACCGCACCTCGACCGCCGCCCCTTGCGCACCCGCCCGCTTCGACTTGAGGAACAGCCCCTCGGACGCATCGAACGCGAAATAGATCGGGTCGAGCGCGTTGATCGTGGTCAGCAACGTGCCGCCGGTGTCGCCCGCGCTCACCAGATTGCCCGGATCGATCCGCCGGTCGGAGATGCGCCCGCCGATCGGCGCGCGGACCTGCGTGAACTCGACGTCGAGCGCACGGGCACGGACCCGCGCCTGCGCCGCGACCAGTGCCGCCTGTGCCGCGCGCACCCGCGCGCCGAGTTGGTCGAGGTCGCTGCGCGACACCGCATCCTCGGCGGCGAGGCGGTTGGCGCGATCGAGATTGGCCCGCGCCAGCGCAAGGTCGCTTTCCGCACCGGCCACGCTGGCGCGCGCTTCGGCAAGGCTGGCGGCATAGGGGCGCGGGTCGATGGTGAAGAGGAGCTGGCCCTTGCGGACGATCGCGCCGTCGGTGAAGTGGACGGCGGTGATCGCGCCCGACACGCGCGGGCGCACCTCGACCGACTTCGATGCCTCGAACCGGCCGACATAGTCGTCCCATTCGGTCACGGTGCGGACCAGCGGCTGCGCGACCTCGACGGTCGGGATCGGCATCGCGGCGACCGCAGGGCCGTCGCCGTGGAATAGCGCCCATGCGCTGCCGAGCGCGACGACGGGCAGGGCGATCCAGCCGACCCGTCGCCAGCGGGCCGTGGTGGGGGGCGCCGTGTCCGCCGGAGCGTTCGACGACGCGGTGATCCGGGTAATCATGTTCATGCCCGCGCCCCCCTGTGCGCCTGCGCTGCGGCGATGCTGGTCAGCATCGTTTCATAATGGCCCGCCGAGAAACCGGCGCGGAGGAAGGCTTCGACCTCGCGCGCGGGCACGGTCACGCCGCGACGCCAGCTGAGCACGGCGATGCGGCGCAGCGCCTCCAGCCGCGGATCGGCGAGCCGCGGGTTGCGCCCGCCGACCGCGAACACCTTGCCGAGCGCCGTGGAAAGGCGACCGGGGCTTGCCAGCGACGACAGCCGGTCGCGCCGGGCGAGCGCGACGACCGACCATTCGAGCGGGCTGAACCGGGCGGGGGCAGGTGCGGCAAGCTGCGGCGCGCTCGCCGCTGCCACCACGGCGCGTTCGGGATCACCCGAGAAATCGACATAGGCCATGAGATGTCCTCCCTTCATGGTCGAAGGCACGCAGCATCACCGGCCGCGACGATGCGACCGCTGTGGCCCGTCAGGGCCGCAACGCTGGTGCGGGGGCGCAGGTCGCCGTCGCCCGCGACACGCATGTCGGGCGGGGCGGGTCTGCGAAGGTTCGGGGTACGCTTGGGTCGCGGTCCCGCCGGTTACGGAGCGAGTACCGCGGTCAGAATCCGTTCGCGCATGGCGGCATCCTTGCGAGCGCCGGGACGCCAACGGCGGCGCCCTGTTCTATACTGACTGGTATATTAACGCCGGATCGTTACGTCAACGGCTTTTGTACCGGACGGTAGGAATTTTTACCGGCCCGGCCACATCATCAGGCTGGTGTCGACCACGCGCTCCAGTTCGGCCCGGGTGGCACCCGATCCGGCCTGCACCGCCATCCCCTGAAGGATGGCGTAGAGATAGCCGGTCAGCCCGGCGATATCGATATGGTCGGGCAGGTCGCCGTCGCGCTTGGCCTGCTCGAACCGCGCGACCAGCGCCGCCTGCGACGAGGCGCGGCGCTGGATCACGTCGGCCTTGATCGATTCGGCTTCCGCACCGCAGGCCGTGGCGCTGATGACGCCGAGACATCCCTTGGGATCGCAGCTGCTCATCTGCGCGTCGATCGCGCCGCGCATGAAATGTTCCGCCACCTTGCGCGCGGTCGGCTGTTCGAGCGCGGCGCGGGTATATTCCAGCTTTTCCGACTCATAGAGGTCGAGCGCCTTGTGGAACAGCGCTTCCTTGTTGCCGAAGGCGGCATAGAGGCTGGGCTTGGAGATACCCATCGCCTCGGTCAGATCGGCCATCGACGCGCCTTCATAGCCCTTGGACCAGAAGACGCCGAGCGCCGCCGCCAGCGCACGATCGGGGCAGAACTCACGCGGACGGCCCTTGGTGGCGGGGGTGGCTTCGATTTCCATAACGCGCGGTATGTAATTCTTCCGCCCGCGGCACGCAAGGCTCCGCACGTGCACGCCTTCTGCACATCGGCTCCATGCAAGCTCCTCGCCCGCGGCACCGTCCGCGCATCGCCGCCGTCTACACCCGCTGCTCCCGGTTCAAGGAGCACGACATGCGGTTCAGTTTTCTCCTCAAGGCCGTCGTCGCGGGCGTGCTGGTCGCCGCGTTCGATCGGCTGCGCCTGGCCGGGTCGGGCGGGGCGGTCGTCGGCATCTTCGCGGCGCTGTGGTTGGCCGGGCTCATCGTCGCGCGCCGCGACGTGCGGGGCGACCGGCGGGCTTGGATCGCGCTGGGGGCGGCGACGCTGTTCGTCGCGGCACTGATCGACGACCCCGGCAGGCTGGGGTGGACGCTGTTCTGGGGTGCGCTCTCGCTCGCCGCGCTGCTGCCGCGCACCGCCCGCTTCGACGGCGCATGGCGCTGGGGCGTGCGGCTGGTGCTGCATGCGGTGAGCAGCGGCGTCAAGCCCTTCCGCGACCTGCGGCGGATCGGACGTCCGCGAGCGCAGCGGCGCGGCGTGCGCGCGATGCTGGCGATACTGGCGTTGCCGCTGATCGGCGGGGCCATGTTCCTGACCCTGTTCGCCGCGGCCAATCCGGTCATCGCCGAAGCGCTGGCGGCGATCCGGCTGCCGTCGCTGTGGCAGATCTTCTTCTGGACCACCGTCGCGCTCGGCATCTGGCCCAGCCTGCGCCCGCACGCGAGCGTGCTGCGCGTCGCCGCCCGCCTGCCCGATCCCGAGCCGGTGCTGCCCGGCACCTCGCTGCCGTCGGTGCTGATCGCGCTGGCGCTGTTCAACGCATTGTTCGCGGTGCAGAATGTGCTGGACATCGCGTTGCTGTGGGGCGGCGGGCCGCTGCCGGACGGCATGACGCAGACCGACTATGTCCATCGCGGCGCCTATCCGCTGATCGTGACCGCGCTGATCGCCGGGATCATGGCATTGGCCATGCTCCGGCCCGGCAGCGCCAGCGCGCATCATCCGTGGGCGCGGCGGATGGTGGTGCTGTGGGTCGCGCAGAACCTGATCCTCGTCGCCTCCAGCGCGTGGCGGACGATCGACTATATCGCGGCGTCGATGCTGACCGAGTGGCGGATCGCCGCGCTGGCATGGATGGCGCTGGTCGCCTTCGGGCTGGCGACGATCGGCTGGCGTATCCTGACGGGGCGCAGCGCGCGCTGGCTGGTCAATTGCAACGCGGCGGCGGCGCTGCTGGTGCTGACGCCGTGCGCCTTCGTCGATCTCGGCGCGATCGCCGCGACGTGGAACGTGCGGCACCGCGCTCCGGCGGCGATCGACCTGTGTTACCTGACGGACATCGGCGACGGCGCGCTGCTGCCGCTGATCGAACTGGAGCGCCGGGCGATGGACGCGACGACCCGTGACCGGGTGCAGCATGTCCGCGACGCGCTGCTGGCCAACCTGAGCGTCCGCCAGGGGCGATGGCAGAGCTGGACGCCGCGCGGCGCGCGCCGCCTTGTACAGGCAAGGGCGGCACTGGGACCGGCGTTCCGGCCGACCCGGGGCATCGACGGGCGGGCGTGCGACGGATCGCGCTACCAGCCCTTCCCCGAGACGCAGCCTTGACCGGAGGCTGCCGGACATGATCCTCTGCCCCATGCCGCGTACGATCCTGATCGCCGACGACGATCCGCACATCCGCCAGTTGCTGGTCTTCGCGCTGGCGAAGGCCGGGCTGGACACGATCGAGGCGGGCGACGGCGAGGCGACGCTGGCGGCGGCGCAGGCCCGCGCGCCCGACCTGATCGTGCTCGACATCAACATGCCGCGCATGGATGGCATAGAGGTCTGCCGCCGCCTGCGCGCGAGCAGCGACGTGCCGATCCTGTTCCTGTCGAGCCGCGACGACGAGATCGACCGCGTGCTCGGCATCGAGCTGGGCGCGGACGATTACGTCACCAAGCCCTTTTCCCCGCGCGAGGTGGTGGCGCGGGTGATGGCGATCCTGCGCCGCGTCGCCGCCCGGCCCCCGCTGGTGACGCAGGCCGCCGCCGGGGTACTGCGCCACGGGCAGCTGTCGCTGGAGACCGACGGCTGGCAGGCGCGCTGGGCGGGGGCGGCGGTCACGCTGACCGTCACCGAATTCGGCATCCTGCGCACGCTGGCGACGATGCCGTCCAAGGTGTTCAGCCGCGACGCGATCATCGACCGGCTGCACGGTCCCGGCTTCGCGATCACCGACCGCACGATCGACAGCCATATCCGCAACCTGCGCGCCAAGTTCGCCCGCGTCGGCGCGGAGGATGTGATCGAGACGCGCGCCGGGATCGGCTATCGCCTCGGCAGTTGCGGCGGGGCATGATCGAGCCGTTCAAGCGCGTCGTGCGGCGGCACTGGCCGCGGCTGCGATTGCGGACGATCCTGTTGCTGACCTTCACCTTCGTCGCCGCGCTGCCGGGGGTCGGCGCGCTGTTCCTGCGCGTGTACGAGAATGCGCTGGTGCGTCAGACCGAGGGCGAACTGATCGCGCAAGCCGCGGCACTTTCGGCCGGCGCCGCGCTGGCATGGGGCGGTGGGGTGGCGGTGGTGCCGCCTGCGCCCGCGCCCGCGATCGACCTGCGGCTGACCCCGATCCTGCCACCCCGGCCCGTACCGCATGGCCCCGCCCGCATGCCGGACGTGGCCACCGGCGACTGGCGCCGTCGCGTCGCGCCGACCCTGCGCCTCACCGCCGCGGCGACGGGGGCCGACATCGCGTTGCTCGACCGGCGCGGCATCCGCCTGACGGGCGCGCAGGCGGGTGGCGACGACAGCGGCCTGCCGGAGGTGCGGGCGGCGCTGCGCGGACAGTCGATGACGGCGTTGCGGCGCAACCCCGCGTACCGGCAACCGGGCGGCTGGGAATGGCTGAGCCGCGCCGCCGACCTGCGCATCGACCTCGCCATGCCGATCGTCGTCGATCGCCGGGTCGTCGGCGTGCTCCTGCTGTCGCGTCCGCCGCAGGCGCTGCTCGCCGGGCTGTATGCGGATCGCGGCAAGATCACGCTCGGCATCCTGCTGATCTTCGGCACGCTGGTGGTGCTGAGCGGGCTGCTGTCGCGCGGCATCGTCCGCCCGGTCGAGGCGCTCGGCACCGCCACCCGCGCGGTGGCGGGCGGCGGGGGCAGCGTGCCCGCTGCGCCGACCACCGCGGCGATCGAGATCCAGGCGCTCTATCGCGACTTCGGCAGCATGGCCGCCGCGATCGAGCGGCGATCGCGCTACCTGCGCGACTTCGCCCATGCGGTCAGCCACGAGTTCAAGACGCCGCTCGCCGGGATCGGCGGCGCGGTCGAGCTGTTGCAGGACCATCCCGACATGGCCGCGGCGGATCGCGACCGGTTCCTCGGCAACATCGCGAAGGATGCGGGACGACTGACGCAACTGGTCAGCCGCCTGCTCGACCTTGCCCGCGCCGACATGGAAACGGCGACGGCGGGCGTGACGACCGATCCTGCGCAGGCGGTGCGCCGCGTCGTCGACGCGCACGGCGGCTTCGTCGTCGACCTGCACCTGCCCGACGCCCTGCCACGGGTGGCGGTGCCGCAGGCCGCGCTCGAGGCGATACTGACGAGCCTGATCGAGAACAGCCGCCAGGCGGGGGCCGGTCGTGCGGCAATCACCGGCGCGGACGGCGGCGACGCGGTGGTCCTGACGGTCGCGGACGACGGCCCCGGCATTCCCGCGGGCGACCGGGACCGGGTGTTCGAGCCGTTCTTCACCAGTCGTCGCGCGGAGGGCGGCACCGGCCTCGGCCTGCCGATCGCCCGGTCGCTGCTGGAGGCGCAGGGCGGTAGCATCGTGCTGGTGCCCGACGGGAACGGCGGCGCGACCTTTCGCATCACCTTGCCGCGCGCGACCGGACCCCGGCGCTCGCCAACGGGCGGCATCTTTCCTACGGTAGCACGATGAAAGCCCTGCTCGCCCTCGCCGCCCTGCCGCTCCTCGCCGCTGCGCCTGCACCCGATCCGGTATCCCCCGCCGCGCTGTCCGCCGATGTGAAGGTGCTGGCGAGCGATGCGTTCGGCGGACGCGCGCCGGGGACGGAGGGAGAGGCGAAGACGATCGACTGGCTGGTCGCGCAGTTCAGGGCGGCAGGGCTGCAACCCGGCGGCCCGGACGGCAGCTGGACCCAGGCGGTCCCGCTGGTCCGCACCCGGATCGGGGCGGGCAGCGTCCGCGCCAACGGCGTCGAGTGGACGCCGGGCCGCGACGTCTACCTTTCGACCGTGCGCCCGGTCGCCCGCGCCGCCGTGCAGAACGCGCCGCTGGTGTTCGTCGGCTATGGCGTCGACGCGCCCGAGCGGGGCTGGGACGATTTCAAGGGCGTCGACCTCAAGGGCAAGGTGGCGGTGTTCCTCGTCAACGATCCCGATTTCGAGGCCGCCGCGACCGACGATGCGAAGGGCAGGTTCGGCGACCGGCGCATGACCTATTACGGGCGCTGGACCTACAAGTTCGAGGAGGCGGCACGTCGCGGGGCGGTCGCCGCGCTGATCGTCCACGACACGCCGGGGGCGGGATATGGCTGGGCGACCGTGACGGCGCCTGCGGGCGAGAATTACGACGTCGCCCGCCCGCCTGCGCCGCGCGTGATGCTGCAAGGCTGGATCGAGGGTGGGGCGGCGACGCGGCTGTTCGCCGCTGCGGGACTCGACCTTGCCCGGCTGCGCGCGGCGGCACGGCGCGCGGACTTCCGGCCGGTGACGCTGAAGGGCGAGGGGTTCTCCGCCGACCTGCCGGTCGAGGTGACGCGCGCGACCAGCCGCAACGTGCTGGCGAAACTGCCCGGTCGCAGCCGCCCCGACGAGGTGGTGATGTACGGCGCGCACTGGGATGCGTATGGCGAGGGCGCGCCGGATGCGCAGGGTCGCCGCATCCGCCCCGGCGCCAACGACGATGCGCTGGGAACGGCGGGCGTGCTGGCGATCGCGCGCGCCGCCGCCCGGGCGAAGCCCGCCGCCCGGACCCAGGTCTTCGCGCTGTGGACCGGCGAGGAGCGCGGGCTGCTGGGGTCGGAGACCTATGCCGCCGACCCGGTCTATCCGCTGGCGAAGACGGTCGCGAACCTGACGCTCGACATCCTCCAGACCGCAGGGCCCGCGCGCGACGTGCTGCTGGTCGGGGTGGGGCAGAATACGCTGGAGGATGCGCTGGCCGCCGCCGCCCGGACGCAGAACCGGGTGGTCACGCCCGAGGCGCTGCCCGAGCGCGGGCTGTTCTATCGCGCGGATCATTTCTCGCTGGCGCGGCGCGGCGTGCCGACGCTGCTGCTGATGGCGATCAGCGGCGCGCCCGATCTGGTCGCGGGTGGCCGGGAAGCCGGACAGGCGTGGCTTGACGGCTATATGCGCTGCTATCACCAGACATGCGATGCATGGTCCGCCGACTGGGATCTGCGCGGTGCGGCGGCGGATGTCGATCTGGTGCGGACGATCGGCTTCGGCCTTGCCGACGGCGATGCATGGCCGGTGTGGCGGGAGGGTTCGGAATTCGCCGCGATCCGCGCGAACAGCCGGTCGCGGTGACGGTGGCCGGGCGGTGCTCCCGCATGGCCGCTGCCCTGAAGCGCCGAACCCGGTCGCGGACCATGGTTCGGGGTCCGAGTCGATAGGGCCACCGTCCGTCTGCCTGCCGTGATTGCCGCGCCATGGCGGGGCATGCCGCCCGGTGCAGCGGTCCTGCTGCCGGATGCGCGGGTCGTCGCAGGCGGAACCGCTGCCGTCGCGAGTCGGCAGGTGCCGACGACCGGTATCGGCAACCTGCCGGCGTTCTCCGCAAGTGCGACCGACTTTTACTTATAAAATTACCTGCCACGTATTTCAGATGTTTGATTATTTTATTATTCCGTTTGACAGCGCTAGACAAAATGGTAGCGTTATCAGTGCCGGCAAGGACCGGCGTTGTTGAGAGAGCGGTAACGGCCGCCATCCATCGGGAGAGAATGATGAGGGGATCTTGCCTGTTGCGCAGCCTTGCCCGGTCGTCGTCGACGATCGCCATCGCCGCGCTGTTCGTCGCGCCGGGCGTTGCCGCCGCGCAGACCGCTGATACCGCAACCAATGCCCAGCCGGGCGCGACCGAGGGGACGGCAGGCAGCACCGCGCAGCCGACCGGACAGGACCCGGTGGCCGAAGGCGACGAGATCGTCGTCACCGGCATCCGCGCCAGCCTCAACCGCGCGATCGATATCAAGCGCAACTCGGCGGGCGTGGTCGACGCCATTTCGGCGGAGGATATCGGCAAGTTCCCCGACACCAACCTCGCCGAGTCGCTCCAGCGCATCACCGGCGTGTCGATCAACCGGGTGAACGGCGAAGGCTCGCAGGTGTCGGTGCGCGGTTTCTCGGGCGGGTTCAACCTCGTCACGCTGAACGGCCGCCAGCTCCCCGCCTCGAACGTCGACACCAGCGGCGCGGGCGACTTCGCGCGCGGCACCGGGCGCTCGTTCGATTTCCAGAACCTCGCCTCCGAAGGGGTGTCGGCGCTCGAGGTCTACAAGACCGGGCGGGCGGCGATCCCGTCGGGCGGCATCGGCGCGGCGATCAACGTCGTGACCCGCAAGCCGCTCGACAGCCGCGAGGGCGGGCTGACCGGATCGGTCGGGGCCAAGGCGCTGCACGACGTCACGACCACCAACGGCGAGGGCGCGCGGGTGCTGCCCGAAGTGTCCGGCCTGCTCAGCTGGCGCAACGACGCCCGCAGCTTCGGCCTGTCGGTCTTCGGCAGCTATCAGCGGCGCGACAGCACCTCGGCGCAGAGCGCGCCCAATTATTTCAACGTCGTGCGCAACGCCGATTTCTTCAACACCGCCGGCCCCTACGTCAATCCGCAGACGCAGGTCGAGAACCGCCCGGCGACGCCGTTCGTGCTGGTGCCCAACGACAGCCGCTACCAGTTCTCCGAGAACAAGCGCGAGCGGATCAACGGACAGGCGGTGGCGCAGTTCGCCCCGACCGACCGGCTGACCTTCACCGCCGACGCGCTGTTCGCGCAGAACCGGCTGGAGGAGCAGCGCAGCGAGCAGACCAACTGGTTCAACCGCCCGTTCGGCCGCGTCCGCTTCAACGGCAGCGACGTGATCGCCACCACCGACCTGCTGTCGGAAACGATCAACGGCGTGAAGGACCAGGGCTTCGAGCAGCAGTTCCGCGCGACGAAGACGCAGCTGCAATCCTATGGCCTGAACGGCAAATGGGCGTTCACCGATACGCTGACGCTGAACCTCGACGGCTATCACGCCGTCTCGCGCTCGACGCCCGATGCGCCCAACGGCACCTCGGCGACGCTCGTCTCGCTCGGCGCGCCGGTCGTCACCGGGCAGACGATCGACTACAGCAGCGGCTTTCCGCAGGTGTCGCAGACGATCAACGACGCGCTGCGCGGCAACGGTAACGGCGTGCTCGACCTCGGCGACCTCGGCACGCAGATCGGGCGCACCAACACCGCGACGCAGCGCCAGCGGATCAACGGCGGGCGGGCCGATCTCGGCTGGGATCTGGGCGGGGGCAGCCGGTTCGACGTCGGCGGCAGCTATACCGATTCGGTCATGACCAGCCAGCGGGTGCAGACCCAGCAGCAGCTCGGCGACTGGGGCATCACCGATCCGGGCATCGTCCAGCGGCTGGCGGGCAACGTCGTCAAGACCTTCTGCCTCGCCTGCAAGTTCGACACCTTCGATCCGGGCAATTCGGCGTCGATCCGCACCGCCTTTCGCGGCAACGCCGTCGTGCTGAACGACATCTTCTCGAACTTCTACCGCGCCAATCCGATCAACACGACCGCCAACGACTATGACCGGGTCGGCGAGGAGATCTGGGCGGTGTACGGCCAGTTGACGTGGAAGGGCGAGATCGCCGGGCGCAACGCCAATCTGGTGTTCGGCACCCGCTATGAGGAGACGAAGGTCAATTCGCTGGCGCTGCAGGCGGTGCCTTCGGCGATCAAATGGGATGCGGACAACGACTTCTCGCCGGTCATCTCGTCGTCGGTGCAGTCGGTGACGCAGCGCGGCAGCTATACCAACCTCCTGCCCGCGGTCGATTTCAACATCGAGGTGTTCGACAACTTCATCGCCCGCGCCTCGGCCAGCCGCACGCTGGCGCGCGCGGACTACGGCAACCTGTTCGCATCGGTTTCGGCCGGTGCCCCGCCGCGTCCGACCGCGCTCGGCGGGCGTCCGACCGGCAGTTCGGGCAATGCCGGGCTGCTGCCGCTCGTCTCCGACAATTTCGACGTGTCGGTCGAATGGTATTACAAGCCGTCGAGCTACGTCTCGCTCGGCTTCTTCGACAAGCGGGTGCGCAATTTCATCGGCACCGGCGTGTTCAACCGCAACCTGTTCGACCTGCGCGACCCGTCGTCGGGGGCGGCGGGGACGCGATCGGGGCAGGCGGCGGACCGGCTGCGCGCGCTGTCGGCGGACCTGAGCGACGTGAACCTGTTCACCTATACCGCGCTGCTGGTGCAGAACGGCGGCAACACCGCCCAGGCCGACGCCACCTTCCAGGCGAACCGGACCGCGGGCGGCGCGCTGAACCAGACGTTCGTCGACAGCATCCTCCAGGCGGTCGACATCTACGGCAATGCGCAGGACCCGCTCTACACCTTCGCCGTGTCGCAGCCGGTCAACAACCGCGACGGCCATATCTATGGCTTCGAGATCGCCGGGCAGCATTTCTTCGGCGACACCGGCTTCGGCGTGCAGGCGTCCTACACCAAGGTCTATGGCGACGTGAACGCCGACATCGCCGCCGATCCCAGCGTCAACGTGTTCGCGCTGACCGGCCTTGGCGACAGTGCCAACGGCTCGATCATCTACGACAAAAACGGCCTTTCGGCGCGCGTATCGTACAACTGGCGGGCCAGGTTCCTCGCCGCGACCAACCAGGGCGACAGCCGCAACCCGTTGTTCGTGGCGCCGTTCGGCACGCTGGATTTCAATGTCAGCTACGATCTGAACGATCGCATGGCGCTGTCGATCGAAGGCGTGAACCTGACCAGCGAGCCGCTGGTGCAATATGGCCGCGATCGCAACGCCCTCGTGTTCGCGCAGGAACTGAAGCCGCGCTTCCTCCTTGGCGCGCGCTATCGTTTCTGACGCTACTGGGGCCGCCGGGTTCCGGCGGCCCCCTTTTCTTCGGCCCGGCGTCTTCTATCGTCGGGTGCCCGTCCTGACAGGTTCCGTTCCGATGCCCAACCATGTCGCGCTCGACAACATCGCCCATCACGACCTGACCGTCGCCCCGGTGCACGGCGCGGCATATGGCGACGGCGTGAACCAGGTACTGCTGCTGCCGCCCGAGTTCGAGGCGGCGCAGCGCGACTATCCGATCCTGCTGCGCCGTGCGGTCGGCGGCGATCTCTATGCGGTCGCGCTGCTGGGGTTCGCGCAGGACGACAATCTGTTCCTTTCCGACGGCGGCTGGGACGCATCCTATGTGCCCGCCGTGCGGCGGCGCGGCCCCTTCGCAAGCGGGCCGGACGGGGTGCAGGTCGACCTCGACGATCCGCGGGTCGCGCGCGGCGGGGGCGGCGAGCCGCTGTACCGCGCGCACGGCGGGACCGCCCCCTATCTCGCCCATATCGAGGGGGTGCTGGACGTCGTCGCCACCGGGCGGCGGATCGCGCCGTCGCTCTATGCCGCATGGGATGCGGCGGGACTGCTGCGTCCGACCGCGATCGACGTGGAACTGGGCGACGGCGAGACGATGGTGATCGAGGACGTGCTGATCGTCGCCGAGGACCGGCTGGCCGCGCTGGACGGGCAGGTGCTGGCCGACCTGCATCGCAGCGGCGCGCTGCGCGCCGCCTATATGGTCGCCGCCTCGCTTGACAACATCGCCCGGCTGATCGCGCGGCATCAGCGTCGTACGGCCGCATGACCCCGGTCCGCGAGATCGCGGCGGCGCGGGCGGTCGATCTCGATCTCGCCGCATTGCTGGCCGCCGATCGCCCGCTGATCCTGCGCGGGCTCGCCGTCGACTGGCCGCTGGTCCGCGCGGGCCACGAAGGGGCGGCGGCGGCGATCGCGCTGCTCAAGCGGTTCGACGGCGGACGCCCGGTGGTCTGCTACACCGGCGATCCCGCGATCGGCGGGCGGTTCTTCTACACCGACGACGGCAGCGCGCTGAACTTCACCGGGCAGCGGGTCGCGCTGTCGGCGTGTCTCGACCGGATCGCCGCGCATCTGGACGATCCCGCCGCGCCGTCGCTCTACATCGGCTCGACCGATCTCGACGCCTATCTGCCGGGCCTGCGCGAGGCCAACGACCTGCCGCTCCCACTGCCGGAACCGGGCGAGGCACCGCCGCTCGCCAGCATCTGGATCGGCAACCGCACGACGGCGGCGACGCATTACGACCAGTCGAACAACCTCGCGGTCTGCGCGGTCGGGCGGCGGCGCTTCACGCTGTTTCCGCCGGAGCAGGTGGCGAACCTCTATCCCGGCCCGCTCGAACCGACGCCGGGCGGGCAGGTGGTGAGCATGGTCGACCTGCGCGCGCCCGACCTCGCCCGTTATCCACGGTTCGCCCGGGCGCAGGCGGCGGCGGAGGTCGCCGACCTGCTGCCGGGCGACGTGCTGTTCTATCCCGCGCTGTGGTGGCACAATGTCGAGGCGACGGCACCGTTCAACGTGCTGGTCAATTACTGGTGGAATGCCGCCCCGGCCTTTGCCGACAGCCCGATGACGACGCTGCTCCACGCGATGCTGAGTCTGCGCGAACGCCCGGCGGCGGAGCGGCGGGCATGGGCGGCGATGTTCGACCATTATATCTGGTCGGGCGGGGAGGGGGCGCGCGACCACCTGCCACCGGCGATGCAGGGCGATCTTGCCCCGCTCGACGCGATGGCCGCGCGGCGGCTGCGCGCGAAGCTGCTGCAACGGATGAATCGATGACCCCGCTCAGCATCGTCATCGCCGGGGGCGGGACCGCGGGCTGGCTGGCGGCGGCGCTGCTGACGCGGCAACTGGGGGCGCTCGTCGCGGTCACGCTGGTCGAATCGGCGGAGATCGGCACGGTCGGCGTCGGCGAGGCGACGATCCCGACGATCCGCAGCTTCCATGCGCTGCTGGGGCTGGACGAGCGGGAATGGATGGCGGCGACCGGCGCGACCTTCAAGCTCGGCATCGCGTTCGAGGGCTGGGCGCACGCGCACGACCGCTATGTCCATTCGTTCGGCGAGGTCGGGCGATCGACGTGGATGGGTGATTTCCAGCATTTCTGGCTGGAGGCACGCGCGCAAGGGCTGGCGGGGCCGATCGGCGGCTATTGCCTCGAACACGCGGCGGCGGAGGCCGGACGCTTCGTCGGCGGACCCGACGGGCCGCTCAACTATGCCTATCATTTCGATGCCGGGCGCTATGCAGCCTATCTGCGGCAGCGCGCCGAGCAGCAGGGGCTGGTGCGGATCGAGGGGCGGATCGACCGGGTCGAAACCGCCCTCGACGGCGATATCGCCGCGCTGCACCTGACCGACGGGCGGCGGGTGGCGGGCGACCTGTTCCTCGACTGCACCGGGTTTCGTGGCCTGCTGATCGGCGAGACGCTGGGCGTCGGCTTCGAGGACTGGAGCCATTGGCTGCCGACCGACCGGGCGCTGGCGGTGCAGACGGCGGCGACCGGCCCCGCGCCGCCGCTGACCCGCGCGATCGCGCATGATGCGGGCTGGCGCTGGCGAATCCCCTTGCAGCACCGCGTCGGCAACGGGCTGGTGTACAGTTCGCGTCACCTGTCCGACGATGCGGCGCACGCCCGGCTGCTCGGCGCGGTCGAGGGCGCGGTGCTGACCGAACCCCGCGTGATCGCGTTCCGCACCGGACGAAGGCAGCGGACGTGGGAGCGCAACTGCGTCGCGCTCAGCCTCGCGAGCGGCTTCGTCGAGCCGCTGGAATCGACCGCGCTGCATCTGGTGATGATCGCGCTGACCCGGCTGGTCCAGCAACTGCCCTTCGCCGGTCCGGGCGACGCCGTGCGGCAACGCTTCAACGACCAGTGCCGCCGCGAGATCGAGGCGGTGCGCGACTTCGTGCTGCTCCATTATCATCTGAACGCGCGCGACGAACCCTTCTGGCGCGAACGGCGCGAGACACCGCCGCCCGACAGCCTCGCCGAGCGGATCGCGCTGTTCCGCGAAGCGGCGCAGGCCTATCAGTCGGCGGACGACCTGTTCCGCGTCGGTTCGTGGTTGCAGGTGATGCTGGGGCAGGGGCTGGTGCCCGAGCGGCATCACCCGCTGGCCCGGCTGATGCCGCCCGGCCAGCTGGCGGCGGTGCTGGGCGACCTGCACCGCGGCATCGCGGCGACGGTCGCGCGGCTGCCGACGCATCAGGCGTTCGTCGAACGCTACTGCCCGAGCGCCGGGTAGCATGTGCCCCGTGGCGACATCGACGGACGCGACCGGGCGGGGCAGGATGCGGATATCCGGCGCGCTGGCGGCGGCGGCGCTATGTCTGGCGGTGACCGGCTGTGCGCAGGGCGGGGCGGCCCCGCGCCCCGGTGCCAACCCGATCGTCCGCGACAAGTTCACCGCCGATCCCGCCCCGCTGGTGGTAGGCGACACGCTGTACCTCTATGTCGGTCATGACGAGGCGCAGCGCGACGAAATGTTCAACATGCGCGAATGGCTGGTCTATTCGACCAGGGACATGCACCGCTGGACCGACCATGGGCCGATCCTGCGCGTCGCCGACTTCGCCTGGGCGCAGAAGGACGCATGGGCTTCGCAGGTGATCGCGAAGAACGGTCGATTCTGGTTCTATGCCGCGGTCGAGCACGACGCGACGCATCCGGGCAAGGCGATCGCGGTGGCGGTGGCGGACGCTCCCACCGGCCCGTTCCGCGACGCGAAGGGCGCGGCGCTCGTCACCAACGACATGACGCCGAAGGGCACGCACAGCTGGGAGGACATCGACCCCACCGTCTTCACCGACGACGACGGGACGACGTGGATCGCATGGGGCAACCGGCAATGCTATATCGCGCGGCTGAAGCCCGACATGATCACATTGGACGGGCCGATCACCGAGATCACCCCGCCCTTCTTCGAGGAGGGGCCGTGGCTGCACAAGCGCGGCGCGACCTATTACCTCACCTATGCCTCGCTCGACCGGCGGACGCAGCGCGACGAGCATATCTCCTATGCGACCGCCCCGTCGATCCGGGGGCCGTGGACGCCGCGCGGGTTGCTGACCGGGCCGGGGCGGTACAGCTTCACCATCCATCCCGGCATCGCCGCGTTCCGGGGCCGGTGGTACCTGTTCGCGCACAACGCGGATCTGGCGGTGGGCGACCAGAGCGGGGCGATCGGCCGCCGCGCCGTCACCGTCTATCCGCTCCATTATAATCGGGACGGCACCATGCGACCGGTCGTGCAGACACCGGCGCGCAGGCGTATCCGCTGATCGGGAGAGAAGGACATGCACTGTTGGAGGACGGCGCTCGCCGCCGCGCTGCTGCCGCTGACGGCGGGACCCGCCGCGGCACAGGACGCGCGGATGACCCCGATCGCCACGCCCGCGCAGCCCGATGCGATCCCGCTGGGGACCGGTACGTTGCCCGACGCCGCGATCGCGGAAGGCTGGCACGAACAATATGGCAGCGTGTTCGCCCGCAACGTCCGCGAAGCCACGCTCACCCCGTTCCTGCCCGATCCGGCCAAGGCGACCGGTACGGCGGTGGTGGTGGCCCCCGGCGGCGGGTTCCGCACGCTGTCGATGGAGAATGAGGGCTGGGCCGTCGCGCGTGCGCTCGCCGCGCGGGGGGTGGCGGCGTTCGTGCTGAAGTACCGCCTGCGCCAGACTCCGGCGACGATGCCCGCCTTCGAGCGATCGATGGCCGAGATGTTCTCGGCCACGGCGCGCCCGTCCCGCCAGACGCCGGAGGAGCAGATCGCGGGGCTTGCGCCGCAGATCGCCGATGCGCGCGCGGCCTTCGCGTTGATCCGGCGGCGGGCGGCGGCGTGGCGGGTCGATCCGGATCGCATCGGCATGGTCGGCTTTTCGGCAGGAGCGATGCTGACGATCGCCACGACGCTGGCCGGCGGGGACGCGAAGCCCGCGTTCGTCGCCGACATCTATGGGCCGCTGGCGGCGGTGACGGTCCCGGCGGACGCCCCGCCGCTGTTCGTGGCGCTGGCCGCCGACGATCCGTTCTTCGCCCATTCGGGCTATGGCCTGATCGACAACTGGCGCGCGGCCCGGCGGCCGGTCGAGTTCCACCTGTTCGAGCAGGGCGGCCACGGCTTCGGCATGTATCCCAAGCCGACGACCAGCACCGGCTGGTTCGATGCCTTCGTGCGCTGGCTCGACATGCACGGCTGGACGCGGCGGGCGGGCTGAGCGGAGCGGACGGCCCGGCGACCTACTTCGTCCTATAATCGATGCTGCCGCTATCGTTGGCCGCGACGTCGACCGGCAGGACCCAGCCCCGCGCACCGCGGATCGCCGCCGCTTCCACGCAACTGGATCAGGGTCCAGCAACCGCCTTTGCGTCGCGAAAGCCCGCCCGCGGTACGCCATGGCCGCCGCCGCCGGGCGTCTCGATCACGATACGATCGCCGGGCATCAGTTCGACCTGATCGACGCCGGACAGCGGGCGGATGCCGCCGTCGCCCGTCTCGACCCGCTGCGTGCCGACCGCGCCGTCGCCGCCGCCGTCGAGGCCGAACGGAGCGATCGTGCGGCGCGACGCGACGATGGTGGCGGTCATCGGCTCCAGCGCGGTGATCGCGCGGATCACCCCGTCGCCGCCCGGCCGCGCGCCGGCCCCGCCCGATCCGCGCCGGATCGCGAAGCGGTCGAGCCGCACGGGATAGCGGTGCTCGAGGATTTCGGGGTCGGTGATGCGGGTGTTGGTCATGTGGCTGTGCACGGCGGCGGTGCCCGCGAAACCGGGACCGGCGCCGGTCCCGCCGCAGATCGTCTCGTAATATTGGTAGCGGTCGTTGCCGAACAGGAAGTTGTTCATCGTCCCCTGCGCCGCCGCCGACGCGCCCAATGCGCCCAGCAGCGCATTGCACACCGCCTGGCTGACTTCGGTATTGCCCGCGACGACCGCACGGCCCGGCGGGGGGCACAGGAACGAGCCCTCCGGAATGACGATGGTGAGCGGCACGAGGCAGCCTTCGTTGAGCGGGATATCCTCCCCGACCAGACAGCGGAACGCATAGAGGACGACCGCGCGGGTGACGGCGGGCGGCGCGTTGAAATTGCCGTCGCTCGCCGCCCCGGTGCCGGTGAAGTCGATCGTCGCCGCACGCTTGGTCCGGTCGATCGTCACGCGCACCTTCAGCGGGGTGCCGTCGTCCATCGCATCGTCGAACGCGCCATCCGACAGCCGGGTCAGCACGCGGCGGATGCTTTCCTCGGCATTGGCCATGACATGGCCCATATAGGCCTGCACGACCCCCCAGCCGCCGGCGGCGACCAGCGCGTTCAGCTCGGCGATGCCGGTCGCGTTCGCGGCGAGCTGCGCCTTGATGTCGGCGACGTTGGTGTCGGGGCTGCGCGCCGGATAGCGTGCCTGCGCCAGCAGGTCGCGAAACGCCGTCTCCCGCAAGGTGCCGCCGTCGACCAGCAGGAAGTCGTCGATCACCACGCCTTCCTCCTTGAGGGTGCGCGCGTGCGGCGGGGTCGATCCGGGCGTCAGGCCGCCGATGTCGGCATGGTGGCCGCGATTGGCGACGAAGAAGCGGATGGTGCGGCCGCCTTCGTCGAATACCGGCGCGATCACCGTCACGTCGGGCAGGTGGGTGCCGCCGTTGAACGGGTTGTTCAGCGCGACGACGTCACCGGGCTTCAGCGTCGCCCCCCGGCTGGCGATGATCGTGCGGACGCTCTCGCCCATCGCCCCCAGATGCACCGGCACATGCGGCGCGTTGGCGACCAGCCGTCCCTTCGCGTCGAACAGCGCGCAGGAAAAGTCGAGCCGTTCCTTCATGTTCACGCTGCTGGCGGTATTGCGCAGCACCACGCCCATCCGCTCGGCAATCCCCATGAAGCGGGTGTTGAACAGTTCGAGCCGGACCGGATCGACCGTCATCGGATCGGGCTCGCCCCGTGCGGCGGCATGGTCGTGGCGCAGGACCAGTTCGCCGCCGTCGCCCACCGTCACGCGCCAGCCGGGCTCGACCATCGTCGTGGCGATCGCCTCGCGGATCAGCGCCGGACCGGCGATCCGGTCGCCGGGACGCAGGTCGGCACGGTCGTGCACCGGCGTGCGATGTTCGGCCCCGCCGGTCCAGACGGCGACATGGCCGACCGGTGGCGGAAGGCCACCGCCACGCGGGGGCAGTGGGACCGGCGTAACCGGTTCGCCCGCCACGATCGCCTCCACCACCACGCTTTCGACGACGATCGCACGATCCGGGCTGACGAAGCCGAACCGGGCGCGATGGGCCCCCTCGAACGCGGACCGCATCGCATCGGCATCCGCCCGATCGACGCCGAGCGCGGTATCGGTCCCGTCGTAGCGCAGCCGGACGGTCACGACCTGCCGTGCGCCCGGCCCGACCTCCCGCGCCGCTTCGGCGCCCAGCGCGGCGACGATATCGTCCAGCGGGCTGCCCAGCGGCCGCTCGACCGACTGCTGGCGGATCGCCGCCTTGTCGGCCAGTCCCATGCCGTAAGCCGACAGCACGCCCGCGAACGGGTGGATCAGGACGGTGCGCATCCCCAGCACTTCGGCGACGCGACAGGCGTGCTGCCCGCCCGCGCCGCCGAAACATTGCAGCGCGAAGGTGGCGACATCCTCCCCCTGTTCGAGTGCGACGCGCTTGATCGCCGCGGCCATCTGCGCGACCGCGACGTCGAGGAACCCCTCGGCAACCCGGCGCGGGTCGTCCATGCCGATGGTCGCGGCCAGATCGGTAAAGCCGCGCCGGGCGGCGTCCACGTCGAGCGGTTCGTCGCCGTTCGCGCCGAACACGGCCGGGAAATCGGCGGGCCGGATCTTGCCGACCAGCACATTGGCGTCGGTCACGGTCAGCGGCCCGCCCCGGCGGTAGCAGGTGGGGCCGGGTGCGGCACCGGCGCTGTTGGGGCCGACGCGGAACCGCGACCCGTCATAATGGAGGATTGACCCGCCGCCCGCCGCGACTGTCTCGATCGCCATCATCGGCACGCGCATCTCGACGCCTGCGACCGTCGCGTCGAGCACCCGCTCGAACCGCCCGGCATAGAGCGCGACGTCGGTGGAGGTGCCGCCCATGTCGAACCCGATCACCCGGTCGAAGCCCGCGGAGGCTGCGGTCCGCGCCGCCGCGACCACGCCGCCCGCCGGGCCGGAGAGGATCGCGTCCTTGCCCTGAAACGCGCGGGCATCGGTGAGGCCGCCGCTCGACTGCATGAACTGTAGCGGCACCGGGCCGAGCGCGCCCGCGACCCGGTCGACATAGCGGCGCAGCACCGGCGAGAGATAGGCATCGACCACCGTCGTCCGGCCCCGCGCGACCAGACCGATCAGCGGGCTGACCATGTGGCTGGCCGATACCTGGGCGAAGCCCGCCTGCCGGGCGAGGTCGGCGACCCGCGCCTCGGTCGCGCCGTGCGCCCAGCCGTGGGTGAGCGCGATCGCCACCGCCGCATACCCTTCGGCACGCCGGGCGGCGAGCAGGGCGAGGGTTTCCGCTTCGTCCAGCGGGGTGACTTCCGCACCGTCGCGATCGATCCGTCCGCCGATCTCGATCACGGCGTCGTACAAGGGATCGGGGCGGCGGACCGCGAGGTCGAACAGCCGGGGCCGGGTCTGGTCGCCGATCGCCAGCAGGTCGGCGAAGCCGCGATCGACCACCAGCAGCGTGCGGGCACCCTTGCGCTCCAGCAGCGCGTTGGTGGCGACGGTCGTCCCCATCTTGACCGCATCGATCCGGTCCACCGGCAGGGCGGCGTCGTCGTCGATGCCGAGGATCATGCGAATGCCCGCGATCGCCGCATCGGCATAGCGTTCGGGGTTCTCGCTCAGCAGCTTGGCGGTGTGCAGCGTTCCGTCGGGTGCGCGCGCGACGATATCGGTAAAGGTGCCCCCCCGATCGATCCAGAACGACCAGCCTGCCATGCCCCTGCTCCCCCGATCGACGAATGCGCCCGCCGGATTGACAGATTCGCCCGGCGGCGCAACCCTTCGCCGGTGAAGGGGAACGGGGACATGGCACGGGCGGGCGCATCATCATGTCCCCGGCGCATCCCGCCGTCGCGCCGGTGCCGTCGGGCGGCCCGCGCCGCCGGGACCTTGTAAGGGGAGGGGGCGTCATGCTGGTCCTGTCGGGGATCGCGATCATCATCATCGGCTTCGCACTGGGGGTGAACCCGCTGCTGGTCGTCACCGTCGCCGCGCTGGCCAGCGCCGCGGCGGCGGGGCATGGCCCGGTCGAGGTCGTGGGGATGATCGGCAAGGCGTTCGTCGATGCGCGCTTCCTTGCGGTGCCGTTCCTCGCGCTGCCGACGATCGGGCTGCTCGAACGCGCGGGCCTGCGCGTCAAGGCGCGGACGATCGTCCAGGGGCTGCGCCGGGCGACGACCGGGCGGGTGCTGCTCGGCTATCTCGCGCTGCGGCAGATCACCGCCGCGCTGGGGCTGATCTCGCTCGGCGGCCATGTGCCGATGGTGCGCCCGATCGTCGCGCCGATGGCGGAAGGGGCGGAGGAGCGCGACGAGCATCGCCCGCTCGACCGCGCAACGCGCGACCATATCCGCGCGCACGCCGCCGCCGCCGACAATATCGGGCTGTTCTTCGGCGAGGACGTGTTCATCGCGGTCGGATCGATCCTGCTGATCCGCGCGATCCTCGAACAGGACGGGGTGAGCGTCGCGCCGCTCGAGGTTGCGGTCTGGGCGATCCCGACCGCGCTCACCGCGTTCCTCGTCCATGGTGCGCGGCTGCTGCTGCTCGACCGCCGCCTGAAGCGCCGCGCATGATCGGGCTCGACGCGCTCGGCATCGCGGCGGCGATCCTGCCCGCGGCGGTCGCGCTCCACCATGCGCGCGACCGGGCCGAGCCGACGCGGTGGCGCAACACCGGCTTCTGGGGCGTGTTCGCGGCGCTGCTCGGGGCCGGGCCGTGGCTGCCCGACCTGCTGAACGGGTGCCTGGTACTGGTCATGGTCGGCCTCGCGACCCGGGGGCTGCGCCCGTCGTTGCCCCCCGGCAGCGCGCCGCAGGCACAGGCCGCGCAGGCATCGCGCCTCGGCAAATGGCTGTTCGTGCCCGCGCTGGCGATCCCCGCCGTAACGCTGGCGGGTACGCTGTCGATCGGCGACGGGCGCATCGCCGGGGTCGCGGTGATCGATCCGAAGCAGGTGACGCTGGTCGCGCTGGTCGTCGGCGCGGGAATCGCGCTGCTGCTGGCGGTGCGCCTCACCCGCCCGCCGCGATCCGCACCGGTCATGGAGGCGCGGCGGCTGGTCGATGCGAT
This sequence comes from Sphingomonas silueang, assembly GCF_040049155.1. NCBI lineage: Bacteria > Pseudomonadati > Pseudomonadota > Alphaproteobacteria > Sphingomonadales > Sphingomonadaceae > Sphingomonas > Sphingomonas silueang. The sequence goes on from NZ_JBDZDK010000001.1 coordinate 359,437, forward strand.
CGGCTGGGCAATGGTGTTGCCGCAGATGCTGGCGGCGCTGGGCGGCGTCTTCGCGCTGGCGGGCGTGGGCAAGGTGGTGGCGGATGCGGTGGTGAGCCTGGTCGCGCTCGACACGCCGGTCTTGGCGACGATCGCCTATTGCGTCGGCATGGCGCTGTTCACGATGGTGATGGGCAATGCCTTTGCCGCCTTTCCGATCATGACCGCCGGGATCGGCCTGCCGATCGTCATCCGCCAGTTCGGCGGCGATCCGGCGATCGTCGCGGCGCTCGGCATGCTCTCGGGCTTCTGTGGTACGCTGATGACGCCGATGGCGGCCAATTTCAACATGGTGCCCACCGCCGTCCTCGAACTGCGCGACCGGTTCGGCGTGATCCGGGTGCAGTGGCCGACCGCCCTCATCCTGCTGGCGTTCAACATCGCGGTGCTGGCGGCATGCGCCTTTCCCGGAGGACTCGTTCGATGACCCCCATGCAGGCCGCAGGCTTCGCGCGCATCGCGCTCGGCCACGTCACCCGCGAATATCCCCACAAGGCGGATCATGTGATGGCGGGCGACGCCGACGCCTATCTGCCGCGCCGGATGCATCCGATCTTCTTCGGCAGCTTCGACTGGCACAGCTGCGTCCACGGCTATTGGCTGCTCGCGCGCATCCGGCGGCGCTTTCCCGATCTGGCCGAAGTCGCGGCGATCGACGCGCTGTTCGCCGATGCCTTCACCGCGGACAAGGTGGCGGCGGAGCGCGCCTATCTCGACCGGCCGCTGTCGCGCGGGTTCGAGCGGCCCTATGGCTGGGCGTGGCTGCTGATGCTGCACAGCGAGCTGGTGGTCGCGGGAAGCGCGCATGCCGCGACGCTGCGCCCGCTCGCCGACGCCTTCGCCGCGCGCTGGCGGGCGCATCTGCCGCTGATGACCTATCCGGTACGGGCGGGCACCCATGCCAACACCGCCTTCGCGCTGGTGCTGGCCGACCGGTACGCGCGGGTCGTGGGCGATGCGGCGTTGCGCGAGCTGATGGCGGAGCGGGCGCGGTGCTGGTTCGGCACCGACCGGTCGGCACCGGCGTGGGAGCCGGGCGGCGAGGATTTCCTGTCGCCCGTGCTGATGGAGGCGATGGCGATGCAGCGCCTGCTGCCCGCCGACGCCTTTGCCCCCTGGTTCGCGGACTTCCTGCCCCGGCTTGCCGAGGGCGAACCTGCCGCGTTGCTGGAACCGGCGCGGGTCAGCGACCGCAGCGACGGGCGGATCGCGCATCTGGACGGCCTGAACCTCAGCCGGGCATGGGCGATGCGGGCGATCGCACCCGCGGTCGGCGCTGCGGCCGGCGAACTGCTCGACGCGACCGCCGACGCGCATCTGGCTGCCGCGCTCGATCAGGTGGCGGGCGACTATATGGGCGAACACTGGCTCGCGAGCTTCGCGCTGCTGGCGATGACCGGCGTCGACTGAACACGCTCTATCCGCCGGTTCGCCGCCCCAGCAGCGTCGGCGCGTCGACCGTGAACTTGAACCCGAACACCAGCGCATCCCCGATGTCCTTCGTGCGGAACGGCGCGCCGGTCTGATCGGGGTGCAGGATGTACTGGATGTTGGGCGAGATGCGGACGGCGGGGGCGAGCTGCGCGCCATAGGCCAGTTCCATCATATACTGGTGGCGGCGGATGTTCCCGTCGCCACCGGCGGAGATGCGCGCCGCGCGCATCCGGTCCATCGCCGGATCGCTGAACCGCTGGTCGTTGACGACGAAGCCGATCGTATCGGCGTCCCGCCCCGCGAAGGTGCCGGTCTGGAGCAGCCCGAGTTCGAGGAAGCGGCTCTCCTCGACGCGGCCCGTCAGGTTGGTCATGGCGACACCGAACAGGGCAAGGCCGCGCTTCGACGCCGGATCGGGCCGGGTCAGCATCTGGTCGAACCGGAAATACAGGCCCGAGCGCCCGTTCAGCGTCGCCGCGGGCCGTCCGGTCAGGATCGCGATCCCGCCCGAGGCATCGCGCAACGGATCGGCATAGTCGCCGCGATCGAACCAGCCGCCGAGAATGTAATGGCCGGGCAGGCGCGTGGCATAGCCGTCGTCGCCGTACCCGGCTTCCCACGGCACGATCACGCCGGTCGCGTTTCGGGTGCTGAAGTTGAAGCCGCTGTCGTTCGGACGTTTGCGATCGGGATTCACCTCATAGACGCCGGTGTGCGCGAACCAGCGCGGCGTGAACTGGAAGCGGGCATGCGCCATCCAGCTCGACGCGGGGAAATAGGTGAAATTGCTGTTCTTGAAGACGAAGGTCGGGTTGCCGCACGCCGAATTCGTCTGGAAATTGCAGTAGAGCGGCGAATTCAGGAAGTGGATGTTCGCCTGGCTGCGCCCCGCCTCGACGGTCAGCCGGTCGTCGAGCAGCTTCTGCTCCCACGTCAGGATGGCGAGGTGGGTATTCTGCGTGCCCCACACCTCCTGGACCGAGGTGTTGTTGCCGATCGCGATGGCGGAGAGGCTTTCGCCGTGCCGGTTGGTGACGGCGAAATGGAGTGCGCCGCCCCCGATCCCCGCGATACGGTCCATGTCGAGATCGGCACCGGCATAGATTTGTCCGGTATAGGCGGCGTCGCGTCGCAGGCCCCCGCTCGCATTGCCCGCCGCCTCGCCGGTGTAGTTGAGCGCCAGCGTGATGCCGTCCCCCGCCAGCGGCTGGAACGGGCGCGCGGTATCGGCCTCGCGGTTCGGCAGGATCGGCGGCGGCGGTGCCGCGGGATCGGTGACGGAACCGTCCTGCGCATGGGCGGCAGGGGCGACGGCACAGGACAAGGCGAGGGCGGCGACGCCTGCGGTGCAGGCGCCCTTGAGCGACAGGAACATGGGTCGGGCTCCTTCGGGCCGGTCGGATCGACCGGGACGGTGGTGGTTCAGGCGATGGCGGCGGCAGCGGCGGGAACGGGCGCCGGGGCGCGGCGGAGCGCACCCACGAGCAGCGCCGTCACCGCCGTTCCCGCCACGATCGCGAGCGCATAGGCCGCAAGATGCGTCACCGCGCCGGGGATCGGCAGCACGAAGATGCCGCCGTGGGGCACCTTCAGTTCGACGCCGAACGCCATCGAGATCGCCCCCGCGACGGCGGAACCTGCCATCAGCGACGGGATCACGCGGAACGGATCGCGCGCCGCGAACGGGATCGCGCCCTCGGTGATGAAGGCGAGGCCCAGCACCCCCGCCGCCGCACCCGCCTCGCGTTCTTCGGCGGTGAAGCGTTGGCGGAACAGGAAGGTCGCCAGCGCGATGCCGAGCGGCGGGGTCATGCCCGCCGCCATCGTCGCCGCCATCGGGGTGTAGACCTGCGACGCGACCAGTCCGACCGAAAAGGCATAGCCCGCCTTGTTCACCGGGCCGCCCATGTCGAACGCCGACATGGTGCCGAGGATCACGCCGAGCAGGATCGCACTCGACCCCTGCATCGAGCGCAGCCATTCGGTGAGGAAGGCGAGCGCGGCGGCGACCGGCCCCCCCACCGCATGATACATCAGCAGCCCGGTCAGCAGCGTGCCGAGCAGCGGCAGGATCAGCACCGGCTTCAACCCGGTCAGGTTCTTCGGCAACCGGATCCAGCGGTTGAGCCGGTCGACGCCGTAGCCCGCGATGAAGCCCGCGACGATCCCGCCCAGAAAGCCTGCGCCGAGCGTGGCGGCGATCATGCCGCCGATCATGCCGGGCGCGATGCCGGGCCGGTCCGCGATCGAATAGGCGATATAGCCCGCGAGCGCGGGCACCATCAGCGCGAAGCCCGCCTTGGCGCCGATCAGGAACAGCGTGTGGGCAAGCGTGCCCGCGGCGGCATCGTCACCGGCGTGGATCCCGCCCAGCGCGAAGGCGAGGGCGATCAGCAGGCCGCCCGCCACCACGAAGGGCAGCATGAACGACACGCCGGTCATCAGATGCTTGTAGGGGCCGGCGCGTTCCGGTGCGCCGGACGGCGCGGGATGCGCCGCCGTCGCGGCGGCGCCCTGTACCGTGGCTTCGGCCAGCGCGCGCTCGATCAGCTTCGCGCCGCCGGTGATCGCGGGCTTGGTGTTGCTCGTGAACACGCGCTTGCCCGCGAAGCGGGCGCGATCGACTTCGCGGTCTGCGGCGATCAGCACGATCTCGGCGTTCGCGATCTCTTCGTCGGTCAGCGGCGTGCCCGCGCCGACCGACCCCTGGGTCTCCACCCGGATCGGATAGCCCAGCTGCTTCGCGCCTTCCGCAAGGCCCTCCGCCGCCATGAAGGTGTGCGCGATGCCGGTCGGGCAGGAGGTGATCGCGACGATCGACGGGATGGGCCGCGCGGCGGCCGGAACGTCGCCGTCCGTATCGCGCAGCGCGCCGACCGGGTCGGTCAGCACCGCGTCGAGGCTCAGGCGCCGGTCGGCCCGCTGGCCGAGCGTGCCGTCGTCGTCGCCGACCAGCAGCAGGGTCGCGCCGTCGTCGGGCGCGACCTCGACCGGCTGCCCGGTACGGCGCACCCTGATCTCCAGCGCGCGGCCCTCGGTCTGCGCGGCCTTGCGCAGGGCTTCCGCCGCCAGGGTGGCCTGGACCTCCCGGTCCCCGGCATCGATCACGGCCAACAGTCTGTTCATCATCCTCCCCTCCTCGCTTTCGCTCAGGCCGCTTCCGGTTCCGAGACCGAGACTTCCGCCGCGAGCGCCTCGACGGCGCCGCGTTCGGGCAGATTGGGCCCGGCCATGCCGAGCTTGCCGCCCGCAAAGGCGGTCGCGAGCCGGGCGAGCCGCTCCGGGTCCGCCCGTTCGTGCAGGGCGGCGGCGATTCCGGCGACCATCGCGTCCCCGGCACCGACGGTGCTGCTGACCGCGCCCAGCACGAGCCGCGTGGCGACAGTCCCCTCCGCCGACAGGAACAGCGCGCCCTCCGCTCCCATCGAGACGACCACCAGCTCGACGCCGCGATCGAGCAGCCGCCGGGCGGTACCGATCAGCTCGGCGCGGTCGGTCAGGGGGTGCCCCGCCCATGCCGCCAGTTCGTCGCGATTGGGCTTGATGACGTGCGGCAGCACATCGGCGGCCAGCGCGCGCTCCAGCGGGATGCCGCTGGTATCGAGCAGGACGCGGCAGCCCGCGTCGCGCAGCCGCGTCACGAGCATGGCATAGATGCCGTGCGAACAGCCGGGCGGCACGCTGCCCGACAGGATCACCAGATCGCCCGGCCGGACCGCCGCGCCGAGCGTCGCCACGACCATGTCGACCCGGCTCTCGTCGACGGCGATGCCGGTCAGGTTGATGTCGGTGGTGCCGGTCCGGTCGACCAGCTTCAGATTGACCCGGGTCGCGCCGACCACGCGGATGAAGCGATCCTCGATCGCCTTCCTCGCGAAGAGCTGGTCGAACGGCGCTGCATTGTCGCTGCCGAGCAGGCCATGGGCGACGACGTCCAGATTCCAGTCGGCGAGGCAGCTGGCGACGTTGACGCCCTTGCCGCCGGGGTTCTGCCGAACGGCATGGGCGCGGTGGACCTCGCCCGGCACCAGCCGGTCGAGCGTGACCGTTTCGTCGATCGCCGGGTTGAGCGTGACGGTGTGGATGCGCATCACTGCGCCTCCCCGTCGAGGGCGCGCACCTCGGCGGCGCCCTCCTGTTCGAGCGCGCGGCGGGCGAGCGTTGCGAGCGCGTCGCGTCCGGAGGCGCGGATGCGCGCCTTCACCGCCGGAATGTCGCGCGGCGTCATCGACAACTCGCTGACGCCCAGACCCACCAGCAGCGCCGCGCCGAACGGATCGCCGGCAAGGCCGCCGCAGACGCCGACCCAGCGGCCATGCGCCTGCGCACCCTCGACCGTCATCGCGATCAGGCGGAGCACGGCGGGATGCAGGCTGTCGGCCTCGCTCGCCAGTTCCGGGTTCTGCCGGTCGATGGCGAGGGCATATTGCGTCAGGTCGTTGGTGCCGATCGAGAAGAAATCGGCATGGGCGGCAAGCGCCTTCGCCTGCACGGCGGCGGCGGGCACCTCGATCATGATGCCGATCGGCACCACCGGGGCGTCCAGTTCCGCGCGGATCGCCTCGCACCGCGCGCGCAGCCGCGCCAGTTCCCATGCCGAGGTAATCATGGGGAACATGATCGATAGGTCGCCCCCCGCCCGTGCCGCGCGGTAGAGCGCGCGCAGTTGCGGATCGAGCAGGTCGGGCCGACGCAGCAGCAGCCGCGCGCCGCGCACCCCGAGGAACGGGTTCTCCTCCCTCGGCAGGTCGAGATGCGGCACCTGCTTGTCGCCGCCGATATCGAGCGCGCGGACGATCAGCGGGCGGTCTCCCAGCGCATCGGTCATCCCGCGATAGATCGCCTCCTGCTCCGCCTCGCCCGGGCTATCCCCGCGTTCGAGGAAGAGGAATTCGGTGCGCATCAGCCCCACGCCCTCGCCACCCTGCGCCAGCGCGAACGCGACCTGGTCGGGCCGGTTGACGTTGGCGGCGATCGCCACCGCATGCCCGTCGCGCGTCACCGCCGGGCGGCTGCGCTCGGTCGCCTCCGCAGCGCGCCGGTCGGCGAGGTCGGCGATCCATGCGCGGGCGGAATCGAGGTCGGCGGCGGCCGGATCGAGCCACAGCCGGCCGGTGTCGCCGTCGACGATGACGGTCGATCCGGTCGGCAGCGCGAGCAGGTCGGCGCCGCCCGCGACGATCGACGGCAGGCCGAGCGTGCGGGCGAGGATCGCGCTGTGCGAGGTCGGTCCGCCGAGCGCGGTGGCGATGCCGACGACCCGGTCGGTGTCGAGCGTGGCGGTATCGGACGGCGACAGGTCGGACGCGATCAGGATCGAGGGTTCGTCCGGCAGATCGGCCAGCGTTCCGACGGCCAGCGCCGGATCGATCGCGGCAAGGACGCGCCGCCCGACATCGTGCAGATCGGCCGCCCGCGCGGCGAGGACCGGATTGCCCAGCGCCGACAACTGCCCGGCGATACGACCTACCGCCTGATCCCATGCCCAGGCGACGCCGTGGCCCTCGACCATCAGCTGGCAGGTCAGGGTGATGAGATCGGTGTCGTCGAGCAGGTCGGCCTGCGCCTTGAAGATCGCCGCGTCCCCGGCGCCGAGCCGCCGCGTGGTATCGTCGATCAGCGCCTTCATCTGCGCGCGCGTGCGGGTCAGCGCATCGTCGAGCGCCGCGCCGCCGGTGACGAGGTCGACCGGTTCGTCCGGCACGACGAGTTCGTGCGCGGCAAGGACATGTACCTTGCCGATGGCGAGGCCGGGGCTTGCCGCCACGCCGACGATCGCCTTCAGCGCGCTCGCCGGTTTCCAGCCGCGCACCGCGACCACGGCCCTGGCGGCTGCGCGTGCGGCATCCTCCTTCTCGCGCGGCGTCAGGCGGCGCACGGCGGTGACGAACGCCTCCAGCGTCGCCCGCGCATCGGGACCGTCCGCCGAGAAGACGACCGTGTCGCCGGCCTTGAGGCCCAGTTGCAGCAGCGCGACGAGGCTGCGCGGATCGGCGGTCTCGCTGCCGTGCCGTACGCGCAGGCGGGCAGGGGCCGCGCGCGCCGCCTCGCCCCATGCCGAGGCAGGGCGGGCATGCAGCCCGGCGGGATAGTCGACCGTCCATTGCGCCGTTTCGGCATAGTCCCCGACCGGCGCGGCCGCGGCCACCGGCGCGGCATCGTCATGGAGGGCGCGGGTGATCGCCCCGGCATCGTCGGTCGCGATGAGCGCCGCGATGCGGGCATCGTCCTGGATCAGGCGGGTCAGGCGTCGCAGGATCGCGATATGGCTGTCGGAATTGGCGGCGATCCCGACGACGAGATGCGCGATCTGCCCGGGGTTCCACTCGACGCCTTCGCGCAGCTGCAGGATGGCGATGCCGTCGCGGCGGACGAGGCCCCGGTCCTCGCCCAGCCCGTGCGGAATGGCGACGCCCGCGCCGAGGAACGTGTTCGCCACGCGCTCGCGGCGGACCATGCTCTCTTCATACCCCGGCCCGACGCAACCTGCGGCGATGAGCAGCTGGCCGACCTGGCGGATCGCATCTTCCTTGTCGACGGCATGGGCGGCGATGCGCACCGGTCCTTCGACGCGGGACAGAGGTTCGGCTGGGGCGAGCATGGTCAGGCGTCTCTCCGCTTATCGTTCGTTCCCCTGAGAAAACGATTTCTCAAAACGCTTGTCAAGAGGGTTGCGGAACAGGAACGATAAGATGCATGATATGCACGCGATAACAGGGCCATGCCCGGTCAGTGGAGAGATCGATTTCTGATGGCGGTGGGTATCAAGGACGTGGCGCGGGTCGCACAGGTGTCGCCCGCCACCGTGTCGCGCGTGCTGGCCGGGCGCGCGGTCGATCCGGTGATGCAGGCGCGGGTCCATGCCGCGGTGAAGTCGACCGGCTATCGGCCCAACCTCGCCGCGCGTCGCCTGCGCTCGCAGCATACCAACACCATCGGCCTGATCGTCGCCGACATCCGCAACCCCTTCTTCACCGCCGTCTCGCGCACGATCGAGCGGGTCGCCGCCGACCGCGGGTTCAGCGTGATCCTGAGCAACACCGACGAGGATCCGGTGCAGGAGGCACGATATCTCGACCTGATGCATCAGGAGCGGGTGGCGGGCGTGATCCTCGCGCCGTCGCGCCAGCGGGTCGAGCGCGCGGGCAGGCTGCCGCTCGACTGCCCGGTGGTGCTGATCGACCGTGCGATGCCGCAGGGGGCGCAGGACTGCGTGCTGCTCGACAACGAGGCCATGGCCGCGTCGCTGGTCGAGCATCTCCACGGCAGGGGCCATCGCCACGTCGCCGGACTGTTCGGTGCCACCAGCAGCACCGGCATCGCGCGGCGGGCCGGGTTCGAGCGCGCGGCCGCCCGGCTCGGCCTGCATGCGGAGGCGATCGCCGTGCCGCATGCGTCGGACGATGCGGAGCGCGCCGTCGCGGCGCTGCTGAACCGCCCGGTGCGGCCCGATGCGCTGGTCGCCAGCAACGGCGTCATGCTGCTGACCGTGCTGCGCGCGCTGCGCACACTCGGGCTCGACATCCCCGGCGACATCGCGCTGGCCGGGTTCGACAACAACGACTGGATGGAATTCGTCGGCGACGGGCTGACCGTCATCGAGCAGCCGGTCGAGGAGATCGGCCGCACCGCGATGACGATGTTGTTCGACCGGTTCGATCATCCCGACGGCCCCGCGCGGCGCGTCGTGCTGAACGGACGCCTGATCGCGCGCGGGTCGAGCGCACCCGCCCGCCCCCTGCCCGCCCTTACCGGAGCGTGAAGCCATGACCAAGCCGCCGATCGGCCGCGATACCAGGCTGTGCATGTCGCTGTCGGCCCGCCCCGGCAACGCCGGTTCGCGCTTCCACAACCGGCTCTACGAGCTGCTCGGCCTCGATTACGTCTATAAATCGTTCAGCACCGCCGACCTGCCCGCCGCGATCGCGGGTATCCGTGCGCTGGGGATTCGCGGCTGCGCGATTTCGATGCCGTTCAAGGAGGAGGTGATCGCCCTTCTCGACGGTCTGGAGGATTCGGCGCGCGCGATCGACAGCGTCAACACCATCGTCAACGACGGGGGCAGGCTCACCGGCTACAACACCGACTATACCGCGGTGCGCCACCTGCTGGCGGCACGCCGGATCGATCCCGCGATGCCGTTCGTCCTGCGCGGCAGCGGCGGCATGGCCAAGGCGGTGACGGCGGCGCTCCGCGACTGCGGGTTCCGGAACGGCAGCATCGTCGCGCGCAACGAAGCGGCGGGGCGACGTCTCGCCGGGCAATATGGCTTCGCGTGGCGCGAACACCTGCCGCCGGAAGGCGCGCCGATGCTGGTCAATGTCACGCCGCTCGGCATGGAGGGTGCGGACGGCGAGGCGCTGGCCTTCCCGGCCGGGCAGATCGCCGCCTGCACGCTGGCGTTCGACGTGGTGGCGCTGCCCGCGGCAACGCCGTTCATCCGCGCGGCGGAGGCGGCGGGCAAGGCGGTGATCTCGGGTGCCGAGGTGATCGTGCTTCAGGCGGTCGATCAGTTCGCGTTATACACCGGCATCCGGCCCGACGCCGCGATGATCGCCGACGCCGCCGCGTTCGCGCACGGACCGGCGACGGCGGATCGCATCCGGGCGCTGTCGTCGGCGAACCCCTGACGATCGGGTCCGCCGCCCGGTCATCGTGCTTCCCCCTGCCGGACCTCCCTGAACTCGGCGGCGGCGCCGGTGTCGCGGATGATCGCCATCCCGACGCGGGACGCGCTACGACAGGGGTCGATCCTCGCGATACTTGAGCTCGAGATATCGTCCCTGCACCGCGATCTCGTCGAAGGTGCTCCGCCCGAGTTCCTCGCCCGCCCTCGCCAGTTCCGAATCGATCAGCCGGAGCCCGTTGACGAGGTGATCGTCGGGCGTGCGGCCATCGGCATGCGGCACGCCGCGCATCGAGATCGGGACACCGCGCCAGCCCTCCACCAGATCGGGCAGTTCGACCGCGACCAGCTTGCGGATCGATGCCGCCGCGGGACTGCGCGGGTCGAGCCGGTCCAGCCGGGGCACCAGGTCGTCCAGCCGGTGGCCCACCGCGTCGGCGAGCCGGAGCGCGGGCGGCGGCAGGCCGCGCCGTTGCGCGGCGATCCACACCGCCGCTTCCCCGGCCAGATCGGGCAGGGCGGCCTCGGCAAGGGCTTCCCGCCCCGGCGCGCGGGGCTCGGCGCGGATGTAGACCAGCGTCGTCAACAGCAGCATCAGCGCCGATGCGGCGGCGAGCGCCACGCCGGGGGCGGCGACCGCCGCGAGCAGCGTCCACGCCAGCAGCGAGGCGATCGCCGCGACGACCAGCCGGATCAGCAGTCGCCGTCGCCGCCGTGCCTTCGCCTCGCGCTCGCGGCGCGCCTGTTCGCGGCCTTCGGGGGACATGCGGCGAAGCAGTTCCTCGGCATGGGTGAGCCCGACGTCGGCAAGCCCCGCCGCGACGTTGCGCGCACGGTGCATCATCGGCTCTGGTTCGCCCGTATCGCGGTTCATCGCGCCAGCATGCCGTGCTTTGCCGATGGGGTCCATCCTTCATCCATGCGGCGATGCGCTCCGGCAGCCGGCCGATGCAGGGCCGCGCCGTGCCGTCAGATGCGCTCGGATTCGCGGATCGCCGCATCGATCATCGCGGACCATGTCGCGGCGTCACCGGCGCCGGACATCGCCTGCGACGGCTCGCGGATCGTTCGCAGCACGGCGTCCGCCTGCACGATATAGGCGCGCCACGTCTCGTCCACGCTGGTCGCGGCCGACGCTTCCGAACCGGCGCCATTCGCGCTGTGATCCAGCCCGGCCAGCGTCCGGGCGATGCGTTCGCTCAAGGTAGTGACGGATATGTCCATGCCCGTGTCTCCGCTTGCTGTTCCCGGCGCCCGTGCGGGTCGGGCGCGTCCATCGATGTGGCCCGCGCGGTCAGAGGAACGCGCGCCCGCCGGTGACGGGGATCGTCGCGCCGGTGATGTAGCTCGCCTCGTCGCTCGCCAGCATCACATAGGGCGGGGCGAGTTCGGCTGGCTGCGCGGCACGGCCGAGCGGGGTGTTCTCCCCGAACGTCCTGACCGCTTCCCCGGGCATGGTCGACGGGATCAGCGGCGTCCACACCGGCCCCGGCGCCACCGCGTTCACCCGGATCTTCCGCCCGGCCAGCATCTGCGCGAGGCCGGAGGTGAAGTTGTTGATCGCGCCCTTGGTCGTTGCATAGGCCAGCAGCGTCGGATTGGGGTCCTGCGCGTTGATCGACGTCGTGTTGATGATCGACGCCCCTTCGCCCATGTGCGCGACCGCCGCCTTCGACAGGTAGAACATCGCATGGATGTTGGTGGCGAACGTCCGTTCCCATTCCGCGTCGGGAATGTCCTCGATCGTGGCGAAGCTGCGCTGATGCGCGGCATTGTTGACCAGCACGTCGATCCGGCCGAACGCTTCGGCGGCCCGGTCGATGACCGCGCGGCAATGCGCCGGGTCGGACAGGTCGCCCGCGACCAGCACCGCCTGCCGCCCCTCCGCCTCGACCAGCCGGCGCGTCGCCTCGGCATCGTCATGCTCGTTCAGATACGCGATCAGCACATCGGCCCCTTCGCGGGCAAAGGCGATCGCGACCGCCCGGCCGATGCCGCTGTCGCCGCCGGTGACGATCGTCTTCTTGCCCGACAGCCGCCCGGAGCCGCGATAGCTGTCCTCGCCATGGTCGGGGCGGGGGTGCATCTCGTCGGTCCGACCGGGGATCGACTGCTGCTGCTCGGGATAGGGCGGGGTGGGGCGGTCGGTCATGGATCGTCTCCGGGCAGGGGGCAGGGGGCAGGGCGCAAACCGGCGGCACCGGCATGCCCGCGGCGGCAGGACGGTTCACCGACCGGCTACCGGCTTGAAAGGGGCAACGGGTCACCGCCGGTGTCGTTCCGACCAAGCGCCGGAAGGCTAACCTGCTTGAATCAAAACAGCCTTCCTGCCGGTGAACTGCCTGCCGACCGGCTGCGCGGATATTCGTCGCGCAACAGCGACGGGCCGTCGGAGGCGGTGCTGTAAATAAGTTACAACTGCACATCCCCTTTCAGCCGAACGGCGACGTCCACACCCGTTTCCGGGGTTAGGGCATGTTTACCCGGCCAAGGCCGACATGTTTTTTACATCCGATCGCAGCCCCGCCCCGACACCCGAAGGAACCGCCATGACCTATCAGGAACAGACCGCCCGCGCCGCCACGCTCCTCCAGCAGCACGGCGACAGCTGGGACGGGATCGACGCCGCCGCCGTCGCGCGGATGCGGTTGCAGAACCGCTTCCGCACCGGGCTCGACATCGCGCGCCATACCGCCGACGTCATGCGCCGCGACATGGCGGCCTATGACGCCGATCCGGCAGCCTATACCCAGTCGCTCGGCTGCTGGCACGGCTTCATCGGCCAGCAGAAGCTGATCGCGATCAAGAAGCATTTCGGCACGACGAGGGGGCGCTACCTCTATCTCTCGGGCTGGATGATCGCCGCGCTGCGCAGCGAATTCGGCCCGTTGCCCGACCAGTCGATGCACGAGAAGACCAGCGTGCCCGCGCTGATCGCGGAACTCTACACCTTCCTGAAACAGGCCGACGCGCGCGAGCTGGGCATGCTGTTCCGCGATCTGGACGCGGCACGGGCGCAAGGCAACGCGCTGGAGGTGCAGCGGCTGACCAACGCGATCGACGGCTACGAAAGCCATGTCGTGCCGATCATCGCCGACATCGACGCGGGCTTCGGCAATGCCGAGGCGACGTATCTGCTGGCGAAGAAGATGATCGAGGCGGGGGCCTGCGCGCTCCAGATCGAGAATCAGGTGAGCGACGAGAAGCAATGCGGCCATCAGGACGGCAAGGTCACGGTGCCGCACGAGGACTTCCTCGCCAAGATCCGCGCCTGCCGCTACGCCTTCCTCGAACTCGGCATCGACAACGGCATCATCGTCGCGCGGACCGATTCGCTGGGGGCGGGGCTGACCAAGCAGATCGCCTATTCCGCCGCGAAGGGCGACATCGGCGACCAGTATAACGCCTTCCTTGATTGCGAACCGGTGCGCGATATTGCCCGGCTGCGCGGCGACGTGGTGATCGAACGCGACGGGCAGTTGATGCGGCCCCGGCGGCTGCCCTCCAACCTGTTCCAGTTCCGCGAGGGCACGGGGGCCGACCGCTGCGTGCTCGACTGCATCACCGCGCTTCGCAACGGGGCCGACCTGCTGTGGATCGAGACCGAGAAGCCGCATATCGAGCAGATCGCGGGCATGGTCGATCGCATCCGCGCGGTCGTGCCCGATGCCAAGCTGGTCTACAACAACTCGCCCAGCTTCAACTGGACGCTCAATTTCCGCCAGCAGGTGTTCGACGCATGGGCGGCGGCGGGGCGCGACCTGTCGGCCTATGACCGGGCGCGGCTGATGCAGGTCGACTATGACGATACCGAGCTGGGGCGCGAGGCCGACGAACGGATCCGCACCTTCCAGCGCGATGCCAGCGCGCGTGCGGGCATCTTCCACCACCTCATCACCCTGCCGACCTATCACACCGCCGCGCTCAGCACCGACAATCTGGCGAAGGAATATTTCGGCGAGGCGGGGATGCTCGGCTATGTCCGCGGCGTGCAGCGGCAGGAGATCCGCCAGGGCATCGCCTGCGTCCGTCACCAGAACATGAGCGGCTCCGACATCGGCGACGATCACAAGGAGTATTTCGCCGGAGACGCGGCGCTGAAGGCGGGCGGCGTCCACAACACGATGCACCAGTTCGCGGCGTAGGCGATCGGGCGAGGCTCGTCTGCGCTGCCCGTACGCCCGTCAGCGGCTGCGCGCGGCGGTCCGTATATCCGGCCCCCGAAGCCGGAATCGATCGGTGGTCATCGTATCGACGATGTCCGATCAAGGCGAATAATCGCTGCGGCAAATCGATCGAAGGACTGTACAGATCGCCGGTCAGCAGGTAGCTTCAAGTCGATATCCGGGGGGATATTTGCCTTGAACCCGTATTTCGCCATGCGTTTCTGCCCGAAACGCATGGCGCACCCGCCCGGAACACCGCGTTGCTTCTATCGGGCCGGAAACGGAGACGCCTGACATGACGACCTACATCGGCACCAGCGGTGACGACAGCTGGACCCTTACGCCCGCGGACGGCTCGTCCACGGTGAACGGCGGGGACGGATTCGATACGCTGACGATCGACTGGTCGTCGAACTCGCCGTCGGCTTCCTTCAGCTACGAGCCGGACGGTTCCGGCTACGGCTCCCGCGCGATCGCCCGCTACGCCGAATATGATCTCGTCAACATCTACGGCATCGAGCAGCTGACCGTGAAGTTCGAGCGCGGCGAAAACCACTTCATGCACACCGTATCCGACAGCAGTGGCCCCGTCACGGTCGCCCATGTCGACGGCGGTGCCGGCATGGATACCTTCACCGGCGATTACGGCCTGTCGAGCGCGGACATCACCTTCGTGCTCGGGGCGGGCGGGGCTACTTCGACCGTCATCGGGATCGGCGACACGCTGACCAATTTCGAGGTGGTGAACATCACCGGGGGCAGCGGCAACGACAGCCTGACCGGCGGGGAAGGCAACGATACCCTGTACGGCGGAGGTGGGACCAACATCCTGAACGGCGGCCCCGGCCGCGGCGGCGATAGGCTCGTGACCACATTCGGTACCGATACGGTAAGCGGCGGCGACGGCGACGACACGATCATCACCTACAACGGCCTCGGCACGGTCGACGGGGGGGACGGGAACGACGTCTGGAATGCCGATTTCTCGCTGGCCACGACCGGCCTCGTCGTGAACAAGACCGCCAGCGGCTACAGCCTGTCGAACGGCATGACCGCGATCAATGTCGAGCGGGTCAGCATCACCGGTACCAGCCACGACGACAGTTTCAACCAGGTCGGGACGGCCTCCGCCAGTTACAACGGCGGTGGCGGCAACGACACGATGACCATCGACTGGTCCTCGCGCACCGGGACCGACTCTTTCCAGTATCAATTCGCCGGCGGCGGCTATGGCGGCGGCCTCTCGATCTCGGGCATGGAGACGCTGAACGTCACCTTCGGAAGCGGCAGCAACCGCTTTTTCCACAAGCTATATACTGCTGGCGATATATCGCGCGCCAATGTCGATGGCGGCGGCGGCGTCGATACCTTTGTCGGCGACTACACCGCGTCGAGCGCTGCGATCAGCTTCGCGCTGAACGCGGGCGGTGCTGCTTCCACGGTCCTCGGCGTCGGCGACACGCTGACCAATTTCGAGCGGGTGGAGATCGCCACCGGCAGCGGCAACGACCGGCTGACCGGCGGTACCGGCGACGACATCCTGTCGGCGGGCAGCGGCAACGATCATGTCGAGGGCGGCGGCGGGAACGACCGGCTCGATGGCGGGGGCGGCATCGACACCCTGTCCTATGCCGGCGCCACGGCGGCCGTGACCGTCACGCTGAACGGCCAGGGCAGTTTCTACACGGTCGCGTCCGGCGGCGGCGGGTCGGACACGGTCGCCAATTTCGAGAATCTGACCGGATCGGCGTTCGACGACACGCTTGCCGGCGATGGCGGCAATAATGTCCTCTCGGGCCTCGACGGCAACGACATCCTCGACGGCGGCGCGGGGGCCGACACGCTGATCGGCGGCGCGGGGAACGACACCTATGTCGTGGACAATAGCGGCGACACCATCGTCGAGGCGAACGGTGCGGGCACCGACACGGTACGCGCCTCGATCAGCTACAGCCTTTCGGGCAAGTTCCTCGAGAACCTGGTCCTGACCGGCACGGCGAACCTGAACGCGACCGGCAACGGCCTCGCCAACGTCATCACCGGCAACAGCGGCAACAACGTGCTGGACGGTCTGGTTGGCGCGGACACGATGGCGGGCGGCCTCGGCAACGACACCTATGTCGTCGACAATGCGGGCGACGTCGTGATCGAGGCGGCGGGCGAAGGCACCGACAGCGTGCAGGCGTCGATCACCTACACGCTGGGCGCCAATGTCGAGAATCTGGTCCTGACCGGCACGGCGGCGATCAGCGCGTTCGGCAATGCGCTGGCCAACAGCCTGACCGGCAATGCCGCGAACAACACGCTCGACGGCGGCGCGGGCGACGACGTGATGGCCGGGGGGCTGGGCGACGACCGCTATTTCGTCGATTCGGTCAGCGACCGCATCGTCGAGGCCAACAACGCCGGGACCGACACGGTGCTGGCCTCAGTCAGCTACAGCCTCGCGGGACAGTTCCTTGAGAACCTCACGCTCACCGGCACCGCCAACCTCAACGCCACGGGCAACGGCCTCGCCAATGTCATCACCGGCAATGCGGGCAACAACGTCATCGACGGCGGTTTCGGCAACGACGTGATGGCCGGTGGGCTCGGCGACGATACCTATTATGTCGACAGCACCGGCGACGTCGTGCAGGAAGCCAATAACGCCGGTACCGACACGGTGCTGGCGTCGGTCAGCTACAGTCTGGCGGGCCAGTTCATCGAAAATCTGACGCTGACCGGCACCGGGAACAGCAACGCCACGGGCAACAGCCTGAACAACGTCCTCACCGGCAATGCCGGGCACAACGTAATCAACGGCGGGCTCGGTGCCGATACGATGATCGGCGGCAACGGCGACGACATCTATTACGTCGACAACAGCGGCGACATCGTCGTCGAAAACGCCAGTCAGGGCACCGATACCGTCATCTCGTCGGTCGGCTTCACCCTGGCGGGTTCGCATATCGAGAATCTGACGCTCACCGGATCGCTCAGCACCTATGCCAACGGCAACGGGCTGGACAATGTGTTGGTCGGCAATGCCGGTGCCAACACCATGAACGCCCGTGGCGGGGCCGATCTGATCGACGGTGGGCTCGGTGCCGACATTCTCACCGGCGAGGCGGGGGCGGACAGCTTCCGCTTCTCCACCGCGCTCGGCAACGGCAATGTCGATACCATCACCGACTTCACCGTGGCCGACGACACGATCCTGCTGGACGATGCCGTCTTCGCCGCGGCGGGCAGCCTCGGCACGCTGGCGGCGGGGGCCTTCCGGATCGGCACCGCCGCACAGGATGCGGACGACCGCATCCTCTACGACTCCGCGACCGGTGCGCTATATTACGACGCCGACGGCAACGGTGCCGGTGCGGCGGTCCAGTTCGCCACCATCGGCACCGGTCTGGCGCTGACCCATGCCGATTTCGTCGTGATCTGACCGGCGACCGTCCACAGCGCCTGTGTACACCGGAACCGCTGCATCGTCGGTGCGGCGGTTCCGCCGTGCGATCATGACGACTTCCAGTACATCGAAATACTTCGGCGAACATGCCGACAATAGATTGTGCGCCTGCAAAAGGAATCGCACAATAACTTACGAAAATCCGCATTAATCGCTGGACGCGCCGCAGCAAAATTGCCATCCATTATCCTGGAATCGAGATCGGTTCGGTGGAGCGGTGGATATGGCCAGCTTGCCCGTCATCGTCAGGTCCGGCAGCGCGGTTCGCGCGGGGCGGGTGATTCCGGGGCTGGCGCTCGCCGCCGCACTGCTCGCGGGATGCAGCGGCGGCAAGGCCGAATCCGCCAAGGCCCCGCCGCTGGTCGTCGCCGAGCGCCCACGGCTGCACCGCTTCGTCGATCGGGTCGAAACCGTGGGCACCGCGCGCGCCGACGAACAGGTGACGATCGCCTCGCCCGTGACCGAGCGGATCGAGCGGCTGTATTTCGACGATGGCGATGTCGTCCGCCGGGGACAGGTGATCGCCGTCCTCGCTCACGGACAGGAACAGGCATCGCTGTCGGCGGCGCGCGCGGCGGAGGACGAGGCGGTGGCGCAGCTTGCCCGGGCGCAGGCGCTGAGCGAACGCGGCTTCGCCACCCGCGCCACGCTCGACCGGCAGAACGCCGCCGCCCGCCGCGCACGCTCCGATGCCGACAGCGCCCGCGCGCAGATCGCCGACCGGGTCATCCGCGCCCCCTTCACCGGTCGCGTCTCGCTGCGCAACATTTCCGCCGGAGCGATCGTGGGCGTGGGCGCGCCGATCGTGACGATCAGCGACAACCGGCGGATCAAGCTCGACTTCGCCGTGCCCGAGACGGCGCTGGCCGCGCTGCATGTCGGCCAGCCGATCCTCGCCACCGCCGCCGCCTTTCCCGATCGTCCGATCCGCGGGCACGTCAGCACGATCGACGCAATGGTCGATCCGCAGACCCGCGCCGTCACCGTCCGCGCCAACCTGCCCAACCCCGGCGACATGCTCAAACCCGGCATGCTGCTGTCGGTCGCGATCGAGGCGGCGGCGCGGCAGGCGCTGGCGGTGCCCGAACTGGCGGTGATCGGCGAGGGCGACCGGCGGTATGTGTTCGTGGTCGGGCCGGGGGACAAGGCGGTGCGCCGCGCGGTGACGACGGGGCTGCGCGACGCCGGGCTGATCGAGGTGCGCGGGCTCGATCCCGGCGCGCGGGTCATCACCGAAGGCGTGGTCAAGGTGGCGGATGGGATGCAGGTGGCGCTGGCCGCGCCGCCGCCCTCCACGCGGCCATGATGCTGTCCGACCTGTCGGTCCGGCGGCCGGTGGTCGCCGCGGTCGGCGCGATCCTGCTGCTGATCCTCGGCGTGGTCGGGCTCCTCAACCTGCCGGTCCGCGAATATCCCGAAACCGATCCGCCGGTCATCTCGGTCTCGACCGTCTATACCGGCGCGGCCTCCGCGATCGTCGAGAGCCGCGTCACCGTGCCGCTGGAACAGCGGCTGGCGGGGATCGAGGGGATCGAGACGATCGTGTCGCGATCGACCGACGGTCGCTCCGACATCTCGATCGAGTTCCGCCCCGGCCGCGACGTCGACGCCGCCGCCAACGACGTGCGTGACCGGGTGGCAGGCGCGGTCAACGACCTGCCCGAGGATGCGCTGCCGTCCGAGGTGCGCAAGGTCGATGCCGATGCCTCGCCGGTCATCTTCTTCGCGGTACAGGCCCCGAGCTGGAGCCGGATGAAGCTGACCGACTATGTCGAGCGCGTGCTGGTCGACCGCTTCTCGACGATCGACGGGGTGGCGCAGGTCAACCTGAGCGGACAGGCGCGCCCGTCGATGCGCATCTGGCTCGACACCGATCGCCTCGCCGCCTTCCGCCTGACCCCGGCGGATGTCGAGCGCGCGCTGCGCGGGCAGAATGTCGAGCTGCCCGCCGGGCGGCTGGAGACGCCGCAGCAGAATCTGTCGCTGCGCGTCAACCGCGGCTATCGCACGCCCGAACAGTTTCGCGCGCTGGTCGTCGGGCGCGGCGGCGACGGCTATCTCGTCAAGCTCGGCGATGTCGCGCGGGTCGAGGAGGGGCCGGAGAACCCCTTCACCAGCCTGCGCGCCAACGGCGAGGTCGGCGTCGGCATGGGCCTCGTCCGCCAGTCGGGCGCGAACACGCTGGCGGTGGCGCAGGCGGCGAAGAAGCTGGCCGCGGAGATCGAGCCGCAGCTGCCGCCGGGCATGACGCTGCAACTGTGTACCGACGTGTCGGTGTTCATCGACCGCGCGATCGAGGGAGTGTGGCACACGCTGGTCGAGGCGGCGGTGCTGGTGGTGCTCGTCATCTTCCTGTTCCTCGGATCGTGGCGGGCGACGCTGATCCCGGCGATCACGGTGCCGATCTGCCTGCTGGCCAGCTTCGCGGTGCTGTGGCTGCTCGGCTATTCGATCAACCTGCTGACGCTGCTGGCGCTGGTGCTGGCGATCGGGCTGGTGGTCGACGATGCGATCGTCGTGCTGGAGAATGTCCACCACCGCATCCGCGACGGCGAGCGGCCGATCGTGGCAGCGTTCCTCGGCGCGCGCCAGGTGGGCTTTGCGGTCGTATCGACCACGCTCGTCGTCTGTGCGGTGTTCGTGCCGGTGCTGTTCATCACCGGGCAGACCGGGCTGCTGTTCCGCGAACTGGCGGTGACGATGATCGCGGCGGTCGGGATATCGGGGGTGCTGGCGCTCAGCCTTGCGCCGATGCTGTGCGTGAAGCTGCTGGGCGATGCGCCGCCGGGCCGCTTCGCCGCCGCGATCGATCGCGTGCTGACCCGGACCGAGGCGGGCTATCGCCGCCTGCTCGACCATGTGCTGGCGCGACCGCTGCCGATGATCGTGGCGACGATCGGCGTGCTGGGCGGCGCGGCATGGCTGTTCACCACGCTCGATACCGAACTGGTCCCGCCCGAGGATACCGGGGTGATCGAGGTCCGCCTCGCCGCGCCGGAGGGGACCGGCTTCGCCCAGCTCGACCAATATGTCCGCCGCGCCGAGGCGCGCGTGCTGCCGATGGTGACGCAGGGCGAGGTGCGCAACCTGACCGCGCGCATCCCCAACCAGTATAATTCCGACGACTACAGCAGCGCTGGCATGACCATCTTCCTGAAGCCCTGGGAGGTACGCGACAAGAGCTCGCAACAGGCCGCGCGCGAGATCACGCGCGCGCTGGCCGAGCTGCCCGCGACGCGCGGCAACGCCACGGTGCGCTCGTCGCTGGGGCGCAGCCGGGGGCAGCCGGTCAATTTCGTGATCGCGGGATCGAACTATACCGACCTCGCCCGCGCGCGCGACCGCATCCTCGCGGCGGCGCGCGCCAATCCGGGCCTCGTCAACCTCGACGCCGACTATGTCGAATCCAAGCCGCATGTGCTGATCGACATCGATACCAAGCGCGCGGGCGACCTCGGCGTATCGGTCGATGCGGTCAGCCAGGCGTTGCAGACGCTGATGGGGTCGCGCCGCGTATCGACCTATACCGAGAACGGCCAGGAATATCGCGTGATGGTGCAGGCCGATCCGCACCAGCGCGACCGTGAATCGCGGCTGTCCTCGGTCTATGTCCGGGCGCGCTCGGGCGATCTCGTGCCGCTCGCCAACCTCGTCCACACCCGCGATACCGCATCGGCGCGCGAGCTGGGACGGTTCAACAAGCTGCGCGCGATCACGTTGCAGGGCGGGCTGGCACCGGGCTATTCGCTGGGCCGCGCCCTTGCGTTCCTCGAAGCGGAGGCGGCGAAATCGCCCGAGATCGTCGCGATCGGCTATCGCGGCGAGAGCCAGGCGCTGAAGCAGGCATCGGGCTCGATCTGGATCGTGTTCGCGCTGACGATCGTCATCGTCTACCTCCTGCTCGCCGCGCAGTTCGAGAGTTTCGTCCACCCCGCCGTGATCCTGACCACCGTGCCGCTGGCGGTGGGGGGCGGGGTGATCGGCCTTGCGCTGACCGGGCAGACGCTGAACCTGTTCAGCCAGATCGGCATCGTCATGCTGGTCGGGCTGGCCGCCAAGAACGGCATCCTGATCGTCGAGTTCGCCAACCAGTTGCGCGACGACGGGCAGCCGCTGCACGACGCGATCGTGCAGGCGGCGACGCGGCGGCTGCGCCCGATCCTGATGACCTCGATCGCGACGGTGCTGGGCGCGGTGCCGCTGTGGCTCAGCCATGGCGCGGGGGCGGGTGCGCGATCGGCCATCGGGGTGGTCGTGGTGTTCGGCCTGTCGATCGCGACGCTGCTGACGCTGTTCGTCGTGCCGCTGGTCTATCGCCGGCTGGCGCGCGGGACCGGATCGCCGCTGGCGATGACGCGCGCGCTCGACGCCGCGCTGGCGCCGCAACCGGAGCCTGCCGAGTGAACGCGATTGTCCCATTTGCTGGGAAAGGGTAGGTTCGGCCATGACCGCTGAACGCCCGAAACCTCCCGCCATCGGCCCCCGGCTGCAGAGCCTGCGCAAGGAGCGCGGCATGACGCTGGACGAGCTGTCGGCGGTGTCCAGCGTGTCGCGATCGATGCTGTCGCAGATCGAGCGCGGGCAGGCCAATCCGACGCTGGCGATCGTCTGGCACCTGTCGCAGGCGCTCGGCGTCGAGCTGTCCGACTTCGTCGGCGGCCACCGGCTGGAGCGGCGCGCGCGGATCGAGCTGACCGCCGCGTCGTTCGTGCCGGAGATCCGCACCAAGGACGGGCTGTGCGTGATGCGCATCCTGAGCGCGGCGAGCGACGTGGGCCGGACCGAGCTGTATCACATGACGATGGAGCCGGGCGGCGAGCTGGTGTCCGATCCGCACGGCCATGGCAGCTTCGAGCATCTCTCGGTGCTGACCGGCACGATGATCGTGACCAGCGCCGATA
This sequence comes from Sphingomonas silueang, assembly GCF_040049155.1. NCBI lineage: Bacteria > Pseudomonadati > Pseudomonadota > Alphaproteobacteria > Sphingomonadales > Sphingomonadaceae > Sphingomonas > Sphingomonas silueang. The sequence goes on from NZ_JBDZDK010000001.1 coordinate 382,054, forward strand.
CGACCGCGACGGTCGGCGCAGGGGCGATCGCGCGCTATCCGGTCGACGTGCCGCACGCGATCCGCAATCCGGGCGACCTGCCCGCGACCGCGCTGCTGGTGGTGATGCCATAAGGCGGGATCCACTTGCGTGGGAGCGGGCCGGTACCGCCCTGATCCAGCGCGCTGGATCAGACTCTAAACCGCCTCCGCCGCCGCTACGCCGCCGCCCATCACCTCCGCCGCAAAGCCCCGGTCGTGCAGCGCGTCGAGGATCGCGCGTGCCGGGGCGTGGCCCGCCAGTTCGACCGTGAACACCATCCGCGCCGATCGCGCCGAGGCGCCGCCGAACACGCGGTCGTGCGCCACGTCGAGGATGTTGCCGCCGCGATCGCCGATGATCGTCGCGACGCTGCCGAGCAGCCCGGCATGGTCCGGCGTCGTCACCCGCAGCCGCACGAGCTGTCCGGCGCGCGCCAGATGGCGTTGCAGCATCGCGGTCAGCACGCGCATGTCGATGTTGCCGCCGCACAGCACGAGGCCGACGCGCTTGCCGCGGAAGCGTTCGGGCTCCGCCAGCACCGCGGCCAGTCCCGCGGCACCGGCCCCCTCGCACAGGGTCTTCTCGATCTGGAGCAGCAGCGCGACGGCATCCTCGATCAGCGCCTCGGGCACGACCAGCATGTCGTCGACCAGCGCCCGCGCCGTCGCCAGCGTGCAGCGCCCCGGCGCGGCCACCGCAATCCCCTCCGCGACCGAGGTGCCGCCGATCAGCGGCCGGTCGTGCCGCCCCAGCGCCCGCGCCATCGACGGGTAGAGCTCGCTCTGTACGCCGATGACCTGCGTCGCGGGGGAGCGTGCCTTGAACACGGTCGCGATGCCGCCGATCAGCCCGCCGCCGCCGACCGCGATCACCGCCGCGTCGAGCGGCGGCCCGTCGTCGATCATCTCCAGCGCGACGGTGCCCTGGCCCGCCATCACCACCGGATCGTCGAACGGATGGACGAAGGTCAGCCCCTGCGCGACGAAGCGGGGCACCTCCGCCATCGCCGCGGCGAGGTCCGCGCCCACCAGTTCCACCCGCGCGCCGAAGCCTGCGGTGCGCGCCACCTTCACCGCGGGCGTCCCCTGTGGCATCACGATGGTCGCAGGGATGCCCAGCCGCCGGGCGTGCAGCGCCACCCCCTGCGCATGGTTGCCCGCCGATACCGCCACCACGCCGCGCGCACGGGCGGCGGGATCGAGCGCGAGCAGCCGGTTCAGCGCGCCGCGTTCCTTGAACGATGCGGTGAACTGGAGATTCTCGAACTTCAGCCACAGCTCCGCGCCGGTCAGGTCGGACAGCGTCTGCGAATGGAGGAACGGCGTGCGCGCGACCGCACCGGCGATGCGGGCGGCCGCGCGCTCCACATCGCCCAGGGTGATGACCATCGGGCGGCTCTCCGCTAGAGGATGATAATATGAGGCGCACCCGTTCGTGCCGAGCAGGGGCTGAGCTTGTCGAAGCCTCGTATCGAAGCATCTGCCCCGGGCGGTCCTTCGATACGCCATTTCGACAGGCTCAACGGCTGTTCAGGACGAACGGACAGGCTTGATGTCATCATGCCATAGGCGACAGGATGCGGGGGCTATTGCGGCCTGGTGATGCTCGGCCACTTCACCCCGATCTGGTCGAGATAGCTCCTGTACTTCTTCGCGTCGTAATAGAGCGGGCGCATCCGGTCGCGGAATTCGGCCATGATCTCGGTGTTGAGCTGGATATAGGGCTTCTCGTCGGTCAGCACCGGCTGGTATTTCTGGTCCTTCGTCTGCACCTCGGTGAAATAGCGCTTGGCGTCGGCCAGCAGCTCGGGCCGGGTGAACAGGTCGAGCATGGTCATCGCCATCGCCTTTGCCCCCGCGACCCCGCCCTTGTGCGCGATCGGCGTCGCCATCGCGATCGCGTTCGACCAGTTGTGGCCGGGCAGCTCGGGGATGTTGGAGGGGAAGCGGATGGTGATCGTCGGCCTGGTCCACGACACGTCGCCGATATCGTCCGATCCGCCGCTCCGGGGTTCGGGATCGGGCGGGGTCAGCGGCTTGAGCGCGGTGTCGAGCCCGGTCTGCTTGCCGCCGACCAGCTTCTGCACCGCCTTGGCGAATTCCTGCTCCTGCGGGGTCCAGGTGGGCATGCCGATCTTCTGGATATTGGCATAGGCCGCCTCGGCGATCGGGCGGTTCATGTGCTGCGGGGCGGCGGTGCCGATGATGCGATGCTCGACGCTCGTGTCGCTCATCTGGGCCGCGGCCTCGGCGATCTTCGTGCCGATCGCATAGTTCTTCGCGATATTGTCGAACGTCTGCTCGCGGAAATAATACCATACGGTCGCCTTCGACGGGACCACGTTGGGCTGGTCGCCGCCGTCGGTGATGACATAGTGCGACCGCTGTTCGGGGCGCAGGTGTTCGCGCCGGAAGTTCCAGCCGATGTCCATCAGCTCGACCGCATCCAGCGCGGATCGCCCGCGCCACGGCGCGCCCGCGGCATGGGCGGATTCGCCGGTGAAGGTATAGAGGACCGACACGCCGCCGGTGCCCGACGGCTGGCCCCAGCTGGTCCCGAGGTTGGAGCCGACATGGGTGAAGAGCACCGCGTCGACGTCCTTGAACATGCCGTCGCGCACGAAGAACGCCTTGGCCGCGACCGGTTCCTCCGCCACGCCCGGCCACAGCATCAGCGTGCCGGGGATCTTCTCGCGCAGCATGATCTCCTTGACCGCCAGCGCGGCGGCGACGTTGACCGCCTGTCCGGAATTATGCCCCTCGCCATGCCCCGGCGCGCCCGCGATCATCGGTTCGCGCCATGCGACGCCGGGCTTCTGGTTCGCCTTGGGAATACCGTCGAGGTCGGAGCCGACCGCGATCACCGGACCGCCGGTGCCGTTGGTCCATGTCGCGGTCCATGCGGTCGGCATGCCGGAGACGCCGCGCACCACGGTGAAGCCGTTCTTTTCCAGGATGGCGGTGATGTATTTCGATGTCTCGACCTCCTGCATCGCCAGTTCGCCGAAGCTGAAGATCGAATCGATCATCTCCTGGATCAGCTTCGCCCGCCGGTCGACCCCGGCGGCCGCATCCTCCTTGAGCGCGGCAAGCCTTTCCGGCGCGACCTGTGCCGATGCCTGTCCGCCGAACCCCGCCACCACCAACGCGCTGCCGAGCGCGAGCGACCTGAACGTCATTGCCTGTTCCCTCGATGGATATCCGCTGCCGACCGGCCGCCGCGCCCGCGAACGCGGCGGCCGGAACCCGATCGATCAGACGCCGCCCGGCGTCTTGAAGAGCGCGTCGAAGAACAGCTTGTAGGTGCCGTGCGCCTGCGCCCGGTGCTGCGGGCGGAAGCCGAGCAGCACCACGTCGCCCTTGCCGAGCGAGGCCTGCACCGCCGCGGCCTTCCCCTCGATCAGCTCGGCACCCAGCAGCCAGCCGCTCTGGAGCACGTCCTGATCGGCATAGGTCGCCAGCACCTTCACCCGTTCGTTGTGCATCCGCGGGGTGACTTCATAGGCCTGGCATTCGGCGGTGAAGATCGCCAGCGCCTTGGCGGGCATGCCGTATGCCAGCGGGTCCTGGTTGTCGACGTTCATCCACAGCGTGTTGCCCGGCGACCAGAATTCCTTGGCCGGCTTGCCCGCGACGATGTTGCGCACCGGCAGCTCGAACTTCTGGATCGGCAGGTCGGCCGCCGCGCCGAAGGTGACGATCCGCCCGCCCGCCTCGACGAACGCCTTGAGCGCGGCGACGCCCGCATCGCCGAAGCCGCTGCGATATTCGGGCGGCACGCTCTCGATGCTTTCGCGACCCGCGCCGCCGCCGCGTCCCGCCGCCTCGCCCTTGGGTGCCTCGCCGGTCATGTTGGCGACCGAGTCCGAGGGCAGGACGATCACGTCGTATTTCTTGATGAGGTTGCCCGCCTTGATCTCGGCATCCATGATCGAGGCATAGCCGAAGTCATATTGTTCGAGCAGGAACCGGGTCCAGCCCTCGTCCATGTTGCCGCCGCGATAGCGTTTGAGCATCGCGATGCGCGGCGCGGCGACCGCATAGCCGCTGGCCCCGCCCGCGGGCGTGAAGCTGACGCCGGTCGATGCCGCGACCGACTGCGCCAGTTGCGGCGATCCGGTGACGACGAAATCGCCGACCTTCGCGCTGCCCGAGGGCGCGCTGACCCGCTTCACGCTCGCCCCGCCGCGCAGCAGCAGGTTCACCGCATGGAAGCTGTCGTTCAGCCGCCCGTCGAGCAGATAGGGGCCGCTGCCCTCGACGGTGCCGGGCTTCACCCCGATCCCGGCGACGGGGGCGAGCTGGGTGGTCACCGCCTGGGTCAGCGGATCGCTCTTCACCCCCATGAACTCGGTCATGGTGTCGGTGCCCATGTCATAGGGGCGGATCGGCGTGCCGTCCTTGGTCCGGGCGTAGGTGTCGTCGGGGAAGAAGGTCCGCCCGAGCAGATAGCGCACCAGCCCCTGGTTCGGCTGGTTCATCGGCACGACATAGCTGCCGGGGCCGTAGGCCTTGCCCTCCTGCACGAAGCCCTGCGGCGATTGGTAGACATCGACCTTCTGGAGCAGCAGCGCGTCGATCATCTTGCGCGCGGTCAGCGGGTCGTGCTGGTCGGCGGCGATGACATAGGCCTTCACCTCGGCCTCCGCACCGCGCTGTATCTGGCGCTGCGCCTTCAGATACATGTTCTTGAGCACCATCTCGCGGTTCTTGGCGGCAAGGTCGACCAGCGACCATGACGTGACCTTCTGCCGGTCGACGATGTCGCGCGAACGCCACCAGCCGCCGGTCCACGGATCGGGCATGTTGATCTGCGGACCGTTGTTCGGAACGTTGCGCTGCCCGCCCTGCAACTGGTCCGGATGGACATAGAGCGGCGAGGCGAGGTTCGCGCTCGCGCTTTCGTCGAGCATGCCCGCGATGTTGTGGAACGGCGTGATCCAGTGGAAGCCGAAATGGCCCCAGCCCGAATAGATCGCATCCCCGATCCCGCCCTTCAGCTGGGCCTGGTCGAGGTTGTAGCCCATGTGCGACCCGTACCAGATCATCTCGCGCCACACGAGCGGATCGGCGCCGGGGCGGATCGGATCGGCATAGGGCGGGATCGAGATGCGCGGGGCGTACTGGCCCATCTGGTGATGGTCGATATAGGCCTGCGGGATCCAGTCGCGGTACAGGATCTTCGCGATATGCTGCGATTCCACCATGTTCAGCATGAAGGCGTCGCGGTTGTTGTCGTGGCCGACATATTTCTGGTACAGCCACGGCATCGCGCCGCCCTCGTACGGCGTGCCGACGTACTTCATGTACCATTGCTGCACCATGTCGTGCCCGTCGGGATTGAGCGAGGGCATGATGATCTGGATGACGTTGTTCAGGACGTTCATCGCCTCGGGATCGGTGCGCGTCACCATGTCATAGGTGAATTCCACCGCCGTCAGCGCTGCCGCGATCTCGCTGGAATGCAGGTCGTACGACTGGACGATCACCGCCTTGCCGTTCTTGACGATCGCGTCCAGCTCCGCCTGCGGCACGCCGCGCGGATCGGCGAGCTTCGCGTTCATCTGGCGATATTCCTCCAGCCGCGCCAGATTCTCGGGCGAGGAGACGAACATCACGAGGAACGGCTTGCCCTCGGTCGACTTGCCGATCTCGACGACCTTGATGCGATCGCTGGTCTGGGCGAGCTTCTGGTAATAGGCGACGATCTTGTCGTACGGCTCGAGCTGGCGGTCGGCCCCCATCCGGTGGCCGAACCAGCTTTCGGGCGTGGGCACCGCGCCCTGCGCCCATCCCGCCCCCGGCGCGGCGACCGCGAGGGTACAGGCGGCCAGCCCGATCGAAATGCGGCGCCATGCGCGCCCGCGGCGGGTGTTTCCGGATGCCTTGCGGCCAAGATCGTCACGCATATCCATCCCCCTCGGATCGAAGTGTCGCAGCCCGGTGTGATGATGCGGGCGCATCTGCGGCTGCGCCCGCATCCCGTCAGAACTTCTTGGACAAAGAAGCGAAGAACGTCCGCCCGACGATGTCGTACAGCTGCCCGTCATAGGTCGGGATATTGTCCGAATAGGTCGGCGGCGCGGTGTTGAAGATATTGGCGGAACCCAGCGCGATCGACACGCCCGATGCCTTCAGGTCGAACCCGATGTTCAGGTTGAACAGGCTGTACGCCTTGATCCCCGGCGTCGTCGCGGTCGGGGTGGCGACGGTGTTGCTGTGCTTCATCCTGTCGATGAAGATCCACGTCAGCCCGATGTCGAACCCGTCATTGTCGTAGTTGAAGCCGGTATTCGCCTTCCACCGCGGGTGCGAGACACCGGCATTGGCCTCGATCGAGCGGCCGATCGTGCCTGCGAAGTTGCGGAACGGCTGGCCGGGGCGGTCCTGGATCTTGAACTTGTCGAGATAGGACACGACGCTGCGCACGCTGAACGTGCCCGCACCCTCGCCCAGGCCGATCTCGTCCAGCCGCAACCGCCAGTCGAGCTGCGCATCCACCCCCGCCACCTGGAACTGGCCGAGGTTGAGCAGCGGCTGCGACGCGCCCGCGCCCAGCTCGCCGTTCGCCTGCCGCTGGCCGAGCAGCTGGCAGAAATAGTTGCTGGAAGAGAAGGTCGGGTTGGTGCCGCCGACGTTGAAGCAGGACTGCACGATCTGGGTGATGCCCAGCGTCCCGATCGCGTCGCGGATCTTGATGTCGTAATAATCGACCGACAGCTTCAGGTCGCGCAGCAGCGGGGTATCGAACGGCGACCCCAGGATCACACCGATCGAATAGGTGTCGGCGACTTCCTCGTCGAGATCGGGGTTGCCGCCGGTCAGCGGGAATACCTGCGACGTGGCGGCGAAGCTGTCGTAGGCGGCGGGCGTGATCCCCTGCGCAAGGCACAGCGCGCGGACCTGCGTCGGGTTCTGCAACCGGAACTGCGAGCGCCGGTCGCACGGGTCGCCGGTGATGGCGGTCGCGCCGGCGGTGCCGATGCCGGTGCTGCTGTTCGATACCGGCGCGAACAACTCGCCGGGGCTGGGCGCGCGGATCGCGCGGTTGTAGCCGCCGCGGAAGCGGACCTCGTCCACCACGGCCCAGGCGAAATCGACCTTGTAGGTGTGGGTGCCGCCGATCGAGTCATAATCGGAGAAGCGATAGCCGAGGTCGAGGCTCAGTTCCTGGATCAGCGGGGTGTTGTAGAGGACCGGCACGAACAACTCGCCGAACACCTCCTTCACCTTCACTTCGCCCTGTGACGAGCGCAGCGATGCGAAGCCGATGATGTCGCTGCCGCCGTCGGCGAAATAGCTGGTGCCCTGCGGCTGGTTCAGCGCCTCGTCGGCCTTGTAGGTGAAGGAATTGGAGCGATAGTCGGAGCCGACCGCGAACTTCACCTTGCCCGCCGGCAGCTCGACCAGCGATCCCGCCAGCGTGCCCTGCACCACCGTCTGGCGCAGGTTCGTCGTGTTGAGCGTATCGCGCGTCAGATAGTCGCTGCACCCCTGCGAGATCGGGAAGTCGCCGAAATAGCGGAAGTCGGTACAGGTGCTGACCTGTCCGGTCGGGCTGTTGAACAGCGCCATCAGGCGGCTGGCGCTCAGGCCGCCGGTCTGCCCGTTATAGAAATCGGCGGCGCTGGTGGTGGCATAGGCTTCCCAGCGAAGGTCGCCGATGCCCAGTTCGCCGTCGGCCCCGGTCATGAACTGCCAGACGTTGTACTTGTAGCTCTGCCCCCGGTTGCCGATCGCCTGCCACGACTTGGTCGATGCGAACGATCCGGTGGGGTTGGGGCGCGACGCCAGCACCGCCTTCAGATCGTTCGGGATCAGCACGCTGTTGTAGGGAATCGAGGGCGTGTAGAAGTTGTTCGAGAGCGTCGTGTTGACGATCGAATCCTGCATATAGGTCGTGTAGCTGAACTGGCCGAACACCGAGATCGCGTCGGTGACGTCATAGTCCACCCGGCCCATCGCCATATAGCGTTCCATCTCCGACTGGATGTCGCCACCGCGGAAGCCGAACTTGAACTGCTTGCCCTGCCCGACATAGGGCGAGCCGGATTCGTCGATCAGATAATATTCGTCGGTTTCCACGCCGCGGAAGTTGCGCACCGGCACGCCGTTGGTGGTGAACAGCGTGCCGTCGTTGTTGAAGCCGAATTCCCCGGCATAGGAATTGCGCTGCCCGGTCGTCGCGGTCGACGTCGGGACCAGGGGTGCCGCGCCATAGGTGGCGAGCAGCGCGTTGACCGAGGCGAGCGTCGGCAGGTTGCCGGGGAAATAGGCGACCGCATAGGGGATCGCCTCGTTCGCGCCGCAGCAATATTGCCGCTCGGGATACCACGGCCGCTTGGCCTGTTTGGCGCGGTCGCGCCGCGAATAGTCGAGCGAGACGAACGCGCGGCCGCGGTCGTCGTCGAACTGTCCGCCGCCGGTCGCGGTCACGCGGAAATTGGCGCCGTCGCCGTAGTTGGTGATGCCGGTGAAGGCCCGCAGCGCCAGTCCGCTGAAATCGCGCTTCAGGCGGAAGTTCACCACGCCCGCCGTCGCATCGGACCCATAGGTCGTCGACGCACCGCCGGTGATGACCTCGATGTTCGAGATCAGCGCTTCGGGAATGGTGTTGAGATCGATCGAGCCGTCGGGGTTCGACGGCTGGAGCCGCTTGCCGTCGAGCAGGATCAGCGTGCGCTTCGACCCCAGGCCGCGCAGCGACGCATTGGCCTGTCCGCCGTTCAGCCCGGTACCGGTGGTGGAGGTGTTGGACTGGCCGAGGCCGCCCGCGAACTGCGGCATCTGCGACAGCGCGCGTTCGACCGTGATCTGCCCGGTCGCCGCGATCGCTTCCGCGCCGACCGATACGATCGGGCTGTTCGCCTGATAATCGGGCCGGGCGATCAGCGATCCGGTGACGACGATATCCTCGCCCGGCTCCTCCGCAGGCTGCGCCGTTCCCGCAGCCAGTGCTACCGGCGCTTCCTGTGCCGCGCCGTCGAGCGACGCCAGTTGTTCGGACGCGGCGGCGGCGGCAACGGGTGCCGTGGCGCTCGTCTGGGCAAATGCCGGTCCCGTGCCGGCAATCAGTCCTGCGACGATGCTGGCGGAAGCAAGCAACATTCCGCGGTTGATAACGCACGGATGATTGCGCAAGGCATCACGAAGATAGTGCGGCATGTCATTTTGTCCCCGTCAAAATGCGTGCGATCGCCTCTCCAATTGTATATTATGGTATCGCTGGTTGTTTACGCTACGCCGATACTGTCGGTACTTCCGGTCGCAACTGGCCCCCGCCGAAACCTTGTCAGGTTCAGCTGTGCAACGAACGGCATTCATCAAAAGCGTGTTGAGCGACTATTCGGGCATCGCATTATCGGACTTGCCGACTGCGGCTCTCGTCTGTGTCATCAGAGTGACGCAGATTGTTCCGCGACGCCATAGAAAAATCCACTTAACTGGTCCTTGATAGTGGATTTTTTCATAAGCTAATGATTATATGGATAAATAATTTGTAATCCTTGACATTTTTCCTGTCCGGGACGTGTGCAGGTGCAGCAGAAGGGCAGCGCGATCAGGCGGGCATCAGGTCGAACGCGATCGACAGCCGCGACTCGTTGCCGCCGAACGGTGCCGTGCCGTGCCACATATAGGAGGGGAACAGCGTGATCTGCCCCGCCCGCGCCGGAACCCAGTGTTCGGGGCCGAGGGCAGGGGACGTGGCAATGCCGGGCTGGCCGAACTTCAGCCATCCCCCGCGCATGCCGTCGTCGGCAGGCACCGCGATATGGCAGGCGGACGACAGCCAGCCGTGCGGGTGGATATGGTCGACATGGAAGCCGCCCGGGTGCAGCCGGACCGACCACATGCCCCCCGGCGCCGCCCGCCCGGCGTTGCGTCGGCGCAGCACGTCCGGCCCCGTGCCCAGCCGGTCGAGATAGTCGGCGACGGCCGGTGCGATCGCGTCGCGGAATGCGGCGATCGCCGGGTGGCGGCTGCGGCGCAGGTCGGCACCGGTCTGCGTGCCGTGGCGCAGCGACTGGTCGAGCGGATGGGTGCGCAGCCGATGCAGATCGCCGAGCCCCGCCGCGAGATCCCGCAGATAGTCGTCCAGCCGGGACCAGCCCGGCGGCGGCGCGATCGGCGCGGCCCGGACGAAGGCGGCATAATCGTAGAGCGCGTCGGCGCGCGCATCGCCGGTCAGCCGCCACCCGGTCCATTCGAGCGCGATCAGTTCCTGATCGAGCGGCAGGGCGGTGCGCAGCGGGGCGATCCGCGCCATCGCCTGCCGCGGATCGCCCGCCGCCAGCAGCGCCTCGACCAGACACCGTACGGCGCGGTCGTTCGCCGGCGCCAGCGCCGCCGCGCGGGCCGCATGCGCGACGGCACGCGCCGGATCGAAGCGGGCGGCCAGATGCGCGGCGGTCATCTCCAGCATCGCATCGCCCGTGACGGGGCGGTGCAGGAGACGGGCATAGCCCGCGCGCGGATCGCCCGCATCGGCGAGCAGCCGCGCCGCGATCGCCCGCAGCCGTGCCGCGGACGCACCCTGCACGGCGGGTACCTCCAGCATCGCCAATGCCGCCTGTGCATCGCCGCTGCGCATCCAGTGCAGCTGCGCCAGATCGCGTCGGGCATCGACATAGTCGGGCCGACGGTGGATCGCCGCGCCGAACGCCGCTTCGGCTTCGTCGAACCGGCCGAGCGCCTGGAGCGCGCGGGCCAGCACCAGCCATGTCTCCGGCGCATCGCCCCCGGCGGCGATCGCGGCGCGCGCCGCCGTCTCGGCCCGCTCGGCATCCCCGGCGTCGCCCGCCGCCGCGGCGAGATTGTGCTGCGCCCGGGCATCGGCGGGATTGCGCGCGACGATCCGCGCGCGTTCGGCGACCGCTTCGTCGATCCGGCCCAGCGCCTTGAGCGCACGCGCGCGTTCGACCAGCAGCGGGTCGGGCGCGTCGCCCGCAGCGGCGATCGTATCGGTCGCCGCCAGCGCCTCTGCCGCCCGGCCCAGCGCGAGCAACAGCCGGGCACGATCGGCGGCGATCTCCGCGTCGCGCGGCGCGGCCTGCTGTGCCGCCGCGAGCGCACGCCCGGCCGCCGGACCGTCGCCCAGCCGCATCGCCGCAATGCCGAGGAGATGCTGCACCTTCGCGATATCCGGCATCGCCCTTGCGAGCGGCTCGATCGCGCTGCGCGCCTCGGCGAAGCGCCGCCGTGCCAGCAGGTCCGCCACCTGCCGCAGCCGCAGCGCCGGATCGTCGGCGGTCATGCGCGGCGGTGCGCAGCATGGTGGGGGATGTGCGGGCGCGGCGGCGGGCAGCGCCGATCGCCTTTCGATCGCGGCATGGCACCTCAACGGACGGTCATCGCGCCTGCCGGGGCAGGGCCGGACGCCAAGCTGCCGTCCCTCGCTCCACCGCGCAAGGGGCTTCCGCCGTCCCCGCACCGCCCTTCACGCACAGAACGGCCGCCCGTCGCGGGGCGGCCGAGGATGGCGCAGCGGGGAGAAGTTCTGCGCGGAACGTCAGAAGGCGTAGCGTGCGCCGAGCAGGAACTGTCGTCCGCTGTGCGTGCGGACGTTCAGCCGGTTGCTCTCGTCCACGAACTGGTCGTTGAACGTATCGGTGATGTTGATCGCCTCGAGGCTCAGCTTGAAGGCGTCGGTCACGTCGTACGAGACCTGCGCGTCGAAATTGGTCGTGGCGCTGGTGCCGTTGTAGCTGTTGCCCTCGGTCCCCGGCACCGCCGTCAGGTAGCGCGAGCGATAGGCGACCGAGCCGCGGATCGAGAAGCGCGGCGTCTCGAAATACAGCGTGCCGTTGGCGGCATGCTTCGACAGGCCGATCAGCGGCTGGGTCACGCTGCCGGTGCCGGTCAGGTAGCGGATGTTCGAGTCGACATAGGTATAGTTCGCCAGCACGCCGAAGTTCTGGAGGAGGCCGGGCAGGAAGCTCAGCGGCTGCTGGACGTTGACCTCGAACCCCTTGAGCTTGCCGCCGTCCGAATTGACCGGGCGGCTGACGATGAACACGTCGGTCGGCAGCGCCGAGGTGCCCGCGAGGATCGAGGCGGGCAGGCCCAGTTCGCTGAACGGCACGTCGACGCTCAGCGTCTGGACGAAGGTGCTGATGTCCTTGTGGAAGAAGGACGCGGCATAGAGCGCGCCGCGCGTCGGATACCATTCGATCGCCACGTCGACATTGGTCGATTCGGTGGGTTTGAGATCGGGGTTGCCGCTGGAGAAGCCGCGATTGCCGCCCGAGATCGAGACGTTGCCGCCGGGCGACAGCGATCCGATCCCGGCGCGCGCGATCGTCTTGGCCGCGCCGAGGCGGAACAGCAGGTTGTTCGTGATGTCCCACACGATGTTGCCCGACGGCAGCCAGTTCCCGTAGTCGCGCTCGGCGACCACGAGGTCGAAGGCGGTGCCGCGGCTGGCATAGCCGGTCGAGCGCTGGTCGGTGCGGACATAGCGGACCCCGATGTCGCCGCGCACCGGCAGCCCGGCATCGGCGAGGTTGAACTCGCCCATCGCCCACAGCCCGGTGTCCTGCTCGCGCACCGTCGTATAGGAGCCCCGCGCCGAGGTCGCCTCGACGCCGCCGGTCGCGTAGAGCGGGTTGGAATAGAGGCCGTAGAGCTGCTCGAACGCCGCGAGGTCGGGCACGATCCAGCCGCCCGGCGTACCCGCGGGCACGTTGATCCCCTTGCCGAAGCCGTCGTACAGGCGGGTACCGGCGGCGATCTGCGCCGGGGTCAGCGTCTGCACGACGCTCTCGCCCGAGGTGCGGCGGCGTTCGGTCGAGTCATAGTCGAACCGCCGCCAGTCGGCGCCGACCTTCAGCTTGACCGCATCGGTCGCCTTCCATTCGAGGAAGCCCTTGGCATTGAGGAAGCTGTTGGTGACGGTCTGCGGGCGGATGCGGACCTCGGAGGTGCCGTTGGTGAAGGCGAAGGTCGCCGGGTTGGCGATATCCACGCCCGGCCGGATCGTCGGGAAGCGGGTCGAGAAGTCGTAGAAGAACCCCTGCGTATTCGCCGCGTCGAGCGTGACCGTCGTCTGGATGGGATTGCGGAAGTCGGACAGCGCATAGCCGACGACCCCGCCGACCTTCACCCGATCGCCCAGATCCTGCGCCAGCGTGCCGGTGATCTGATAGAAATCGGTGGTCAGCTTGTCGAAGCGCGCCTGGGTGCGCAGGTCGACATTGTCGAACGTGCCGGAAACGATGTTGTTGTTCTCGTCCACTACGCCCGAACGGATGATCGTCTGCGGCTTGCCGGTGCCCGAGCGGCTGAAGCCGATCGCCTGGAACTGCGCTTCGCTGCGCGTGCCGTCGAGCCGCGAATAGAGGCCGTCGATCGTCAGCAGCGTCGCATCGGTCGGCTGGAACTGCAGCGACAGCGCCGCGCCCAGCCGTTCCTGTTCGATGTCGTAGCTGACGAGGCCGGGGATGCGCGGGTGGAACAGCGCGGTGTCGGGGTTGGCGTCGTTGATCTCGGCGATCGTCTTGCCCGCGATCGTCGAGCGGGGGTCGAAGCCGCCGTTGAACCCGCCATAGGTCCAGCGCGTGATGTTCGCGCCTTCCTCGCGCAGCTTGCGCTGTTCGTACGCGATCGACAGCAGCACGCCGAACCGCCCGTCGGACGTGGTGGTGGTGAGCAATGTCGAGACGCGCGGCGTCACCTTTTCCGCCAGGTCGTTGTAGCTCGCCTGCGCCGAGACGACGGCGGTCGACTTCTTGAAGTCGAACGGGCGGGCGGTCTGGAGATCGACGGTCGCGCCGAGCGAGCCTTCCTCCACATCCGCGGTCGCGGTCTTGCGCACCGCGAGGCTGTTGAACAGGTCGGAGGAGAAGATGTTGAAGTCGAACCCGCGCCCGCGGTTCACGCCGCCCGAATTGTCGGTGCCGCCGGTGGTGCCGATCGCCTCCATCCCGTTGATGCGCACGCGGGTATATTCGGGGCCGAGCCCGCGGACGGAAATGTTGCGGCCTTCGCCGTTCACCCGGCTGATCGCCACGCCGGGGATGCGTTGCAGCGATTCGGCGAGGTTCAGGTCGGGGAATTCGGCGATGTCCTCCGCCTTGATCGCGTCGATCGCCGAGGTGCTGTTGCGCTTGATGTTGATCGCGCTGGTCAGGCTCTCGCGGAAACCGGTGACGACGATCTCGCCGTCGGCGGCGTCGGTCACGTCCGGTTCGACCGGCGCGGCGGGCGACGGCGGCGGGGAGGCGGTGTCGTTCTGCGCGCCGGGCGCTCGGGCCGCCTTCTCGACATTGGTCTCGGGCATGCCCTGCGCCGATGCGATGCCCGGCGCGACCAGGGCGCTGGTGACGACGAGCAGGTGGCGAAACTGTGTGATGCCGGCCATGGATCATCCCCTCTATGGACCGGCGTCTGTGGCCGGCTTGTCTGAGCCTTGCCTATCCGCAGCAAAGCGTCCGACGCCAATTCCGATTCCGCATCGATCATTGCGCGACCCGCACCATCCGCCCCGGCAAGTCCCGTCATCCGGGCGCGATCCAGCCGAAACGTGGCTGGATCATGCGCGTTTTTGACTTGGACCCCGCCCGCGCCTGCCGGTAGCGTCGCTGCCAACGACAAGGGCCGGACCCGCATCCGGCGGACAGGGAGAGCGCGATGACGGTTCAGTCGGTTACGGGCATCGCCGCGGATGGCGCGCGCCCGACGCATGTCCGCTACCGCATCATTGCGCTGATCTTCCTCATCACGTCGATCAACTATGCCGACCGGGCGACCTTCTCGATCGCGGGCAGCGCGGCGTCGGCCGAACTCGGCCTGTCGCCGGTCGCGACCGGATATATATTGTCGGCGTTCGCATGGGCCTATGTCATCGCGCAGGTGCCCGGCGGCGCGCTGCTCGACCGGTTCGGGACGCGGCGGGTCTATGCCGCCGCGATCGCGCTGTGGTCGGTCTTCACCGCGACCCAGGGGTTCGTCGGGCTGGTGCCGGGCGTATCGGCGATCACGATGCTGTTCGGCTTACGCTTCCTCGTCGGGCTGGCGGAGGCGCCGAGCTTTCCCGGCAACGCGCGGCTGGTCGCGGCATGGTTTCCGGGGCGCGAGCGGGGCACCGCCTCGGCGATCTTCAATTCGGCGCAATATTTCTCGCTGGTCGCCTTCGCGCCGTTCATGGGCTGGCTGGTCCACGACTTCGGCTGGCGATCGGTGTTCTTCGCGATGGGGACGATCGGCGTGATCGCGGCGGCCGTGTTCGTCCGCTACATCCACAGCCCGGTGCGCCACCCGGCGATCAACGCCGCCGAGGTCGAACTGATCGAGGCGGGCGGCGGGCTGGTGCGGATGGAGGATGCACAGCCTGGGCGGGTGTCGACCTTCACCTGGGCGAACGTGCGGCAACTGCTCTCCAGCCGGATGATGATCGGCATCTATCTCGGCCAATATTGCATCAACGTGCTGACCTATTTCTTCGTCACCTGGTTCCCGATCTATCTGGTCAAGGAACGCGGGCTGAACATCATGGAGGCGGGGTTCGCCGCCGCTGCCCCGGCGCTGTGCGGCTTTGCGGGCGGCTTGCTCGGCGGGTTCGTCTCCGACCGGTTGCTGGCGCGCACCGGTTCGCTGGACACCGCGCGCAAGCTGCCGCTGCTGGTCGGCATGATCCTCGCCAGTGCGATCATCGGTTGCGTGTTCGTCGAGCAGCAATGGATGGTCGTCGCGCTGATGTCGCTCGCCTTCTTCGGCAAGGGGGTGGCGTCGCTCGGCTGGGCGGTGATGTCCGACGTCGCCCCGCGCGAACTGGCCGGGACTGCCGGCGGCGTGTTCAACATGTTCGGGAACGTCGCGGGCATCGTGACGCCGATCGTCGTCGGCTATATCGTCGCGGCGACCGGATCGTTCGATCTGGCGCTGGTGTTCGTCGGGGCGCACTGCCTGCTGACCATCGTCGCCTTCTACGGCATCGTCGGGCCGATCCGGCGGCTGGAGCTGGCGAAGTGATCGCGCGGCGGGGGTTCCTCGCCGGGGCGGGGGCGAGCCTGCTGCTGCCCGCCGCCGCGCGCGCCGCGACGCCGGTCGTGCGGATCGCCACGCCGATGGCACCGCCGCGCTGGGCGGTGCTGCAACGCGCGTTGCTCGCCGCCAATGCCGCCGCGTGCCGCGCCTATTACGCGAAATATGTCGATGCGCGCGGGTATCTGAAGATATTTCCGCGCTGGGGTGCGAACGACGGGCCGGACGATGCGGCGGAGGCGACCAACGACTGGGAACTGCTCCATGCGCTGGGCGGGGCGGACGACGTGCTCACCATGGCGCGGCGCTTCTGGGAAGGGCATCTGCGGCAATATGCCGCCGCGCGCACGGTCGATGTCGCCATCGCGCGCCGGGGCATGTACCACCGCGAGTTTCCGGTGCAGATGGACTGGCAGCATAATTCGGAGGGGCTGACCGGGTTCAACCGCATGGGGCTGAACACGCCGCAGGACGCGAAGCTGATCGAGCGCACCTGTCGCTTCGCCGATTTCTATACCGGGGCCGATCCGGCCGCGCCCAACTACGACCCGCGCCACCGCATCGTGAAGAGCGCGATGAACGGCAGCCGGGGGCCGATGCTGCATCCCGCCAGCGCGCTCGACTGGGCGGGCGATCCGTTCGACACCCGCCGCTTCCGCATGGAGCATGGCGAGGAGAGTTACGCCCAGACGCTCGGCCATTACGCCGAATATATGGAGGTGGTGGGCGACACCCCGCTCAACACCCATTGCACCATGCTGGGCCTCAACGCCTATGCGCTGGGCGGGGGCGAGCGGTACCGGCGCTGGGTGCTCGACTATCTGGGCGGCTGGGTCGAGCGGGCGCGGGCGAACGACGACATCCTGCCGAGCAATATCGGGCTGGACGGGACGATTGGCGGGTCGGCGGGCGGGCGCTGGTGGGGCGGGGTCTATGGCTGGGGCTTTTCGCCGCTGGTCCCGCAGACCGGCGAGCGGGAGAACCGCAACCGGGTGCTGCGTGCCTTGCCCGCGTTCCTCAACGGCACGCTGCTGACCGGCGATAGCGCGTACATCGAGCTGTGGCGGCGGCAGCGCGACCGGATCGAGGCGGCGGGGCGGACGATCGACGGCCAGTGGCATACCCCCACCATGTACGGCGCGAACGGCTGGTACGGGTGGAAGCCGGGGCCGCACCGCACCAACGGGTTCGAGATATGGTATGTGACCCAATCCCCCGCCGACCGCGCGGCGGCGGGCGCGCATCCGTGGATCGGCTTCCTGGAGGGCGGGAACCCCGGCTGGGCCGAGCGCGCGCTGGAGGCGGACCTGACGCGGGTGCGCGAGCGGCTGGCGCTGGTCGAGGGGGACACGACCTTGCCCGACAACCGGCTGGCCGACTGGACGCTCGACAAGAACCCGGCGAGCGTCACCGCGCTGATCCAGCAGACGACCGGCGGGCTGCACATCGCCCGCCCGCCATGGTCGCCGACCTCGCCGCCGCAGGGCGGCGTGCCGCTCCACTGTCGGCTGCGCTGGTTCGACATGGACAAGCGGCGCGCGGGCCTGCCCGACGGGGTGGCGGCGCTGGTCGAGGCGATGGACGACCGCGGCGTGACGGTGGTGCTGGTCAACCTGTCCGACGCCCCGCGCGTGGTGGCGATGCAGGGCGGGGCATGGGGCGAGCACCGGCTGGAACGGCTGACGATCGACGGCCGGTCGCACGACGTGGCTGGACGCGGCGCGACGCTGCGGATCGAGCCGGGATGTGGGGCACGGATCGCGGTGACGATGCGGCGTTATGCGCAGATGCCGCGCCTCGACTTTCCGTGGGACCGGGTGTGAACGAGGCCAAAGTTTACAAAGTTTACACTTATGAAGCCCGTTTTCGGACCTGATCGGCGCGGTCCCGGTTCGCGGGCGATGCGGACAGCATGGCATGGTTCGGGGGGTGTAGGAAAGCCGCCGTCGCGTGGGAGGCTGGCGTCCGCAGCGGCGAGCGTCGTGTTCGCGGCGATCCCCCTCCACCAGCTTCGCTGGTCCCCCTCCCCGTGCCGGGGAGGATGCCGGCTACGCGGGAACGATCGCGTCCGCTCCTAGCCGCCCGGCTTGATATAGGGGGCGACCGCGAACAGCAGGCGTTCGTCGCGGCGGGGGTCGTTCTCGACGCGGGGGTCGCGGTCGAACATCATCGTCGCGCGGGTCGGCAGCGTGAAGCGCGGCCATGCGGGCAGGGTGCCGCCGTTCGGATCGCCCGTCGCGGCGAAGCGGACGAAGGCATCGGCCATCGTCGCCGACAGCGCGCGCGCCGCCGCGCCGTCCCCGCTCGGGGCGTCGGCCACGCCGGTGTTGGCGAACACCAGCGGGATGTCGAGCGTGTGATAGGCCCCCAGCACGCCGCCGCCTTCCGGCGCGGGAAAGTCGAGCTGGTACATCCATGTCGGACCGTCCAGTGCGGCGCGCGCCTCCGCCTGGATCAGATGGCCGGGCCATGATCGCCCGGCGGTGGAGGCGGCGAGCAGGATCTGCCCCGGCGTACGCGCCGGATAGAGCGCGCGGTAGCGTTCGACGACGAACGCCGGGTCCATGTCCTTGACCATCTGCGCCGACAGCCGGTCGGGCAGGTTCGCCCAGTCGGTATCGCCCCGCAGCAGGATGTCGCGCAGCCAGTAGCCGGTTTCGTCCCGCGTGTTGCCGCAGATCAGCGGGATATGCGCCGCCTCGCGCGGGGCGTCGGGATAGAAGGGATGGCGGGTCAGGACGCGGTGGTCGAGCGTCGAGGTGAAGCTGATCTCGCCCTTGCCTTCGATCGGGTCGGGCGTCGCCATCGCCGCGACCAGCCGCTCGACCGGCAGCGTCGCGAGTTCGGCGACGCTGCGCGCGCCCGCGCGCTCCATCCATGCCCGCGCGCGGCGGGCGGCGTTGCGCGGACCGGCGGCGGTGACGTGCTGGCCGCTCATCGTGACCGCGCGGTGGAACAGCGGGCGCGCCTCGGCCATCGCCATCAGCGTCACGACCTTCGCCCCGCCGCCCGACTGGCCGAACAGCATCACCCGTTCGGGATCCCCGCCGAAGCGGGCGATGTTGGCGCGGACCCATTGCAACGCCAGCACGATGTCGAGATTGCCGACATTGCCCGATTCCGCCGGGCCGCCCAGCGCCGCCAGACAGGCATAGCCGAGCCCGGCCAGCCGGTGGTTGAGCGTGACGACCACCACGTCGCCGCGCCGGGCGAGGTTCGCACCGTCGGTCAGCGGATCGCTGCCCGAGCCATGGGCGTGCGCACCGCCGTGGAGATAGACCATCACCGGCCGCCGCGCGGCATCGGCGGCGGGGGTCCAGACGTTGAGGAACAGGCAGTCCTCCGACGTCGGTTCGGTCGCGCGGGTCTGCGGCGCGGCGCGGCCGTAGCGGGTGGCGTCGGCGATGCCCTGCCACGGCGTGGGCGGGATCGCGCGCGCGAAGCGGCGGGATGCGGTGTCGGCGCCGTAGCGCAGCCCGCGGAACACCGCGACGCCGCCGTCGCGCAGGCCGCGCACCCGGCCATGGGTGGTCGTCACGACCGGATCGGCCGGGCTGCCACGCGCCGCGACCGGCACCGCGGCAAGGCCCGCAAGGACGCTGCGCCGGTCGATCACGCGACCACGTCGGCGCACAGCCGCCGCATCGGTTCGAGCGCCGGATTGGCATTGTCGCGCCGCCACGCGAGGTGAAGCTCGACCGGCAGCGGCGGATCGGTGACGAGCGCGCGGAACTGCACGTCGAGCAGGTGCAGGCCCGTCGCCGATTCGGGCACGATCGCGGCGGCGAGACCGGCATGGACCAGCCCCAGCATCGAATGAATCTGCGTCACATGCTGGACGTAGTCGGGGGCCACGCCCGCGCCGTCGAACAGCCCGGCGAGCAGCGCGTGGAAATAGCCGGCACCCTGTCGCGCATACATGATGAGCGGGGTCGCATCGAAATCGGCAAGGCGGAAATCGGCCTGCCCCGCGCGCGGATCGCCCGGCGGCAGCGCGACGACCAGCGGTTCGTGGCGCACCGCCAGCGTCTCGAATTCGTGCCGGTCCACCGGGGGCCGCACGAAGGCGATGTCGATCAGGCCGGTCAGCAGCGCCTCCACCTGATCGGTCGTCACCATCTCGTGCAGTTCGAGGTGGATGTTGGGGAGCGCCATGCGCGCCTGCGCCACCACCTGCGGCACCAGCGTATAGCCCGACACGGCGGTGAAGCCGATCGCGACGCGCCCCTCGTCGCCCTTCGCCACGCGCCTTGCCGCCAGCGCCGCGCTTTCGGACAGGCGCACGATGCGCTTGGCCTCGACGAGGAACAGGCGACCCGCCGGGGTCAGTGCCACGGTGCGGCTGGTGCGCTCGAGCAGCGTCACGTCGAGGATGCGTTCGAGCAGCTGGATCTGGCGGCTGAGCGGCGACTGGGTCATGTTCAGCCGCGCCGCCGCGCGACCGAAATGCAGTTCCTCGGCGGCGGCGACGAAGCAGCGGAGCTGGCTCAGTTCAAACATGGGGACCATGCTAGAACGGCCTCGGGGCGGTGGCCAGCGAGGGCTGCCTGCTTCCCTCCCTCACCCGGATTCCCGTGCGAACGTCGCGCGCCCGACCCGAAACGCCCCGTACCCCGGCCTTCGCCGGGATACGACACGGCTGCCTTCGCGGAGCAATGCCGACCAGAGCGGGGCGAAGCGGCACGCGCCGATCACGCCGCCGCGCGGACGGGGGTGCGGACACCCTCGATCAGCACGCGCAGCTGCGCTTCCTCGTCGCTCGACAGGTCGGTCAGCGGGCTGCGCACCGGCCCCGCATCCTGCCCGACGACGCGCATCCCCGCCTTGACGATCGACACCGCATAGCCCGCACCGCGATTGCGCAGCGCGATATAGGGCAGGACGAAGCGCTTCAGTTCGGCGAGCACCGTCGCATGGTCCTGCGCACGGACGGCTGCGTAGAAGGCCAGCGCCCATTCGGGCAGGAAGTTGAAGATCGCCGAGGAATAGGTGGTGACGCCCATCGTCAGATAGGGGGTGGCGAAGGTCTCCGCGGTCGGCAGGCCGCCGATATAGGTGAGGCGGTCGCCCATCCGGGCATGGATGCGGGTCATCAGCTCGATATCGCCGACCCCGTCCTTGTAGCCGACGAGATTGGGGTTGCGCTCGCACAGCCGCGCCAGCGTCTCGTCGTCGACCACCGCATTGTCGCGGTTGTAGACGATGACGGCGAGGCCGGTCGCGCGGCACACCCGTTCGATATGGTCGGCAAGGCCCGCCTGCTTCGATCCGACGAGATAGGGGGGCAGCAGCAGCAGCCCGTCGGCCCCCGCCGCCTCGGCATCGCGGGCGATGTCGACGGCGATCCCGGTACCATAGCCGCAGCCCGAGATGACCGGCACCTTGCCCGCCGCCGTATCGACCGCCGCGGCGACGACGCGCGCGACCTCCGCCGGGGTGAGCGAGAAGAACTCGCCGGTGCCGCCCGCCGCGAACAGCCCGGTCAGCGGATGGGCGAGCATCGATGCACAATGCGCACGATAGGCGTCCTCGACGAAGCCCCCGTCCCGGTCGAAATGGGTGACGGGAAAGGACAGCAGCCCCCCGCCCATGCGGCGCATCATCGTGGTCGGATCGGTGGTGGCCATCGCTGTTTCCCATGCTCGTTCGCGGACGGCCGACGGGCCTCGCTGTCCCTCGTCGGGTATCAAGCGGGGTCCGGGGCGTCCAAACCAAACAGCGGTTGGATCGATGCGGGATCGGACTGGATGATATCGTTCGACGGATGTGGACGTGCGCGACCCCGCCGCGCCGGGCATCGGCCATTGACGGTGTCGCATTCTTGCCCGAGTCACGCGGGATGATCGCGCCTCGGGAAAATCCGGAGAAACAGGAAGGGCGGCTCGGGACGCTGCAGGAACTCATCGCGTCCTACAGCAAGCCGCTGACCCGGTATTTCCGGCGCCGTACCGCGTCGGACCAGGACGTGCCCGATCTGGTGCAGGAGGTGTTCCTGCGCCTCAGCCGGATCGACGATCCCGGCGGCATCCAGGAGCGCGACAGCTTCATCTTCGTCACCGCCGCCAACGTGCTGCGCGACCGGGCGCGACGCGACAAGGTGCGTCACGAGGATGCGAGCGTCCCGATCGAGACCTGCGACCTGCCCGGTTCGGACTTCGCGCCCGATCGCGTCCTCGAGGGACGACAGGCGGCGGAGCGGTTGCGCGAGGTGCTGGAAGAGTTGCCGGAACGGACCCGCGACGTGTTCGTGTTGCGCATGCTGGAGGGATGCAGGATGACCGAGGTCGCCCGCGCGATGGGCATATCGACCCGCGCGGCGGAGAAGCATCAGGCACGGGCGCTGGCCTATGTCGCCGAGCGACTGGCGGACTATCATGGCGGCTGATCCGCGCATGGTGGCAGCGGCGGAATGGGTCGAGCGGCTGCGCGACGCGGGCCCTGCCGAGCGACGGCGCTTCGCGGCGTGGAAGGCGCACCCCGACAACGACGCGGCGTGGCAGCGGATCGCCGTCGCGCGGACCGCCGTGGCGGACATGGCGGACGATCCGGCGCTGCTGGGGCTGCGCCATGCCGCGGTCGCCCGCAGCGTGCTGAACCGCCGCCCGCGCCGCTGGCCGATCTGGTCGGCGGGGGCGGCGGCGGTCGCCGCGACGCTGGCCGTCCTGACGTTCGCGCCGACGCCATCGATACGTTCCGCACCGGACGCCACGGCACAGGCGCCGTCCGGCCCGGTCTATCGCACCGAACCCGGACAGCGGCTTGCCGTGACGTTGCGCGACGGTTCGCGCCTGATGCTGAACACCGACAGCGTCGTGCGCGTCGCCTATGGCGATGCCGAACGCCGTCTCGTGCTGGAACGCGGCCAGGCGCTGTTCGAGGTGGCGGGGCACCAGCCGCGCCCCTTCGTCGTGGCCGCGGGCGGACGCGAGGTCGTGGCGCATGGCACGCAGTTCGACGTGCGGCTCCGGTCGGACGCGACTGAGGTGGCGCTGATCGAGGGCAGGGTATCGGTGCGCGACGGTGTGCGGCGCGACCGGCCGATCGCGATGGTGCCCGACGACATCCTGACCGTCGACCCGACCGGCGCGGCGATCCGCCACCTGCCGGGGGCGGCACGGGCACTGGCAAGCTGGAGCGAGGGCAGGG
Source organism: Sphingomonas silueang (assembly GCF_040049155.1). Classification (NCBI taxonomy): domain Bacteria; kingdom Pseudomonadati; phylum Pseudomonadota; class Alphaproteobacteria; order Sphingomonadales; family Sphingomonadaceae; genus Sphingomonas; species Sphingomonas silueang. The sequence goes on from NZ_JBDZDK010000001.1 coordinate 405,201, forward strand.
TCGAGTTCAGCGACGCGCCGCTGGCGGGCGCGGTGGCGGAGATGAACCGGTATCTGCCGCAGCCGATCACGATCGCGGACGATCGCGCCGCGCGGCTGCGGATCAGCGGCGCGTTCCGTACCGGGGAAAGCGCGCCGTTCCTCGCGGCGCTGACATCGGGTTTCCCGGTCGAGGTCCACCGCCAGCCGGGCGGCGCGATCCGCATTTCGTCGCGCCGCTGAAAAAAAAGTCGCGGCGGCAGGTTCGGGTTTTCCGACCGGCTGCGTCTTGCCCCTCCGAACGATCCCGGACGTGGATCGACGATCAGGAGAGGGTGGAATGAACGGATACCGGGCAGCGATCGCGGGCGGCATGCGCCTGGGCGCGCTGGGGCTCGTGCTGGCGGGGACGACCTACACCGCGTCGGCGCAGGCGGCGGTCAGCGTCAGCATCGAGCGGCAGGATCTGGGGCGCGCGCTGCTGCGCTTCTCGCGGCAGAGCGGGCGGCAGATCCTGTTCGCGCCCGGGCTGGTGCGCGGCAAGAAGGCGCCCGGCGTGCATGCGCGGATGGAGGTCGACGCGGCGCTGGCGGCGTTGCTCAGGGGATCGGGCCTGACCCATCGGCGCACCGACGGGGGCGCCTATCTGATCGTCGCCGTGCCCGTCGCGCCACCCGCGTCGCAGGCCGGCAGCCGGGCGGCGGCGGCACCGCAGGAGCCTCCGGCGACGGCGCAGGCCGAACCGGCCGAGGCGGAACAGGAAATCGTCGTGATCGGCACCGCCGGGGCCGGTACCCGGCGACAGGACGCGGCCTATGCCGTCACCACGATCGACAATGCGCTGGCACAGCGGCTCGGGACCGCCAGCACCGCCGAGGTGCTGCGCGCGGTGCCCGGCGTCAGCACCGAATCCTCGGGCGGCAAGACCGGCGCGAACATCTTCGTGCGCGGCTATCCCTCCGGCGGCGATGCCGAATATGTCACCTTCCAGACGCAGGGCGTGCCGTTCTTCCCGCCGCCCACGCTGTCGTTCCTCGAGAATACGCAGCTGATCCGCATCGACGAGACGGTGCTGCGCGTGGAGGCGGTGCGCGGCGGAACCGGTGCGCTGTTCTCGAACGGGCAGCCGGGGCTGACGATCAACCTCGTCCAGCGCGAAGGGCGGCAACGGCAGGAAGGGCTGGTGAAGCTGTCCGCGACCGATTTCGGCGAGCTTCGCGCGGATGCGTATGTCGCCGGGCCGATCGACGGCGCGACGACCTATATGGTCGGCGGCTATTATTCGGTGTCGCGCGGCCTGCGCGATCCGCAGTTCGAGGCGGAGCGCGGCGGGCAGATCACCGCGAATGTCCGGCGCGACCTCGGCGGACGGGGATCGCTGTTGCTGTTCGGGCGCTATCTCGACGATCGCGGGCAATGGCTGCTGCCGATCCCGGTCGTGCAGGACGGCGACGCGATCGCCGCCTATCCGGGGTTCGCCGCGGGCAGCGGGACGCTGGCAGGCAACGACAACCGCTTCGGCGTGCGCAACGACGGCAGCCGGGTCGACCTGGCCGACGGGCGCGGCGCGCGGATCGGCAATGTCGGCGGCAACCTCGAATATGAACTCGCCGACGGCCTGTCGTTCCGCGACCGGGCCAGCTGGCTGGGGGGCGATGCGGACACCACCGGGCTGGTCCCGGTCGGCGCGCCGGTCACGGCCGCCGCCTATGCCGCGGCGAAGGGCGGCACGATCGCGACGCTGCGCGCGACGGGCGGGGCGGGCGCGCTGTCCGCCGCCACGCCGGTGCTGGAAGCGGGGATGTGGACCGTCGAGAAGGAGCTGGGCGCCTTCGTCAACGACGCCGCGCTCGAATGGAAGGGCGATCGCAACACGTTGACCGGCGGCGTCTATTACACCCGCTATACCTCGCGCGATCGCTGGAACCTCGGCAACAGCCTGCTGCTCGTCGCCGAACCCAATGCGCGGCGGGTCGACATGACGCTGACCAACGGCGCGGTCGTCACCCGCAACGGCGTTGCGGGCGGATCGTTCTTCAAGGTGAACGCCGACTATACCGGGGAGGACATCGCCGGATATGCGGTCGATGAATTCCGGCTGACCGACGCGCTGCGGATCGACGCCGGTGTCCGCTATCAGCACCACCGCGTCGACGGCACGCTCGAGAACCTCGCCCCGGCGCCGGGCGCGGGCGGCCTCGACGGCAATCCGCTGACGCTCTACGACAACGGCGAGGCGCGGCTCGACGGAAGCTTCCGCACCGTCCGCTACCGCGGCGGCGCATGGTCGTGGACGGCGGGCGCCAATTACGAATTCACCCGGCAGGTCGGCATGTTCCTGCGCTACAGCCGGGGGAACAGCTTTCCCTTCTTCGACAATCTGCGCGACGGGATCGACGTCGCGCCGCAGGTCGACAGCTATGAAGGCGGGCTGAAGGTCAGTTCGGGCATCGCCAACCTGTATGCGACGGTGTTCCACAACCGCTTCGACGGCCTTGCGACCACGGTGATCGCGGCGGGCGCCCCGATCGCATCGGTCGGCGGCGCCAAGGCGACCGGCGTCGAGCTGGAAGGGCAGCTCCGCCCGTTCGGGGGCTTTTCGGTCGGCGGGTCGGCGACCTATCTCGACGCGAGCTACCGCGACTTCTTCACCGACGGCGGGCGGACCGACCTGACCGGCAACCGGGTACAGCGGCAGGCGAAATGGCAATGGCGCGTGACCCCTGCCTATGACGTGGCGATCGGCGCGGCGGGCAGGGCCGGGGTCTTCGCGACGATCGGCTATGTCGGCGACCGTTTCTCCGACGTGCAGAACCAGCAGCTGCTGCCGGGCTATTACAAGCTGGACGCGGGCGTCACCATCGACCTGACCCGCCGGATCCAGTTCCAGATCGTGGGCGACAACCTGACCGACGCGATCGGGCTGACCGAGGGCAATCCGCGCACCATCGGCACGCAGGGCAGCGGCACGATTCTCGCCCGTCCGATCCTCGGCCGGTCGCTCCGCTTCGCCGCCGCCTTCCGCTTCTGACGCCTCCCCCCTGCGGCCGTCCGTCGCATGGCGGCGGGCGGCCGCCCCTTTCCTTTTTCCATCAGGGGTTCGCGATGCCGCGCCATTCGATTCCGTTCGCCGTCGCCCTGGCCGCCGCCGCGCCCGCCATGGCGCAGGTGCCGCCCGCCCGGCTGTACGGCCCGATGTTCGTGGCGGTGCAGACCGCCCGCATCTTTCCCGACGGCAAGACCTTTGCCGATGCCGTGCCGCGGCGCGATCCCGCCGCGATCCGCGCCGATTACGAACGCCTGCGCCCGACGGGGGCGGCGCTCCGGGCGTTCGTCCTCGCCAACTTCGTGGTGCGCGGCGAGAACGACCGGGGCGACCTGCGCGGACATGTCCGCCGGTTGTGGCCGCAACTGGTCCGCGAACCGGAGCAGGCGGTGCCGGGCAGTTCGGCGCTGCCGCTGCCCGCGCGCCATGTGGTACCCGGCGGGCGGTTTCAGGAAATCTATTACTGGGACAGCTATTTCACCATGCTGGGGCTGCGCGCCGACGGGCAGGACGCGCTGGTCGAGGCGATGCTCGACAATTTCACCGCGCTGATCGAACGCCACGGCCATATCCCCAACGGGACGCGCACCTATTACCTCGGCCGGTCGCAGCCGCCCTATTACGCCCTGATGCTCGACCTGTCGGCGAACCGCGATCCCGCGACGGCGGCGCGGCGGCTGCGCGCGCTGAAGGCCGAACATGCGTACTGGATGCAGGGGGCGGCGTGCCTCGATGCCGCCGGTGCCTGCGCCCGCGTCGTGCGGATGCCCGACGGCAGCCTGCTCAACCGCTATTACGACGACGTCGACGGGCCGCGCGACGAATCCTATGCCGAGGACGTGGCGACCGCGGCAGCCGCCGCGCCCCGGCCGGTCGCGCAGACCTATCGCGACCTGCGCGCCGGGGCGGAAAGCGGCTGGGATTTTTCCTCGCGCTGGCTGCGCGATCCGGCGCGGCTGGCCAGCATCCACACGACCGACATCGTGCCGGTCGATCTCAACAGCCTGTTGTGGGCGATGGAGCGCGCCGTCGCCCGCCGCGCCGCCGCCGCGGGCGATCGTGCGACGGCGGCACGGTTCGCGACCGCCGCCGCCCGGCGCAAGGCGGCGATCGATCGCTATCTGTGGCTGGCGGACGCGCGGCGCTATGCCGACCGGGACCGCTCCACCGGGCAGCCGACCGACAGCGTGAACGCCGCGATGCTCCATCCCCTGTTCGTCGGCCTCGCGGGCCAGGCGCAGGCCGATGCGGTCGCCGACACCGTCCGCCGATCGCTGCTGGCCGCCGGCGGGTTGCGCGTCACGACGCGGCGGAGCGGACAGCAATGGGACGAACCCAATGGCTGGGCGCCGCTGCAATGGGTCGCGATCGACGGCCTCGCGCGCTATCGCCACGAACCGCTCGCGCGCGAGATCGCCCGCCGCTGGATCGGGACGGTCGCGGCGGCCTATGCCGAGACCGGCCGGATGCTGGAGAAATACAATGTCGAGGCGCGCACGCCCGGCGGCGGCGGCGAATATCCGGTGCAGGACGGCTTCGGATGGACCAACGGAACCGTCAGCGCGATCCTCGAGCGGTGGCCGACGCTCGCGGCGGAGACCGCGCCATGACCCCGCCCACCGTTCTGGCCGCGATCGGCCCCGACAGCGTCGAGTTCGCGTTGCAGCGAAGCGACGGGAGCAATATGTCCGCGACGGAAACCGTGGCCGCGGCCCGCTATCCGACCTTCAGCGACGCCTTGATACGCTATGCCGACCGGCATCGGCTGAACCTCTACGGCACCCGCCTGTGCGTCGCGGTCGCCGGGGCGATCCACGACGATGCGATCCGCGTGACGAACGGCCGGTGGTATGTGTCGCGATCCGGCCTGTTCGCCGTCACCGGACGCGACGTTGCGATCCTGAACGACGTGTCGGCGATCGCCCATGCCACGCTCGACGGCCAGCCGCTGCACCCGTTCGGGACCGGTCGACCGCGCGACGATCCGGACGGCGGTTGCAGCATCGTCGTGTTCGCGGATCGCGGGCTCGGCGCGGCGACCCTCCACCGCGACGGAACGGCGTTCGTCACCGCCAGCGAGGCCGGTCACATACCCTTCACCCCGCAGACCGCCGCCGAAGGCGAGGTCGCGCGGTTCATCCGCTCCGACGGCTGCGTGACCTATGAGGAGATGCTGATCGCCCTGATGCGGATCGGCTTTCTCCTGCGCCCCGCCACGTTCCCGCACCGCGACGACGCGATGCTGGCGACCATCCTCGGTCGCTATTGCGCCATGGTCGCGCTGACGTCCGCCGCGTGGAACGGGGTCTATCTTTGCGGCTCGGCGATCGCGATGCTCGACCGGCCCGCGATGCGCGACGCCTTCTGCGACGCCTTCCGCAGCGGCGGACCGATGCGCAACCGCCTGCGCGAGATGCCGTTCGCGATCGTCGAGCAACGCGGCGCGATCCTGCGCGGCCTCGCCGCCTTCAGCAAGCGATAGACCCGGCACCGCCGGACGATCGTTCGCGGGCGTTCGGGCCGGGGCGTCGGCATCGACCCGGTTGCCGGGAACGGGCCGACGGCGCTGCGCGACGTGCGACGTGCGGCCATGCGCTGCCGGTTCCCCTTCGCGCGGTTCGTCGTGCTCCGGGTTGATACGGTCGCGTGGATTTCCGGGGACGGGCGCAGGCAGTGGACCGTCGTGCCGGCGAAACGGGCAGCGGGTCGTCCGGGCCGGTTGCCGGTTTGGAGACGTTGCGGTTGGCGCGCGGTGTCGTGGGTGGCCATGCCTTTTCGACGACTGCGACGATGCTTCGCCGTGTTGCGGTTGGCGCGCGATCTCTGAGTGGCTATACCCGCCATGGTGTTGGCGAGATTGACGAAGGCGTTGCGGTTGGCGCGCGATCTCTGAGTGGCTATACCCGATCTGATGAAGAAGGCCGCTGCTATCCGTTGCGGTTGGCGCGCGATCTCTGAGTGGCTATACCATTGAGGGCGGTGGCGTCGAAGATGCCCTCGTTGCGGTTGGCGCGCGATTTCTGAGTGGCTATACCACTGCGGGTTCATGATGTCGTCTCGCAGAGGTTGCGGTTGGCGCGCGATTTCTGAGTGGCTATACCCGTCACGCGAATGTCGATATCGCCCGTCTTGTTGCGGTTGGCGCGCGATTTCTGAGTGGCTATACCCTCGCTGCTCCTGATGCGTCTTACCCGTGTGTTGCGGTTGGCGCGCGATTTCTGAGTGGCTATACCCCAATCCCGGTCAAATGGCCCCGCGCAATAGTTGCGGTTGGCGCGCGATTTCTGAGTGGCTATACCGTCGTTAAAAGCTTGGCGCTTGCGACCGCCGTTGCGGTTGGCGCGCGATTTCTGAGTGGCTATACCAGCGGGTGGCAAATGCCGGTGTGTTCCAATGTTGCGGTTGGCGCGCGATTTCTGAGTGGCTATACCATCATCGTCATCATGCAGCGGCTGCATTCTGTTGCGGTTGGCGCGCGATTTCTGAGTGGCTATACCGATATCGACGCGCAGAACCGCGCGCGTCGAGGTTGCGGTTGGCGCGCGATTTCTGAGTGGCTATACCACACGTCCGCAACCGCCTGTTCCTCGATTAGTTGCGGTTGGCGCGCGATTTCTGAGTGGCTATACCTGATGCCGTCTCTGCAAGCAACCGACTGGCTGTTGCGGTTGGCGCGCGATTTCTGAGTGGCTATACCGACGATCATCTGATCCACATTCTCGCCGAAGTTGCGGTTGGCGCGCGATTTCTGAGTGGCTATACCGCGACCAGCACGTCAGTTGCGGGCTCCGTGTTGCGGTTGGCGCGCGATTTCTGAGTGGCTATACCCGGCTTTTGGGTCATCCGAAGCATTTCGCGGTTGCGGTTGGCGCGCGATTTCTGAGTGGCTATACCGCGGCGATCGAAGCGGCGGCGGAAGACGACGTTGCGGTTGGCGCGCGATTTCTGAGTGGCTATACCGGATGTGTTGGTACATCGCTGATATCGTTGGCGAAAACCGGCGCATCCGGAGCCCGTTTCCGGCGCCGGGCATCAGAATAGCGCGAGCTGGTCGGGATTTTTCCGCGGGCGCTTGCGTCGCTGGCTCGAGAATCGGACGATGTTTTCATATTGCCGGTCGGTGAAGGTGAGGATGTGCACCTCGCCCTTCTCGGGCAGGTTGCGCTCGATCCGCGCGAGGTGGGCGTTAAAACTGTCCCTGCCGCTGCAGAAGCGGGCATAGACCGAGAACTGGCTCATCTCGAACCCCTCGTCCAGCAGGAACTGGCGGAACCTGGTCGCGTCGCGCATCTGCTTCCTGGTGCCCACGGGCAGGTCGAACATCACGAAGATCCACATCAGCCGATAGCCGCTCAGGAAGGACGGGTCGCTCATCCGGTCGCGGCGTCCGCCGGATCGATCCGGGCCAGCGCGGACCATGCGGCCGGCGTTGGCGGATCGAAGCAGGCGAGGGCGGGCCGTCCGGTCTCGAACGCGCGCGCGAGCGACTGGGCGAGGCGCACGGCGGCAAGCGATACCGGGGATGCCTCGCCGCCGATCGCGACGTCGAACGCGATCAGCCGGGCGAACTGCCGCTTGTGCGCGGGGGTGAGCGTATCGATCCCGCCGGCCAGCATCGCCACCACCAGCGCATCGACGAGCGGGCGGAACGGCTCGACCAGATCGTCGGCCAGCGCGAAGGCGTTGCCGCGGTTGGCGTGGTTGATGCCGATGGTGGGATGCAGGCCCGCGGCGACGACGGCACGGGCCACGGTCGCCCGCATCACCGCATAGCCATAGTTGAGCAGGGCGTTGGCGCCGGGCGCGTCCCGATCGCGGCGGAAGTCGGGGCCCATGAGCAGCGGCCAGTAGCGGCGCGCCGCCTGCGCCTCCAGATTGTCCGAATCGCCCGATTTGACGCGCCGCGCGATCAGCGCGAAGGCATCGGCACCCGCGACGCCGCGCGCCGCCAGCAACGATCCCTGCATGACGATCTTGGCCGCGACGATGCGGCGCCAGAGTTGCTTGCACAGCGGCTTCGATGCGTTCCATTGCGCCCGGAAGCGCGCATTCTGGGCATGATGGCCCTCGATCGGCAGCGTGACCGCGACCGGGGCATGGTTCGATCCGCAGAAGACGATCGGCGCGCCGCGCTCCACCAGCGCCGCGACGAGGTTGGCGCTCCAGCTGGTGCCATGGGCGTGGACGATCACCGCATGAACATCGTCCAGCGCGATCCGGCCGACCTCCTGCCGCTGCTCCGTGACCAGCAGGAATCCGCGATGCAGCGAGAGGTGACGGCCGTCCGTCGCGATATCGACGATGCGGTCCATGATCGCGCGCCCGCCCGTCGCTACATCCGCGGGCCGGGATCGAAGATGCGGCCGAGCGGATCGACGCGCAGCTGGCGGGCCCTGGCCTTCACGATGCTGCTCCCCGACAGATAGACGTATTTGAAGGGGTCCTGGTCGTTCGGCAGCCGGTCCCGCTCCTGCAGCTTGCCCGCTTCGTTGGCGGGTACGAGCGTGAGGCGGCCCTGCACGTTGAAGCCCGCCACCTTCAGGATCTCGCGCGGTCCGCCGTTGCGCTCGACGGCGATCAGGTCGTTCTGCCGCAGCTTCAGCAGGCGCCGGGCGGCGGGATGCGGGCGATCGTCGGCCCTGGGCTGATGCGCGTCGAACATCGTGACGACGCGGGTCTTGAGACCGCCGTCCGGCAGCCGCCACAGCTCGAACCGGGCGTTGGCATCGCCCTTATAGGCCTTGTACACGCGGCCCGACGCATCACGGATCGGGATCACGTTCAACGCCTCGCGCTTGCGGACGCGGCGGATGCCCCGGAAGACGGGATGCGCTTCCCGGAACCGTCGCAACGCCGCCTCGAACGGCTTGCCGGTCAGATCGCGGGTCCATTGCCGGAGCGCCTCGCGCAGCGCCCGGTCGGGGATACGGTCGGCGACGGTCAGGTCGGCGGGCTTGAGGCTGGCGAACGGCACGCGGTGCACCACGATCGGCGTCCTGCCGTCCGCCGCCACATCGCCGGTCAGGCCATAGGCGGTGTCGTTGTGCAGCCGCCCGCTCGTCACGTCGCGGTGGCGCGAGGGGGCTTTCTTGCGCCCGTGATCCGCCTTGTGGCTGGTGGTGACGCGGTTGATCGCATCGCCCAGCGCGTCGCGGAACCCCTCCCACGGCGGGTCGAGCCCCTCGAACAGGCGGTCGAGGTCCCGTTCCTCCGCCTGCGCCGCGGTGCGGGCGATGCGCTGGAGCAGGCCGCGGTCGGTCACGGCGGTCACCGCCGCGTCGATCGCATGGTGGCGATGGTCCAGCCGGTTCTTCGGCGCGTTGCTGTGCGCGTTCGCGACATAATTATGGTCCCACAACAGGCTGTTCAGCCCCCACAGCCGCCGCAGCATCGCCGTCATCCGCCCCGGGATCACATAGACGCGACCGCCCTCGTCGCGCGCATACAGCGCGCGCAGATATTTGCCCGCCAGCCGCGACAGATACTGGGTGTCGGTCAACTGCCGCGCGAGATAGCCGCCGTCGCGCTCCACGCGCTGCATCGCGTCGGGGCCGAAGCGCCATTGCCTGGACCTGTGCAGCCGCGCGACCTGTTCGGCGATCCGGTCCCAGCGATCGGGGTCATGCCCCCAGCGCTCGTAGGGGGTCTGGTTGCCCTTCTGCCGGTTGCAGTGGCGGTGGGCGACGACCTTGTTCCCGGCGCTGTCGTCGAGCGAGCGGGAATAGGGGATGATATGGTCGATGTCCGCCTCGCCGGAGAACAGCGCGCGCATGCCGATCGGCTCGGCGCAATAGGGGCAGCGCCGGTCGAGCGGGTTGGCCGGGTTCAGTTCCTCCCACAGCTTCAGCAGCGCGCGATTGGCGCCGGTGTTGGCGATGCCCTCCGCTTCCAGCTTGTTGCCGCGCGCGATCGCCGCCTCGGTATCGCGGCGGATACGGGCCTCGTGCTGCTTCTTGTCGTCCTCGCTGAGGTTCAGCTCGCGTGCCAGCTCCACGACGATCTCGTCGGGGCGGCCGTGGACGGCGATGATCGCGTTGACCAGCTTTTCGAGCTGGCGCAGCCCGATATGGACGGTGGGATTGGTGATCTTGCCCCAGCGCCGCTCCAGCGGGTCGGAGATATGCGGCGTTCCCGGCGGGATGTCGCTGGCCAGCAGCTCGCCGTAATAGGGGAGGAAGGGCAGGCCGTCGTCCGCGCGATCGTCGCTGTGATGCCAGCCCGCGGACTGGACGGCCTTGTCATAGGGGATGACGTCCTGCTTCAGCGCCGCGAGGATCGATCGCGTGGCGGTCTCGCCGAGGCGGCCATAGCCCTCGGGCAGCGGCGCCGTGGCGGTCGCGCGGGCCGCCGCCTCGTCCAGGCCGCATTCGCCGGTCAGGAAGGCGTGCAGCCGGTCCGGGTCTTCCTCGTCGAGCAAGCGCTGGATGATGGTCCATTGCTGTTCGGCGGACTTGTGCGCCCATGCGCTGCCGAACCGCTTGCGGTCGGCCAGCGCGGCATGGACCTCGTTGCCGCGCAGCGCCTTGCGCGTCTCGCTCGCCTTGTTGAAGCTCTCGCCGGGCTGGAGCTTCAGCCGCTTGGCCAAGGTCGCGAAGCTGACTTCCTTCTTGCCGCGCAGCTCGAGGATCAGCGCGTCGCGCTGGTCGGGCGTCAGCTTGCGCGGCGCTTCGCCCGGCGTCGTGATCTCCAGATGATTGACCTCCTCGTACAGCCGCCGCTCCTGGAACAGGGGATGGGCCTTGGGCAGCCGGGGTTCGGACGGCACGAAGGTGCAGTTGCCGACCACCGGCGCCTTGAGCGGGCGCTGATAGAACAGGATGCGGTGCAGCGCCGCGCGCGCCGCGTCGGTCAGCAGCGCGGGATGATGCGGTGCCTGCGCCTCCCAGATTCGCGCGAATTCATGCTCGATATGGCGGCGTTGCGGGTAGAAGTCATATTCCTGGCTCTCGCCGTTCAGCCGGACGCGCTTCTCCGCCCGACCGGCGAGGAACTGGCCGAGCGTATCCGCGCCCGCCTCCGCCATCGCATGGCGGAGCGCCTCGGCCCCGCCCGCGATCTTGCCCTCCTTGCCGTCCCTGCTGCGCCGTTCGGCCTTGCGGTTGGACAGGAAGCCGCGCCGCTGGTTCAGATGGAACAGCGCGCGCCCGATGGCATGCGGCTCCAGCCGTTCGTCGAGGGCGCGGGCGCGGAGCTCATAGGGATCGCGCTCGGCGACGAGCTTCGCCTCCTCGGCGTCGGCGGGCATCAGTCCATAACGGACCAACGCATCGAGAAACGCCGAGCGCCGCCTGATATAGCGGTCGCGCCGCCGCCGCATCGCCCGCGCCGTGCGGCGATCGACGGCAAGCGACGTCCCCGACTGCGGATCGCGACCGTCGCCGAAGATCCGGACCCCGATATCGACGATCCCGCTTCCGCGTTCGATCAGGCACCAGCCGATGCTGTTGGTGCCGATATCGAGCCCGAGCCTGCGCATGTTCCACCCTCCGCGCCCGAATTTACCCATTCTCTGTGCCCAAATTTGCGGGGCTTTCAGAGAGGGAGCAAGCGCGCGTCGTGTCGAAAACCGACTAAACTATAGTTTCGTAAGTCATTCTAGGCGATCTAAATGATTGACGTGCGTAAGCAAGGGGATTTATGCATTGTTCATGCGCTATGTGGGCGATAGCGATCCGGGTCCAAACCGAGTCCGTCATCGCCCAACGCTTCGCGAGCGGTGCCAACATAATGCAAAGGGGACGGAAATCCATACCCGTTCCCGGTTTAGAAACCCGCGCATTCCGTTCGGCTGATGCCAAGGCATTCTAGTTGCGGCTGGCCCTTGACAGTCTCTGACGCGCATGGAACCATCGCTGCCTCAGAGATCGCGGCCAGCTGTTAACAAGCAGCTCGACTGCACCAAATAAGGGCGGGGCTACGGCCCCGCCTTTTCCTTGTCGCGATGCGCGCCGATCGTCGCGCCCGCATCCTGTGCGAAGCGGCGGTTCCGCAAGCGCCGGGCCGAACGGTTCGTCCGTTCGAGCAGCGGGATGCCGACCACCATTTCCGGTTTCTGCACCCGCGGGCCGAGGGCGAACCGCTATGCGCGGCGCGCCGTTCGCGTCAGTCGGGCCGGGCGGCGCGCAGCCATGCGACGACCCGCTCCATGACACGGCCGTCGTCTTCTCCGGCCCCGAAACTGCTTGCGAGTTCGTCGGTGCCGAGCGGCTCGAACAGGGCCAGCTGGCTGTCGAGCAGGCTGACCGGCATATAGTGGCCCGGTCGGGAACACATGCGCCGCGCCAGTTCCGCGCGATCGACCGCGAGGTGGACGAAGGCCGTGTCGCAGCCGGTCGCGCCGCGCAGCCGGTCGCGGTAGGTGCGTCGCAGCGCCGAGCAGGCCGCCACGGCGACGCTGCCGCCGCGTGCCGCATCGCCGAGCGCGGCCCCCAGCCGGTCGAGCCACGGCCAGCGATCGGCATCGGTCAGCGCCACCCCGGCGGCCATCTTGGCGATGCTGTCCGCCGAATGGAACGCATCGCCTTCGAGGTACCGGCAATCCAGCACCTGCGACAACGACCGGCCGAGCGTGGTCTTGCCGCTGCCGCTGACGCCCATCACGATGATCGCCAGCGGCTTCGCGGCCGCCCGGTTCGGCACCCGCGGCATCAGAAGCTGACCCGCGCACCCAGGCGGAAGGTGCGGCCCAGCACGTCATAGAGCAGCGGGTTGGCGCCGAAATTGTTCGGTACCGCCTGATGGAAGGGATAGGGGCTCTTGTCGGCGATATTGTCGACCTTGAAATAGGCCTCGATCGCGTCGTTCACCTTGTAGGTGCCGCCGATGTCGAAATAGAGCGCGCCGTTCATCCGGTTGTCGTCGATGGTCGGGTGGTTGACCGTCGGGGCCGGGCAGTTGGTGCGGCATTCGACGTACATGCGGTTGAGCACGCCGTCGCTGAACCAGCGCTCGGTCACGGTGAGCGACGCGCGCTCGCCGGTCCAGCCCTGCGTCGCGAAGATCTTCCAGTGCGGGATCGCGCCGCTGTTGTTGCCCGCCGACTGGATCGGTTCCTGCCCGGCGATGCCGGTGGTGGTGATGAAGTTGCGGGCATGGCTGGCCAGCGCGCGCAGCACGATGCGGCCCGGCAGGTTCAGCCGGTCGAGCCCGAACTGGTAGCTCGTCTCGATATCGAGGCCGTTGGTGTAGATCGACGCGAGGTTGATCGCCTGGATCGTCACGAAACTGGGGTTGCTGCCCGATCCGGTCAGGAAGACGTTGCCGCACAGCGCGGTATTCCCGGCAAAGCACAGGTCGACCGTCTGCTGCGGCGTGATCGTCGAGATGAGGTCGCTCACCCGGATGCGGAAATAGTCGACCGATACGCTGAAGCCCCGCAGCCACGAAGGGTTGCTCAGGACGACGCCGAACTGGTCGGTACGGCCGATTTCGGGCCGCAGATCGGGATTGCCGATCGCCCGGCTCTGCGCGGTGACGGCGGTGCGCGATACGGGATCGTTGACCGTGATGTTGATGATCGTCGGCGGCGCGAACAATTCGCTGAGATTGGGGGCGCGGACGTCCTTCGATATCACCGAGCGCACGCGCAACCCGTCGAGCGGCGTTTCCCACGTACCCCCGACCTTCCACGTGGCGACGAAGCCCGACGTGCTGTACTGCGTCGCGCGGCCCGCGACGTTGAGATTGGCGGTGCCGAGCGCATCGCTGTCGAACAGCGGCGTGTCGAACTCGACGAAACTCTCCCACACATGATAGCGGCCGTTGCCGTTCTTGAAATTGCCCGCGTACCAGTTGTTGCCGAGCGCGCTGTTGAGCAGGGGGTCGGCGGGATAGTCGGGCGTGTTCGGGCTGACCGCCGTCACCCCGGCGCCATAGGCGTCGGCGCGTGCGCGATACGCCTCGCGCCGGTATTCGACGCCCGCGGCGACCGACAGCGGCCCGGCCCACAGGTCGACGGGATTGCCGCTGATGCTGCCGCTGAACGCGGTCTCGGTCTGGCGCACGCGCTGGAACGGGCCGTTCGCCGGCGTGATATAGGCGAGCGTCGCGGCGCTGGGCGCCAGGCCGCCGATGATGTTGAGCGGTACGCAGCCCGACGCCCGCGCCGCTTCCGACCGGCAGACGATCGCACCGCTCGCGTCACGCACCGCATCGATCGCGGCGTTGTAGCGCGGCGTCAGGGTGATGTCCTCGACATCGATCGCGGTCTTGTTGATGCCGTATTGCAGATAGCTGTTGTAGGTCCATTCGGTACCCAGCAGCTCGCCCCGCCCGTCCATGCCGATCACGAAGCGGGACTGTTCGCGCGTCGGGTTCACGCTGATGAATTCCGGCAGCACGGCGTTCGACACGCCATATTGGAAGCTGGTGATGCCCGCGGCGGCGCAGCGTGCCTGGATCGATGCCGGGACGAACGGATTGCCGCACTGGATCGTCAGGTTGGCGTTCTTGAATGCCCCCGGATTGGGCGTGTTGCGCGACGTAACCCGCGAGACGTTGACCGTCGCGAACAGGATGTTGCGGTCGCCCAGGTCGTAGGCGATGCGTCCGTATCCGTTCAGCCGCGCCAGCTTCGCCACCATGCTGGTGCCGTTGCCCACGTTGCCGCTGGTATCGCCGCCGACGCAGAACGGGGTGATGCAGCCGGTGACCGCGCCGGTGCCGGTGGCCAAGCCGTTCGACCCGTACTGGAAGGCGAAGGGCGCGCCGTTGACGTCGAACGCGGTGCCCTGCAACGGGCCCGACGTGATGAGGCCGTATTTGGCGAACTGGAAATCCTGTGCGTTCAGGATGCGGGTGATCTGCGGCGCACCGGCGGGGGTGTTGGCGATGGTGCGCACCTGAAGGCTGGGTGCCCGGAACCAGGTGCGCCCGTTGGGGCCGGGACCGTTGCCGAAGCCGTTGCCGGGGATGCCGCCCTCGTAGCTGTATTCCCCGCTGACGATCACGCGCAGCCGGTCGTCGGCGAAGGCCCGGCCCCACGCGGCCTGCGCGGTCACGGTCTCGTTGTCGCCGTAGGTCGTGATCGACCCCAGGACATTGGCCTTGAACCCCTCGAACTTCGTGTCGGTCACGAAGTTGATGACACCGGCGACCGCGTCCGATCCGTAGGAGGCCGATGCGCCGCCCGTCACCACGTCCACCCGCTGGATCAGCAGCTGCGGCAGCTGGCTGACGTCGGGCACGCCGGTGACGTTCGCCGGAACGATCCGCTGCCCGTCGAGCAGCGTCAGCGTGCGGATGGTGCCGAGGCCGCGCAGGTTGAAGGAGCTCAGGCCGTTCTGGCCGGTGCTGGTATTGTTGGTGCCGACGCTCGCGCCGGTGCTGCCCTGCAACGAAGGCAACTGGGTGATGGCGTTGAAGACGTTGGGCTGGGCGCTGCCCGCCAGTTGCTCGGCGCCCAGCACCGTCGTCGGCGTCGGCGCGGTATAGCCGTCGGCCTTGATCCGCGATCCGGTGACGACGATGTCCGAGACGGCCGCATCGGTTGCCTGCGCGTCGTCCGCGGGCGGGACAGGTGCCTGATCGGATGCGGGGGCCGCCGCTTGCGCCGCCGGTGTCTCGGCGGGGACCGGCCCGGCGGCCTGGGCGCGCGCCGCGGGCGGCACGCTCAGGGCACAGACGGCCCCGGACAGCAAGAGCGCGGATCGCACGACATAAGCCTTCATCATCTCTCCCCTTGTTGCGCGGCTTCGCTATCGCGAAGTCTCTCACGTTTGTCCGACAGGTCGAGCGAATCCGGGGTTCGCCACGTAAATCTGTCTGACTGAATCAGGCGATATTGCGGTCGATACGGCGTGTCAACGGCGATTCCGGTTGCGTCGCGGACCGTATCGGTCCTACAGCTTCCGTCTGACAGATGCGTGAAGCAACGCACAGACGGGAGAGCGTATGACGAGCGGCGACCTGCACCTCATCCTTGCGAGCTGCGCCGGGATCGCGTTGTCGATCTGGTTGATCGCCCGGATCGGCTTCCACCCCTTCTTCGGCCTGTTGTGCGGCGCGCTGGCGATCGGCGTGCTGGCCGGGCTGGGCCCGGCACCCACGGTCGCCGCGATCGAGAAGGGATTCGGCGACATCCTCGGCGGTACCGGCCTCGTCGTGGCGCTGGGGCTGGGCCTCGGGACGATCCTCCAGATATCCGGGGGGGCGCAGGCGCTGGCGGGCGCGATCTTCCGCCGCACCGGCGAGCGCCACGCCGCGCTGGGCGCGCTGGCGGCGGCACTGCTGCTCGGCCTGCCGCTGTTCTTCGAGACCGGGGTCGTCCTGCTCCTGCCGATCATCGCCGCGGGGATCCCGGCGGGCGACGACCGGCGGCGGCTGACGGTGATGCTCTCCGCCCTCGCGGGGCTGTCGGTGCTGCATGCGCTGCTGCCGCCGCATCCCGGGCCGCTGGTCGCCGCGGGCATCCTGCAGGCGCCGGTCGGCGCGATCCTCCCGATCGGGCTGCTCGCCGCGATCCCGACCGCGCTGGTCGCCGGGCCGCTGCTGGCGCGCCTGACGACCCGCCATGTCGGCCCGACCGATCCGCCGATCCTGATCCAGCCCGAATCGGCGCAGGCGTCGGCGGCACGGGCGAGCGTGGCGCTGCTGTTCCCCGTCGTGCTCATCGCGTCCGGCGCGGTCGTGCGTGCGACGATCCCCGGTGGCGGGGACGCCGCGGCGGCGAGCGGCCTTCCCGGCGTGCTGCTGGCGCTGGCCGATCCGGTGACGGCGCTGCTGCTGGCGAACCTGCTGGCGCTGGCGCTGCTGTTTCCCCGGCGCATCGGGGAGAAGGCGCTGCACGAGAATATCTGGGCGGAGGCGGTGCGCCCGGCGGCCGGGATCGTGCTGAGCATCGGCGCGGGCGGCTCGCTCAAGCAGGTGCTGGTGGGGGCGGGGCTGCCGCAGGTGTTCGGCAAGCTAGCCGACACGCAGATCGCATCGCCGCTGGTGATCGCATGGCTGGTCGCCGCCGCGATCCGGGTCGCGACCGGATCGGCGACCGTCGCGACGATCACCGCGGCGGGCATCATGTCGAGCGTCGTCGCGGGGAGCGCGATTCCGGCGTACTGGTTCGTGCTGGCGATCGGCACCGGATCGGTGTTCCTCAGCCATGTCAACGATCCGGGCTTCTGGCTGGTACGCGGCTATCTCGGCACGAGCGTCGCCGACACGCTCAGGCTGTGGTCGACGCTGGAAACGGTGATCGCGGTGTTCGGTTTGCTGATGGTGCTGCTGCTGCACTATGCCTCGACGCTGATCTGACACGGAAAACCGCCACCATGCAGCCGACCCGCCTCGCCGATGACACCTATGCCGCGATCGTCGCGATGATCGAGGACGAGGGGATGCGGGTCGGCCACCGCCTGCCCGCCGAAACCCAGCTTGCCGAGACGATCGGCGTGTCGCGCAGCGTCGTGCGCGAGGCGCTGGCGCGGCTCGCCTCCGACGGGGTGACCGAGTCGCGGCGCGGCGCGGGTTCGTTCGTCGTGCGCCTGCCCTCGCAACTGCTCAAGCGCCATGTCGACGGTGCCAGCCTGTCGGGCACGCTCGGCACCTATGAGGTCCGGTTCGTACTGGAGGCGGAGGCCGCCCGGCTCGCGGCGATCCGCCGGTCCGGCCCGCAGGTCGAGGTGATCGTGCATCGTCTCGACGAGCTGCGCCGTGCGCTCCGCTCCAGCCAGCCCGCCGACGGCGAGGACATGGAACTGCATCGCGCGATCATGGCGGCGACCGGCAACGGGTCGTTCGTCGAAGCCTTCAACGCGCTGGAGCCGGACATCGGCCGGGTGATGAAGGCCGGGGTCGATATCTCCCGCTCGCGTCCGTCCCATGTCATCGATGCGATGATCGACGAGCACGAGCACATCGTCGAGGCGATCCGCCATTCGGACCCCGAACGCGCGGCGCTCGCGATGCGCTGGCATCTGTCGCAGGGAAGACGGCGCCTGATGCCGTGACGACGGCGCCGTCAGGCGACCGCTGCGCGGCGCCTACAGCACCTCGAACAGCCCGGCCGCGCCCATGCCGCCGCCGACGCACATCGTCACGACGACATATCTCGCGCCGCGGCGCCTGCCCTCGATCAGCGCATGGCCGGTCATGCGGGCGCCCGACATGCCATAGGGGTGCCCGATCGAGATCGCGCCGCCGTTCACGTTCAGCAGTTCGTCCGGAATGCCCAGCCGGTCGCGGCAATAGACCACCTGCACCGCGAACGCCTCGTTCAACTCCCACAGGCCGATGTCGTCCATCGTCAGGCCGAAGCGCCGCAGCAGCCTGGGCACTGCGAAGACCGGACCGATGCCCATCTCGTCGGGCGTCGTCCCGGCCACCGCCATGCCGACGTAGCGGCCGAGCGGCGCAAGGCCCCGCCGCGCCGCCAGCCCCGCTTCCATCACCACGCACGCGGACGCGCCGTCCGACAACTGGCTGGCGTTGCCCGCGGTGACGACCCCGCCGTCGACTACCGGCCGCAGCGCGCCGAGGGCGTCGAGGGTCGTGTCGGGACGATTGCCCTCGTCGCGGGTCACGCGAACCTCGCGCAGCGCGGTTTCGCCGGTCGCCTTGTCGGTCACGGACATGACGGCATCGACGGCCAGCATCTCGTCGTCGAAGGCGCCGCGCGCCTGCGCGGCCGCCGTGCGCTGCTGCGACCGGAGGGCATAGGCGTCCTGCACGTCGCGGCCGATGCCGTAGCGCGCGGCCACCGTCTCCGCCGTCTGGAGCATCGGCATGTACATGTCGGGCACCATCGCCCGCAGTTCGGGGTCCTCGGTGATGCGCAGCGCCGGGGTCTGGACCAGCGAGATCGATTCCACGCCGCCTGCGACCACCACGTCCATCCGGTCGTGGACGACCTGCCTGGCGGCGGTCGCGATCGTCATCAGGCCCGATGCGCACTGGCGATCGATCGACATGCCGGAGACGCTGGGCGGCAGACCGGCACGCAGCGCCGCGGTCCGGCCGATCGTCGCCTGATGCCCCTGCTGGAGCGATGCGCCGAGCAGCACATCGTCGATCTCCGCCGGATCGAGCCCGGCGCGTTCGACCACGCCGCGGATCGCATGCGCGGCGAGCGTCGGTGCCGGGGTCGCATTGAACGCCCCGCGATAGGCCCGGCCGATCGGCGTGCGGGCGGTCGCCACGATGACCGCGTCGCGCGCGCTCATGCGGCGGCCTCCGCATTCTCGCGCTGCCCGAGCGCCTGCTGCGCGCTGTGCACCTCGCGTTCGGCCTGGAAGAAGCCGTAGGGCGGGATCATCTCGCCACCCCGGTCGCACACCGCGTCCCAGCGTTCGACCACCGCCGTATCCGCGTCCGTGCCGCCGCCGATATAGGTTCCTTTCGTCAGCGTGACGTTCGCCGCCGCGAAATGCCCGCCGCCCGCGCACAGGATCGCCCGCGTCGGGGCCGCTTCGCCGACCAGCGCCAGCAGGCCGTTGCTGACCAGCGCCGGGTCGAGCCGCGACAGACTGTCGTCGGGCAGCACGCCGTGCGTCATCTGCGTCGCGGCGGTCGGGGCCAGCGCATTGACGCGAATGCCGTATTTCGCGCCCTCGATCGCCAGCGTCTGCATCAGCCCGACCAGCGCCATCTTGGCCGCGCCGTAATTGGCCTGCCCGAAATTGCCGTACAGCCCCGACGACGAGGTGGTCATCACGATCCGGCCATATCGCTGCTCGCGCATCGGCTCCCACACCGCATGCGAACAGATCGCCGCCCCCATCAGGTGCACGTCGATGACGCTGCGGAAATCGGCCATGGTCATCTTGGCGAAGCTCCGGTCGCGCAGGATGCCCGCGTTGTTGACGAGGATGTCGATCCGCCCCCATTCGCCAAGGACAGCGGCGACGCCCGCGCGGACGGCATCCTCGTCCGTCACCGATCCGGCCAGCGCCATCGCCTGTCCGCCCGCATCGCGGATCTCGCGCGCGACGGCTTCGGCATTATCCGCCGACACGTCGTTCACCACGACCCGTGCGCCGTGCCGGGCGAGGAACCGCGCATGGCTCCGGCCAAGGCCGCCACCCGCGCCGGTCACGATCGCGACCCGATCCTGAAGCTGCATCATCTCATCCTTCCTGAAATTCATTGCCCATGCTCGGCACGCAGCCGCAGCTTGTCGATCTTGCCGGTCGCGGCCAGCGGCATCGCGGGCAACCGCACCACCGCATCGGGAATCCACCACGGCGCCACCCGCCCGCGCAGCGCCGCCAGCAGCGCCTCGTCGCGGATATCGGCACCGTCGCGCAGTTCGACGACGAGGACCGGCCGCTCGCCCCATTTCACGTCGCTGCGCCCGATCACCGCCGCCATCGATACCTGCGGCAGCGCGCCGACCACGCCCTCGATCTCCGCCGGGTTGATCCATTCGCCGCCCGACTTGATGAGGTCCTTGGCGCGCCCGGTGATGAACAGGTCGCCGTCGGGACCGATCCGCGCCAGATCGCCGGTCGCGAACCAGCCCGCCGCATCGGTCGCCGGTTCGGCCTGTCCGAAATAGCGTTCGACCACCGCCGCGCCGCGCACCCGCAAATGCCCCTCGACCCCGCGCTGTTCGGGCAGCGCCACGCCGTCGGCATCGGTCAGCAACAGGTCGATGCCGATCGCGGGCCGTCCGGACGATGCCGCCTCGCCCCGGCCCGGCGGGGCGAAGGTGCCGGCCGGCGACAGCTCGGTCATGCCCCAGCTGGTCTGCACCGTCACCCCCAGCCGCCGTTCGAGCCGCGCCATCAGCGCGGGCGGCATCGGCGCGCCGCCGACGATGATCCGCTTCAGGCCGGGCAGGTCGCCGCCGACGGCGTCGAGATGCTCGACCAGCCCCAGCCACACCGTCGGCACGCCGACCGCGATCGTCACGCCCTCCGCCGCGATCAGCCGCGCGAGGCTCGCCCCGTCGGTCGCGCGCCCCGGCAGGACCAGCGTCGCGCCGACCGCAGGCACCGCGAAGGGCAGCCCCCAGGCATTGGCATGGAACATCGGCACCGCCGCCAGCACCCGGTCGTCGGCGGTGATCGCCATCACATCGGCCTGCAGGCTGCGCAGCGTGTGCAGGAAACACGCGCGATGGGTGTAGGTCACGCCCTTGGGCCGCCCGGTCGTGCCCGAGGTGAAGCACAGCCCCGACGGCGTGCGCTCGTCGAAGCCGCCCCATGCCGCCGTCGCACCCGGTTCGACCAGCGTGTCGAGGCCCGCGACCGCCGCCGTCCCGTCGATCGCCAGCACGACGGGCGGCACGTCGAGCAATGCCGCGACCGCCTGCGCCAGCGGGACCAGATCGGCGCTCGCCACCACGATCCTCGCCCGCGATTGCCCGAGCATGTCGGCCAGTTGCGCCGCGGTCAGCCGGGGGTTGAGCGTATGGCACGCCGCACCGATCCCCATGATCGCATACCAGGTCTCGACATGCGCCTGGCTGTTCCATGCCAGCGTCGCGACATGGTCGCCGACGCCGATCCCCTGCGCCAGCAGCGCCGCCGAGATCGCCCGCGCCCGCGCCTCCAGCGCGGCATAGCCGATCCGCCGGGTGCCGCCGTCCGGGGCGGCGGTCACCACCTCTGCCATCGGATGCCATTTGCCCGCATGGGTCAGGAACCGGTCGAGCGTCAGCGGGAAATCCTGCATCGCGCCCGCCATCGTCTCGCGGGTCATCGGCATGCTCCCGCCGGGGCCAGCACCGGGGAGGCGACGCCGACGTTCCAGTTCCACGGCTGATCGCCCGCCGCCCGGCGGCGGCAGGTCGCGGCCTCGTGCAGCGCATAGGTGCCCGGCAGCAGATGGGTGCCCGGGCGCGGCCTGCCCGCGAACGCCATGTAACGGGCACCGTCGCCATAGGCGGGCCATGCCGGGGCGTCCTTGGCGTGCGGCACGCCGGTCTTCGCGAACGACGACCAGTAGCCGATCATCGCCGCCGACAGCGCGCGTTCGCGCGGGGTGTCGGGCACGCTGGGCCAGAGCGGCGGCATGTCGCGCGCCGTGCCGAAGACATAGGGGATTTCCGCCGCATGAAAGGCGTGCAGGCCGTTGTCGTCCGCCGCCGGATAGCCATGGTCGAAATAATAGAGATAGGCATGCTGCCCCGCCGCCGTCTGGCTGCGCGCGAGCCGGGTCGAGGTCCAGCCGTACATCGCGTCGCGGGTCGTCGCGAGCATCGATTCCGCCGTCGTCGCGGGCGGGTACAGCGCGAGGAACGGGCCTGCGAGGTCGCCGTAGCGCGCGCGGATCGTTGCGACATAGGCTGCCGCATCGGCGGGGGCGGGGGGCAGCAGGAACCGCAGCGAGCGGATCTCGCCCGCGTTGAACCCGGTCAGGATCGGCACCTTCGCCTGCTCGCCCCGGTCGAACGTGTCGACCAGCTGCCGCCGCAGCCATATGCCGTCGACGCTGCCCCACGGGATATAGCCCGCCGCCGCCGCCTTCTGCACCAGTGTCGTCGCAGGCATCGCCCGCAGCGCCGCCAGATCGCGCGCGCCGACCGCAGCGGCGACGCGCACGCCCTCCGCCTCCGCCGACGGCGTGCCGTTGGCGGCAGCGTGCAGTTCGGGCGTGGAGATCATATAGGCGCTCTGCGCGATCGCGCGGTGGAACAGGCCGCGCGCGGCGGGCGATGCCATCAGATACAGGGTGCTGAGCGCGCCCGCCGATTCGCCCGCCAGCGTCACCTTGTCCGGATCGCCGCCGAACCCGGCGATGTTGCGCCGGACCCAGCGCAGCGCCGCGACCTGATCCATCAGCCCGTAATTGCCGGAGAGGCGCTGGTCGTTCTCGGCGCTGAGCGCCGGATGGGCAAGATAGCCGAGCGCGCCGAGGCGATAGTTGATCGACACGACCACCAGCCCCTGTTCGGCCAGCCTGCGCCCGTCGAACATCGATTCATGGCCATAGCCCGCGATCAGCGACCCGCCATGGACCCACACCAGCACCGGATAGCGGCCCGGCGTGCGCGGCCGCCAGACGTTGAGCGCAAGGCAGTCCTCGCTCATCCGGCGCGGCGGATCGGCATAGATGCTGCCGGTGCGCGGTGCAGGCTGGACACAGGCATCGGCGAAGTCGGTCGCCTTGCGGGTGTCGCGCCAGTCGGCGGCGGGGAGGGGCGGCTTCCAGCGCAGCTCGCCGATCGGTGCCCGGGCATAGGGGATGCCGCGGAATACGTCGGTTTCGCCGAGGCGAACCCCCTCGACCTTGCCCGCAGGCAGGGTGGCGACCGGGCCGGGGGCGGCGATCGCCTGCCCATAGCCCGCGAGCACGGCCAGCGCCGCGCCGAACGTCCAGGCGCGCGTCATCGTACGTCTCCGGTTTCCCTGGCGATGGCACGGCCGAGCGCGAGGAACAGCAGCACCGCGACCGCGTAGAAGGGCAGCAGCGTGTAGAACGCCATCTGCAACGGACGGGCATGGCCCGCTTCCGCGAACCAGTCGCTCGCCGCCCCCAGATAGGTGGGGCCGAGGCCGAGCCCGATCAGGTTCATCACCAGCAGCAGCAACGCGCCCGCCATCACCCGCTGTGCCGGGGGCACCGATTCCTGCACCAGCGCGACGGCGGGCGAGAGGTAGAAATAGTTGAGCCCCATCGGCAGCACCAGCAGCGCCATCGCCAGCTGCCATCCCGGTGCGGCGATGAAGGCGGCGAAGAACGGCGCGGCGACGATCAGCGCGAAGGCGGGGATGAAGGCATAGGCCCGCCGGTCGCGCGGCACGAAACGGTCGACCATCCGTCCGGCAAGGAAGATGCCGCCGCCCATCGAGACGAGCACCAGCAGCGCGTACCAGACCGCGACCTGGTTCAGCGTCATCCCCTTTTCCTCCATCAGGAACAGGGTGGTGAAATTGGCGGCGGCATAGGTGATGAACTGGTTGGCGCCGGTGGCCAGCGCGGTCAGCAGCAGCACCCGGCGGGTGAAGAACATGCGACAGGTAGGCCAGAACGGCGCGCGCTCGATCGGAGCGCTGTTGGTGGCGACGTCCAGCCCGCCGCGCTTCGGCTCGCGCACCGTCAGGAACACGACGACCGCCGTGGCGACGCCGACGATGCCGAGCGCCATGAACGCATCGCGCCAGCTGTAGGCCGCGGCGATCGATGCGCCGAACGCGACGCCCAGCGCGTTGCCGATCGGCGGCCCCAGATTGTACAGGCCGAGCGCGGTGCCGCGGGTGCCGGGACGGAAATAGTCGGAGAGGATGGCATAGGACGGCGGGACGCCGCCCGCCTCGCCCACGCCGACCGTCATCCGCGCGCCCGCGAGCTGCCCGTAATTGCCCGCAAGGCCGCAGGCCGCGGTCGCGGCGCTCCACAAGGCGCAGGCGAAGGCGACGACCCGCACCCGGTTGCTGCGATCGGCGAACCATGCGACCGGCACCGACAACACGCAGTAGAACAGCGCGAAATACAGCCCGCTGATGAGACCGATCTGGCCGTGCGTCAGCCCCAGCTCGTCGCGGATCGGCTTGGCGAGGATCGCCAGCAGCTGCCGGTCGAGGAAGTTCAGCACATAGACGAAGCACAGGATGGCAAGGACGAACCACGCACGGCGGCTCGCGGGCGGGGCGGCGGTTGCCGCCGGGGCGATCGTCGCCACCGCTCAGATGCCCTTGGCCAGACGGATGCCGATCGTGCGCGGGCGCAGCGTCCCGAACCGGCTGGCGAAGAACGCCTCGGGGTGGATGTAGGTCACCGAATGGTCGTCGGTGACGTTCTCGACATAGAGTTGGGCGAACCAGTCGCCATGGCGCAGCCCGGCGGACAGGTTGAGGTTCACATATTCGTCGGTCTCGCCGAAGGTCGGCAGGCGCGCGCGCGGATTGCCGGGCACGTTCGGAAACGAGCTGTTGTACGATCCGACATATTGCGCGTTGACCGTGAAATTGGCGTTCCAGTCGGGCTTCAGGTCGAAGCCGTAGGTGATCGACGTCGATCCCTGCAACCGCGGCGCCGACAGCCGGTGGCCGAGCACCGCACCCGAAATCGCGGCCTCCGCAGCAGTCAGTTCGGTGATCTTGGCGTCGTTATAGGCGGCGTTCAGCCCGAGGACGAGGCCGGTGGTCGGGATCACCGCCATCTCCACCTCGAACCCCTTGCTGCGCGCCGCGCCGACATTGGTCGCGAACTGCACCGAATCCGAGATGCGGTTGGCCTGGACCTGGATGTTGCTCCAGTCGATGACATAGGCGGCGGCGTTGATCGTCACCCGCCCGTCCAGCCAGCGTCCCTTGGCGCCCACCTCATAGCTCTTCAGGTCGTCCGACGATGCGCCGTCGGGGATCACCAGATCGGCCGGATTGACCGTGCTGACCCGGCCCGCAAAGGCGTTGACCACCGGCCCGCGATAGCCGGTCGCGAAGGTCGCATAGGTCGTGATGTGATCGACCGGCTTGAAGCTCGCGCTCAGCTTGTACGACGGCTTCGATCCGCGCGCCTCGCGGCCCTCGGCGGCCTGATACGGCGTCAGCGTCAGCGGCCCGCGCCGTCCGGTCAGCGCGGCGACGAAATAGTTGCTGTTGTACCCGCCCGCCTCGGTAAAGCCCTGCGCGGTGATCCGGCCGTAGCGCAGCCCGCCGGTCAGCCAGAAGCGCGGCGAGAAGCGATAGGTCAGCTCGCCGAACCCGGCCAGTTCGCGGTTGAACTGGTGGGTGTACTGCTTCTGGTAATATTGGTCGGGCAGCCCGGTGATCCCGCGCGCCTGCAGGAACGGCAGCGACGAGCGGTACAGGAAATCGACGTCGCGCCGCCGGTCGAGATAGAAGCCGCCGACGACGAACTGCAACGGCCCGTCGAACGTGGAGGCGAGGCGGGTTTCCTGCACGAACACCTTGTCAAAGGCATCGGCGTCGAGCCCGAAGGCGATCGCCCCGCCGAAGGTGTTGGCAAGATCGGCATAGAAGCGCTGGTCGAAATCCGAATAGGTGCTCGAACTGGTCAGCCGCGCGAAATCGAAGTCATAGTCGATCGTCGCGTTCAGGATCGTCTGCACGCCGGTGAAGCGGTCGGGCTGGTCCGACACGCGCTTCTCGCGGCCGAGCGACGGGCTGGTGAGCGACGAATCCCTGGGATCGCTGTTCTCGTAACTCGCCAGCAGGCGTACCGACAGCCGGTCGGTCGGCTTGGCGAGCAGGATCGCCCGCCCGCCATAGTTGATGAGCGTGTTCGCGTTCTTCACGCCGGTCCCGACGTTGTCGAGATAGCCTTCCTCGTTGCGGTAGAAGCCGACCGCACGCAGCGCCAGCTTGTCCTCGACGATCGGCAGGTTGACCATCGCATTGTAGCGCTGGCGGAAACTGTCGCGGCCGGTCAGGCCGAGGTCGACGACGCCCGCCATGTCGACGTCGTTCAGGTCGGGGCTCTTGGTGAGGATGCGCATCGCGCCCGACAGCGATCCCGATCCGAACAGCGTGCCCTGCGGCCCGCGCAGGAACTCGACGCGCTCCACGTCGAACAGATTGGGGTCGACGACCGTGGTGTTGCCGATCGTCGACACCGGCAGCTCGTCGATATACACCGCGACGGTGCTTTGCAGGTTCGCGCCATAGCCGTTGGTGGCGATGCCGCGTACGGTGAAGTTGTTGAAATTCTGGGTCGGGCGGTTGAGCACCACGCCCGGCGTCTCGCGCGCGATCCCCTCGAACCCGACGATGCCCTCGCGGGTCAGTTCGCCCTGCTGGAACGCGGTGACGCTGATCGGCACGTCCTGGATGCGTTCGGCGCGGCGGGTGGCGGTGACGACGACCTCGCCGGTGCCGTTGTCGGCATCGGCGGTATCGCGATCGGTGCGGGCGGCCTGTCCCGAGGGGTCGGACGTCTGTTCGGCGGGCGGCGGTGCCACCTGCGCATGGGCCGACGATACCGACATGACCGCAAGCGCGCCGGCACATGCCGACGCATACAGGGAAACCCGCATGCACACTCTCCTGAGCGAGGCCGGCTGTTCGCGCCGGTCCTCGATGGGGGCATCATCGCAGCTTCCGCGGCGATGTCAACATTCACTATCGCGATCGTTAGTATTATTGCGGACGTGACCAAGGGCGGCGTATGGCCCCTTGCTACAGGGGTTTGGGCCCGGCGCAGATCGCCCGGAACCCGGCCGCCATGAAGTGCGCCATGCGCTGCTTGACCGCGACGAAGTCCTCCGACCGGCACAGCCCGCCCGACAATTTGTCGATCCGCCCGGTCCGCGCCAGCGTCAGCATCAGCGCGCCGGTGACGAAGTGATAGCCCCAGAAGATGTCGGTCCGGCTGCATTCGGGCATCGCGCGTTGCAGGATGTCGACCAGCCGCAGCACGACGGGGTCGAAATAATCGTCCATCATCTCCGCCCCCCATTCGGGGGTATTGGCCACCTGCGCACCGAGTGCCGCATAGTTGCGCCAGCCTTCGCCGCCCTGGATATACAGGTCGAGATCGGTGTCGAGGAACGCCTGCAACACGCCCTCCACGGTCGGCTTGTCGCCCGCGGCGCGTTCATACTCGTCGAGCGCGCGCATCCGCGTCTCGCTGGTGACGACCGCGCGGCGGGCGAACACCTGGTCGAACAGTTCCTTCTTGTCGCGGAAATAATAGCTCAGCAGCGTGCGGTGCACGCCGACCTGCTGCGCGACGTCCGCCAGCGTCACGCCATACAGGCCGTGCTTCGAGAACAGCCCCTCGGCCACGTCGAGGATCTGCTCGATCATGTCGGCGCGTTGCTCGGCCTTGCGCGAGGCGCGTCTGGTCGGTTTGGCGGTCGTCACGCGCCGTTCCTGTCAGCAGCGCCGATCCGCCGTCAAGCGCGACGGCGGATCGGCGGACGAAATTCGGGCGCGCGACGGGCGGTCGGTCAGAACCGGACGCTGACGCCCGCCGTAAGGCGACGGTCGGTCAGCCCCTGGAAGCACAGCACCGCGTTGTTGTTCACGCAGAACAGCTTCTGGTCGGACCGGGTCAGGTTGATGCCCTCGACGCCGATGTTGATGTTGTCGGTGATGTCGTAGTTGAGGCTGGCGTTCAGCTGGCCGCGCGCACCGGCGATGATCGGCAGGTTCCAGCGAAAGGCCTGATCGCTCGCGCTCATCGCGTAATGCGAGCGCCACGTATAGCGGACGCGGGCGTTCAGCCCGTATTTGTCGTAGAACAGCGTCGCATTATACGCATATCGGGACAGGTTGGTCAGGGGCACGAGGTTGGACAGCGAACCCCGCGCGAAGCCCAGCCCCGTGTCGGTCCGGCGCCCGACGTCGAGCGCGGCGCGATTGTAGGACTTGGCGCCGCCCACCTGCTGATAGGTGAAATTGCCGATGAAGCCGAACCCGGAGGCGAAGCCGATCGCGTCCTCATAGGCCGAAAGATCGTGCTGGAACGCGATCTCGACACCGGTCTGCGTCGTGGAGCCCGGCACGTTGAAGGTGGACGAAAGGCCCTGGCAGATGCCGTTGCCGGGGGGCGAAGCGGAGAGATTCCGATCCGGCAACGGGTTGTAGATGCCGCCGCCGGGGCAGCTGGGATCGATGGAGAATTGCGGGTTGCCCGCAGCGCTCGTGCCGATCGTGGGCGCGGGCTGCACCGTGTCGGCGAACAGGTTGTTCCGGCTCTTGTGGAAGAAGCCCAGGCTGATCAGGCTGGACGGCGTGAAATAATATTCCCCGGACAGGTCGTAGGACCAGACCGCCTCCGGCACCAGATCGGGGTTCCCGCCCGAGACGACGGCGGTGGCCGCGTTGCTGTAGGAATAGGAGGTCGACAAGGCGTCGAAGTCGGGCCGGCGGATGTCGCGCGCGAAGCCGGCGCGGACGAGCATCCGGTCTGCGGGTTCCAGTACCAGGCTGATTCGCGGCAGCAGGAACGAATAGCTGCTGTTCTTCGTCACGCTCGTGATCGATCCGGCATTCACGATGTTGTTGCCGGTCGAGGTCAGCTTCGTATGTACCCAGCGCAGGCCCGCATTGCCGCGCGCGGGCAGCCCGAACAGATCGGTGTTGCCGTTCATCTGGAAGTAGAGGGCGTTGGTCGTCTCCTTGATCCGGAAGAAGCCGGAGGCCGATTCGGTCGGTGCGGACAGCCGTGCGACCGCCGGATATTGCGGGTTGGCCGCATTGCTGGCCGCGATGGCGTTGTTCAGCGTGGCCAGCACCGCGCTCGGATCGTCGAACGCGCGATTGCCGTCGATGATGAGGAAGTCCGGGAAATACAGGGTGCGGCCGTCGGCGGCGTTGAAGTTGCTCGGCGCCTTGACCAGAAGGTCGGAGAAGCGGTTGCCGCTCGGTCGGTTGAAGCTGTTGTTCGCCAGTCCCGCGCCCGTCGCGTTGCTGTTCAACGTGATGTTGTTGACGACGTCGTTGTTGATGGCGGTGTTCCGGTTCCAGCGATAGCCGAAGTCGAAGGACGTGATGACCGGGGTGAAGCCCGTCGTGTCATAGGTGAGGTCGAGGCGCGCGGCCTTTTCCCTGTTGTCGGCACGATTGGCGCCCTGCTGCACCTGATACAGGCGGTAGTTGGCGGGATCGAGCAGCTGGGCCGTCGTCGGTGCCAGCGGGTTGGCCGTGTCGATGCCGGATTGCAGCCGCCCCCCCGTCAGGTCGAACCGCACCGGGGTCGAATTTCCCAGCGATCCGCGCCCGAACACCGGCTGGACCCCGTTCGGATTGATGAAATCGAGCGTGGTCGAGAAGTTCGGATTGACGGTTCTGGCGGTGGAGAGCGCGGCTTCCGCCCGGGCCCGGAGCTTGCCCGCTTCCCATTCCGCGCCGATGTCGAACACGCGGTTGCGCGTGACGCGCGATCCGGTGTCGCTCGACAGGCGCAGGTTGGGAACGAGGGTCGCGCCGCTAGCGCCCACCGCGCCGATGGTCCCGGCCAGGGTCGTCTGGATGGTGCCCAGATCGACGCGGCCCGTGGGCGTCTCCAGCGAACCCAGATCCACTGTCCCGAACGCGCTATGGTTGGCCGCATCCGCCGCGCCCGACACGCCGGACACCTGCACCCGGTTGCCCGCCTGCGCGCGCTGCTGGTCGTTGACGGTCGCGTCCGCATACAGGCGCAGGTTCGGCGCCGGTTTCCATTCCAGCGTGCCGGTGCCGGTCTTGGTCTCGTAGTTGAAGCGGTTCACTTCCTGCTGAAGGAACTGGACCTGCAGATAGTTGAAGGGCTGGTTGGCGTTGGCACCGGGCAGGTTGGCCGCCGTCGATGCGAAGCGCACGTTGTCGCGGTCGATCCGCGGCGCGAAGTTGGCGACGTCGGTGCGGCTGTAGCTGCCGCTGACGACGATGCCGATCTCCCCGATGCCGGTGTCCCACTTGTTGCCCAGCGTGGCGGAAAGGCGCGGCAGCGTGGTGCGTGCCAGATCGCTGCGCTCATATTGCGCGCGCGCCGCCACGAGCGGCTTGGTGAAACCCAGCGGGCGCAACGTGCGAAGGTTGATCGTGCCGCCGACCGAGCCCTCGATCGTCTTGGCCTCCGACACCTTCGTCACCTCCAGCGAGGCGATGATCGCGGCGGGAATATCCTCGAAGCTGATGCCCGACCGGCCCGCGCCCGAGCCGACGGTCGAGACGCCGTTGATCTCCGTCCGGTTGGCGTCCGTGCCGCGGATCTGGACCGCGGTGCCGACGCCCGCCTGGCGGGTGATCTGTACGCCGGTGACGTTCTCCAGCACCTCCGCCAGATTCTGGTCCGGCAGCTTGCCGATGTCCTGCGCCTGGATCACCTCGACCAGATTGTCCGACAGGCGCTTCTCGCCGAGCGCGCTCTGAAGCGAGGCGCGGATGCCGGTGACGATGATCTCCTCGTCGCCGGGCGCTGCGGCGGGCTGCGCCTGATCCGCGGGTGGCGGGGTCGGTTCCGCCTGTGGCGGCGCGGTCCTCGCATGCGCCGTCCCGGCGATCGTCAACAGGGCGGTTCCCCCCAGCAGCAGGGCGGTCGCCCCGAACCTGCCTGCCATATTCTGCGACTCGCGGATTGCCTCTCGGTGCATGCCTCGCTCCCCCAACATCTATATTTTGGGAGGAGCCTGCGATTGGACTGGGTGCATGTCAACCCATGATGCATGCCGATCATGTCGAATCTGCTGCGGGAACGGTTTACCTATTGCTAGTCCAGTCTTTGGCCAGTCGCTGCGGCGTGCTGGATCGTGACTGAGATTCTGTTCGCCGGATCGAGTCGATACAGGCTGTCCCAAGGGAGATTCGCAGCAGCCGGACCGGGCGGTATGTCCTTTCATACCTTTCTGGCCCATGCTGGTTGACATATTGGTCTGAACATCGTCATTATCAGGTCGTGCGGTGATTACCTGCCTCGAAGGGTGAGGGGTTGCCGGCGGGAGGAAGGCCTGTGCGTTTACCCATCATCGTTCTGGTCACGGCGGCCATGGCACACGCAAGCCCGGTATGGGCGAAGCGGGTGCTGGTGCGAACCATGCCCGAGTTGACCGCCGCGACCGCGAAGCCGGCGCCGGGCGACGTGATCGTCCTGGCGGACGGGGAATGGCGCGATGCCGACATCGTGCTGCGCGGCGAGGGGACGCAGGCGTCGCCGATCACCCTGACGGCCGAACATCCCGGCAAGGTCGTGCTCACGGGCAAATCGCGACTGCGGCTCGGCGGTCGCTTCCTGATCGTCTCCGGCCTGGCCTTCCGTAACGGCCATACGCCCGGCGATGCGGTGATCTCCTTTCGTGCCGACAGCCGCCGGCTGGCCGAAAACAGCCGCGTGACCGGGGTCGTCATCGACCGCTTCAACAATCCGGATCGCCGTGCCGAGGACAATTGGGTCGCGATCTACGGCAGCGACAACCGGATCGACCATTCGCATTTGGAGGGCAAGGCGAATGCCGGTGCGATGCTGATCGTGGTGCGGCGCAAGGGCATGCCGCTCGATAACCGGGCACGGATCGACCATAATTACTTCGGACCGCGTCCGCCGCTCGGCTCGAACGGCGGCGAGACGATCCGCATCGGCACCAGCGAGGAATCGGGCAGCGATTCGCACACGGTCGTCGAGGACAATCTGTTTGAACGGTGCGACGGCGAGGTGGAGATCGTCTCGGTCAAATCGGGCGGCAACACCATCCGGCGCAACCTCTTCCTCGAATCGCAGGGATCGCTGGTGCTGCGCCATGGCAGCGGCAATCTGGTGGAGGACAATGTCTTCCTCGGCCGCGGACAGCCGCATACCGGCGGCATCCGCGTCATCAACGAACGGCAGGTGATCCGGAACAACTATCTGGAAGGGGTCGCGGGCACCGACTTCACCAGTGCGCTGGCGGTGATGAACGGGGTGCCCAACTCGCCGGTCAACCGCTACATGCCGGTGCGCGACGTGACGATCGAGCGGAACAGCTTCGTCGACGTGCGGCAGATCACGATCGGGGCGGGCGCGGATGCGGAACGGTCGCAGCCGCCGCGGGATACCCGCATCACCGGCAACCTGATCACGTCCGCCGCGGCGTCCGGCGAGGTGCTGCGGTTCGATGCCGATGCGGGCGGCGTGGTGTTCGCGGGCAATGTGCTGGGCGGGGGTACCGCGCGCGGGGGGATCGCGGTCCGACCGGTGACGCTGCGCCGCGCGGCCAACGGCCTGCTCTATCCGACCGATCCGGCGCTGGCGGCAACGGGCGCTCCCCGAACGCTGCGACCGGTGCGGCGCGAGGAGGTCGGCGTCGCGTGGTATCCCAGGCCGGCGACGGCGCCTGCCGCTACCACCGCCGCCACGGCGGTCCGTATCGCGCCGGGTACGGTCATCACCCGCCTGCCCGATGCCGGGGTCGTCGAGCTGGCGCGGGGCAACTACGACATCGCCACGCCGCTGCCCGTCACCCGATCGATGACGATCCGCGCCGTGCCCGCGGGCGGCGCGACGCTGCGGATGCGCACGCCGACCCTGTTCGCGCTGGAGGAGGGCGGTTCGCTGACGCTGGAAGGCGTCGCGGTCGACGGCAGCGGCGCAGGGACGGGCGGGGCGGCGGTGATCCGCACCGGCGCGCGGCCGATGCTGACCAACTATCGGCTGCAGCTGTCCGACGTGCAGGTCAGCGACCTGTCGGGCGACGTGGTCGCCACGACCCCCGGCACGCTGGCCGGAGAGATCGGCGTGACCGGCGGCAGCTATCGCAACATCGCGGGCGCGGTGCTGGCGCTCGCTGCGGAACAGGGCGCGCAGGGCTGGTACCCGGCCGAGCAGGTGAACATCAGCGGCGCCCGCTTCGATCATGTCGGGACGGTGGTCGACCTGCTGCGCCGGGGCACCGACGAAAGCACCTTCGGTCCGCGCTTCACGCTGACCGGATCGAGCGTGACCGCCAGCGGACCGGTGCGGCTGTCCGGCGTGCAGGAGACGACCGTCACCGGCAACCGCTTCGTCGACAGCGCCGGGATCGACGTGACGCACAGCGTCGGCAGCCCGCATACGCGGATCGTCGGCAACCGCCTGACCGGCACGCCGCCGCCGCGGGTGCGCGAACTCAGCTACAAGGGACCGGTGCGGGCCGTGCTCGCCGATAACGGGGAAGGAATGTGATGCGGATGCTGTCCTTGTTGCTCGGCGGTACGCTGCTCGCGACGCCGCTGCCCGCGGTTGCGCAGGAGGCGCCTGCGGGCCGGGCCGCCGCGACCGCCGACGGCACGGGGCCGGTGCTGTTCGATGCCGCCGGGCTGCGCGCGATGGCGACGGATGCGACCCGCTATCCCCTGTTCGCCGCCGAGCTGAAGCGCACGCGCAGCGCTGTCGACAAGGCAATCCGCGCCGGGGTCAACGTGCCGGTGCCCAGGGATCCCGGCGGCGGCGCCACGCACGAACAGCACAAGCGCAACTATACCGCACTCTACGGCGCGGGCATGCTGTACCGGATCACCGGCGAGCGGCAGTATCTCGATTTCGCGCGGGAATTGCTGCTGGCCTATGCCAGGCTCTACCCGACGCTGGGGCCGCACCCGGCCAAGGCGAACGAGGCGGCCGGGCGGCTGTTCTGGCAGAGCCTGAACGACAGCGTGTGGCTGGTGTACGGCGTGCAGGGCTATGACGCGATCCGCGATGCGCTGAGCGCCGCCGATCGCCGGACGATCGATGCCGACGTGTTCCGCCGGATGGCGGATTTCCTGTCGGTCGGCAACGCGGCCAGCTTCAACCGCATCCACAACCACGCGACCTGGGCAGCGGCGGGGGTCGGGATGACCGGCTATGTGCTGCGCGATCCCGAACTGGTCGAGCGCGCCTTGAAGGGCACCGACCGGACCGGCAGCTACAACGGCGCGCGCGCGGGGTTCCTGGCGCAGGTGGACGAACTGTTCTCGCCCGACGGCTATTATACCGAAGGGCCCTATTACCAGCGGTACGCGCTGCAACCCTTCGTCGTCTTCGCCGATGCGATCGCGAAGAACCAACCCGCGCTCAACATCTGGCAGCGGCGCGACGGCGTGCTGGTCAAGGCGATCCGCTCGACGATCCAGCTGACCTATGACGGCTATTTCTTTCCGCTGAACGACGCGATGCGCGACAAGAGCCTGCGCACCGCCGAACTCTATGATGCGGTCGCGATCGGCTATGGCGTGACCGGCGATCCGAGCTTCCTGTCGATCGCGCGCGACCAGCAACGGGTGACGCTGACCCCCGGCGGGCTGGCGGTGGCGCGCGACGTGGCGGCGGGCAAGGCGCGCCCGTTCGCCTTCGCCTCGCAGCTGTTCCGCGACGGGCCGAACGGCGATCGCGGCGCGCTGGCGGTGCTGCGATCGGGGCCGGAAGCGGACGCGCAGGTGCTGGTCGCCAAGAACAGCGCCATGGGCATGGGGCACGGCCATTTCGACAAGCTCAACTGGATTCTCTACGATGGCGGACGCCCGATCGTCACCGATTACGGTGCCGCCCGCTTCCTGAACATCGAGAGCAAGGACGGCGGGCGCTACCTGCCCGAAAACGAAAGCTGGGCGAAGCAGACCGTCGCGCACAACACGCTGGTGGTGAACGAAACCTCGAACTTCGCGGGCAAGTGGCGCGTGGGCGAGGGACTGGCCCCCCGGCAGCTGTTCTTCAACGGCGACGGGCCGCTCAAGGCCAGCACGGCGGAAATGGCGGGGGCGTGGCCCGGCGTGACCTTCCGCCGCACGCTGATCCAGCTGTCGCCGGGCAAGGGGGCGCCGCTGGTGATCGACCTGTTGCGCGTCACGGGGGACAGGCCCGCCACCTACGACCTGCCGCTCCATTATGCGGGCCATATCACGGAGGTCGGCTTCCCCCTGCGCTCCAACGTCGTCGAGCGGCCGGTGCTGGGCAAGGCGAACGGATATCAGCATATC
The DNA here is from genome assembly GCF_040049155.1 of Sphingomonas silueang. Lineage (NCBI taxonomy): Bacteria > Pseudomonadati > Pseudomonadota > Alphaproteobacteria > Sphingomonadales > Sphingomonadaceae > Sphingomonas > Sphingomonas silueang. The sequence goes on from NZ_JBDZDK010000001.1 coordinate 440,456, forward strand.
TGGGTCGACGGCACCGGCACGCCGGGCGCCGACGATGCGACGCTCACCTGGATCGAGGGGGAGCGTTTCTACACCTATCGCATGGTGCCGCCGCCCGGCGCGCAGGTGATCCTGGGCGAGAGCGGGGCGAACGATCCGCGCTTCAACCTGCGCCGCGAACCGGTGCTGATCGAGCGGGTCACGGGGCAGAAGGACGCGACCTTCGTCGGCCTGCTGGAGCCGCACGGCGCCTATGACGCCGCCGCCGAGACGACGGTGGCCAGCGCCAGCCAGATCAAGGCATTGCGCCACGTCCGCAGCGCGGATGCGGACGTGATCGTCATCACGCCGGTTCGCGGCGCGCCGATCGTGCTGGCGGTCGCCGACGAGGTGGCGGCGGGCAGGCCGCACAGCGCCGACGTGGATGGCCGCACCTATCGCTGGACCGGCCATATCGCGCGCGTGGATCAGGAGCCGGGCAAGTGAGGCGCGGCACGTCGTCCCGTACCGTCAGCGGCCTGCGCTGGTTCATCGTCGGCCTGATCGGGCTGGCAACCGTCATCAACTATATCGACCGCAACGCGCTCGCCGTGATGTGGCCCGCGGTGTCGAAGGACATCGGCGCGGACAAGGCCGACTATGCCCTGCTCGTGACCGTGTTCATGATCGCCTATGCGCTGGGCCAGTCGCTGTTCGGGCGCATCCTCGACGTGATCGGGACGCGGTTGGGATTCGTGGCGTCGATCACGGTATGGTCGCTGTCGATCGCCGCCCATGCGCTGGTGCGGTCGCTGCCGATGCTCGGCTTCCTGCGGGTGACGCTGGGGCTGAGCGAGGCGGGCAACTGGCCGGGCGCGGTCAAGGCCAATGCCACCTGGTTTCCCGCGGGCGAACGGGCGCTGGCGCAGGGCATCTTCAATTCGGGCGCGGCGATCGGTGCGATCATCTCCGCGCCGCTGGTCGCGATCCTGTACGAGGCGATGGGCTGGCGCGCGACCTTCCTGCTGGTGGGCGTGCTCGGCTTCGTCTGGCTGCTGCCGTGGCTCTTCGTCTATCGCGGCGATCCCGACGCGCATCCGTGGCTGTCGGAAGCCGAGCGGGCGCACATCGCGGGGCGGGGCGCGGAGGGAATGGTGCAGCCGGTCGCCGGCTATGCGCCCGGCATGGCGCAGTTGCTGCGGCACCGGGAAAGCTGGAGCATCCTCGTCAGCCGCTTCTTCCTCGACCCGGTCTGGTGGCTGTTCGTCTCGTGGTTGCCGATCTATCTGTCGGAGACGTTCGGCTTCGACGTCAAGCAGATCGGGCTGTTCGCGTGGGTGCCGTTCGTCGGGGCGATGCTGGGCAGCCTGGTGGGCGGGTGGGCCTCGGGCCGCCTGATCCGACGCGGGTGGAGCGCGTTGCGGGCCCGGCAGGCGGCGGTCACGGTCGGCGGCGCCATCATGCTGCCCGCGCTGCTGGCGACCGCGCGCGCCGCCGATCCGCTGGCCGCGGTCCTGCTGATCGCGGTGATCCTGTTCGGCTTTCAGGTCGCGATCAACAATATCCAGACGCTGCCGAGCGACTATTTCGCCGGTGGGGCGGTGGGTTCGCTCGCCGGGATCGGCGGCACGGCGGCGGTGGCGGGGACGCTGGTGACGACCTGGCTCGTCCCCGCGATGACCACCCACGGCTATGCGCCGATCTTCATCCTCGCCGCGGTGATCGTGCCGCTGGGGGTCGCCGCCATCTGGCTGCTGGGCGGTCGCACCGCACCGGTCGCTTCGCCTTCCACCTTCAACCAAGGGGCATGAATCATGCGTTTCGATAACAAGGTCGCCATCGTCACCGGCGGCGGGCGCGACATCGGCAAGTCGATTTCCGAACGGCTGGCGCGCGAAGGCGCACGGGTCGTCATCAACTATCGCAGCGACGCGGCGACGGCACAGGCGACGGCGGACGCCATCACCGCCGCGGGCGGCACGGCGTTGCTGCACCGCGCGGACGTGACCAACCCCGACGACGTCGCCGCGATGGTCGCCGCGACGACGGCGGCGTTCGGCGGGCGCATCGACTATCTGGTCAATTGCGCCGGGGGCATGGTGGCGCGCCGGACGCTGGCGGAAATGGATGCCGCGTTCTTCGACCAGGTGATGGCGCTGAACGTCCGCTCGGCCTTTCTCGTCACCAAGGCGGTGCTGCCGCATCTGGGACGGGGCAGCGCGATCGTGAACCTGTCGTCGCTGGCCGCACGCGACGGCGGCGGGCCGGGCGCGACCGTCTATGCCGCCGCCAAGGGCGCGCTGACCACGCTGACGCGCGGCTGGGCGAAGGAACTCGGGCCGCAGGGAATCCGCGTCAACGCGCTGTGCCCCGGCCTGATCGGCACCAGCTTCCACGACGTGTTCTCCAAGCCAGAGGGCCGCGCCGCCGTCGCGGGCAACACCCCGTTGCGCCGCGAGGGGCATCCGGACGAGGTGGCGGCGACCGTCGCCTATCTCCTGTCGGAGGATGCCGCGTTCCTCGCGGGGGTGAACCTCGACATCAACGGCGGACTGTTCTTCTCGTAAGGAGCCACGCACATGCTGCATCTTGCATCCGCGCTCGCACTGGCGGGCGCGATCGGGTTCGTGCAGGCCGAGCCCGCGCGTCCGCGCACCACCGGCGAGCGACCCAAGGCCCGGACCGACGCACCGCCGATCAAGGCGATCAAGCTGATCCTCGTCGGCGACAGCACGATGGCGCCGGCCAGCGGCTGGGCCTCGATGTTCTGCGCGCTGCACGTGAAGTCTTCGGTGGCGTGCCTGAACATCGGGCGCGGGGGACGCTCGACGCGGAGCTACCGGCAGGAGGGATCATGGGCGATCGCCCAGAACGAGATGAAGGTCGCGGGCTATGCCGCCACCTATGTGCTGATCCAGTTCGGGCATAATGACCAGTCGTCCGCGGCGGAGCGCTGGACGGACATGGCAACCGAATTTCCGGCCAATCTGACGCGGTACGTCGCGGAGGTGAAGGCTGCCGGGGCGATCCCGGTGCTGCTGACGCCGCTGGCGCGGCGCGAGTTCAAGGCGGGGAAGCTCGACAACACGCTCGCGCCATGGGCGGAACAGGTGCGAAAGGTCGCGGCCGCCACCGGCACGGCGCTGGTCGACCTGAATGCCGACAGTGCCCGGCTGATCCAGCAGATCGGCGCGGCGGAGGCGACCAGGCTGGCACAGGCCGAACCGCTGCCCGAGGAACTCGCCGCCGCGAAGGCGGGCACCACGCTGAAGCCCCGGCCCGCCGAGGAGGCGCGGCTGCCCGACCTTCCCACCACGCCCACCGGCCCCCGCGGGCAGCACGCGCGCAAGTTCGACTACACCCATGTCGGCGATGCGGGAGCCCGCGTGTTCGCGAAGCAAGTGGCGGCGGGGCTCGCGCGCGCGGTGCCCGCGCTGCGCAGCCAGCTGGTGCCGTAACCGGGCGTATCGATTGGTATCACGGATTCGGACGACAGCCATGGTCATCCGGATCGGTCAAAAAAGACATATAGGACGGAGGGAACTGAAATGCGGACCGGTGCCATCAGGAAGCGGATGTCGATGCAGGCGGTGCTTGCCGCGAGCGTCGCGCTGGGGTGTCTGGCAGCGGCGGACGGTGCCGCCGCGCAGACCGCCGATACCGCCGCACGCCCGGCGCCCGACGAGGCGGCCCCGGACCAGCCCGAAGCGACATCCGGGAGCGCCGAGGAGATCATCGTTACCGGTATCCGCCAGACGATCGAGACGTCGATCGCGACGAAGCGGCAGGAGAATGCGATCGTCGACGCGCTGAGTTCGGAGGATATCGGCGATCTTCCGGCACTGTCGATCGGCGAGGCGATCCAGACGATCACCGGCGCCACCAGCCATCAGGAAAAGGGCGGCGCGACGGAAATCTCGCTGCGCGGCCTGGGGTCGTTCCTGTCGGCGACGACCTTCAACGGGCGCGAGGCGTCGAACGGCTCGGGCGACCGGGCGGTGAACTTCAACCAGTTCCCCTCCGAGCTGATCAACAGCATCAAGATCTACAAGTCGCAGCAGGCGAGCCTGATCGAGGGCGGCGTCGCGGGCACGATCGAACTCGGAACGCTGCGCCCGCTGGATTACCGGAAGCGGTTGCTTCAGGTCGAGGTGAAGGCCAACTACAACCCCTATCAGGACCGGATTCGCGGACAGGGCGCGTGGGGCTGGCGCGGGACGGCGAGCTATGTCGGCCAGTTCGATCTGGGCGGCCTCGGCGATCTCGGCATCGCGCTCGGTTTCCAGCGGAACCAGGTCAACAACCCCGAAGAAACCTATGCGGCGAGCAGCACCTATTTCGCCTGCAACCCGACCATCGCGACCTCCGGCAATTGTACCGAAGTCACGCGCCAGCAGGGCGCCGCCGGGACGCCGTTCGTGCTGGTGCCGGGTTCCGCCACCTTCCGCCAGATCACGGAAGCGGACAAGCGCGACGCATTCATCGGATCGGTGCAGTGGAAGCCGAGCGACCGGTTCGACATCAACCTCGACCTGCAATATTCAAAACGCGACTATAGCGAGGATCGCCACGACCTGACCCTGGCCGAAACGCGCTACCAGCTGCGCAATATCCAGTATGACGACCAGCACCGCCTGCTGTATGCCACGGGCATCAGCTCGGTCGACGCGATCGGCAACGTCCTCAACCGCAGCGAGGAGTATCTGGGCGGTGGCGGCACGGTCAGCTGGAAGGCGAGCGACCGGCTGACGATCAGCGGCGACGTATCCTATTCCCAGACCAAGCGCGACACGCTTCAGCGCAACGTCAGGCTGCGGACCGATCCGTTCGACATCGACAACGTGCGGACGGCGATCAACAACCAGCGCATTCCCTTCACCTATGATGCGCGCAACGGCTATGCCGTCGGCATCGCGCTCGACCCGCGATTCAACGCCGACAACCATTCGCTGTTCAGCGACGATGCGCGCCTGCGCCGCGACGACGAATATAAGGAAGACCGAATCTTCGCGGCGCGGCTCGACGCCGGCTACGAGTTCGACGGATTGCTGACGCGCATCGACGTGGGCGGCCGCTATTCCCACCGGCGCTACCAGAACATCAACAGCCTGGTGGAGATCACGCAGGACAGCCAGGCCGTCGACCGCCGGGTCAATCTCGCCTGTCGGCAGGCGTTTCCGCAGACGGATTTCCTGCGCGATGCGCCGCAGCAGTCGATCACGAGCTGGGCCACGTTCGACACCTTGTGCCAGTTCCGCGGCTATCTGGGCACCGAAGACCCCGGCGCCCCTGCGGACACCCGCTCGGTCGACAATGCCGACGTGACGGAGAAGGTCTGGGCCGGCTATGTGATGGGAAGCTATCAGGGCGATGTCGGGCGGATTCCCGTGCGCGGCAATTTCGGCGTGCGCGTGGTGCAGACGGACCTCAGCTCGACCGGGCTGCGATCGGCGCTGAACGTCGTCAACAATCCGGACGGGACGATCCGGCTGGTCGCGACGAACAATTTCGACACCCAGACGCTGACCAACAGCTATTTCCGGGCGCTGCCCAGCGTGAACGCCAATTTCGAGCTGTCCACGGACGTGGTCGCCCGTCTGGCATGGTATCGCGGGATGTCGCGGCCCGCACCGAGCGACCTGGCCGCCGGTCGCACGATCCAGCTGGAGGACGGCACCGCCTTCGCCGACGTCGCCGATGCCATCGGGCAGATCGTGGCGGACGGTTCCCCGCAGCTCAAGCCGATCATGTCATGGAACGGCGACGCCGCGCTGGAATGGTATCCGAACAAGGACACGATCGTCGCGGGCACCATCTACTACAAGAGCTTCGGCGGCGGCTTCGTGCCCGTACTGCTCGACGAACAGTTCACGATCGGGGGGCGGAACGTCACCGTGCCCGTGACCGCACGGCAGAACAGCGACGAGAAGAGCCGTCTCTACGGCATCGAACTGACGCTCTCCAACCGCTTCTCGTGGTTGCCCGCGCCGTTCGACGGGCTGGGCGCCAAGCTGAGCTACAACTACGCCAACTCCAATTTCCGCAATTACGACATCCGGCTGGGCGACGTGATCGATCCGGCGACCGGCGGCGTCACGCCCGGAATCATTCCGCCCGCCGACCTGTCGGGATCGTCGGACCATACCGCTTCGGGACAACTCTATTACCAGTTCAAGGGGCTGTCGCTGGAGGCGATCTACACCTATCGTTCGGCCTATTATCAGGACTTCGTCGGCGGCAATACCCAGCTCCGGTTCGTCCGCCCGTCGGAGATCGTGAACCTGCGCGCGTCCTACAACGTCAACCGCAACCTGTCGCTGCGGTTCGAGGCATTGAACGTGACGAACAATCCCAAGATCACCGACATGCCGGTCTATGGCAGCAGCCGGCAGTATCACTTCTACGGCGCCAAGTATTTCGTCGGCGCACGGGTGCGCTTCTGACGACGGTGGACCAGCCGGTCTTGTGTCGCGTCGCAGCGGAGTGGTAAGGCAAAACGGTCGTCGCTCAACAGGAATTGCTAGGCCAATGGCGGATCGTCGTCTCTTTCAGAATGTCGCGGACCAGATCGTCGCGCTGATCGACGAGGGCGCCTTTCCGCCGGGATCGCGCCTGCCGGGCGAGCGCGAACTTTCCGAGCGTTTCGGCGTAAGCCGGGTGACGATCCGCGAGGCGGAGATCGCGTTGCAGGCATTGGGGCGCATTCGCATCAAGACGGGGTCGGGCGTCTATGTCGCCAGCCCGACCGAGACGGCGCCCGCGTCCCGCCTGCCCGAGGTGAGCGCGTTCGAGTTGACCGAGGCGCGCTCGCTGTTCGAATCGGAGGCGGCGGCACTGGCGGCGCCGATCATCTCGGATCACGATATCACGGCATTGCGCGATCTGCTGTCGCAGATGGCACAGGACAATCTGCCCGACGACGAAGTGACCACGATCGACCGGCTCTTCCACCTCACCATCGCGAGCGCTTCGGGCAACAAGGCGATCATCCATGTCGTGGAGAGTCTGTGGCGGTTGCGGACGGAGCTTCCCGAGGTGCGTCGCACCCATGCCTCGGTCTGCCACAGCGATGGCGCCCTGCGGCAGGAGGAACATGGCGCGATCGTCGATGCGCTGGCGCGGCGCGATCCGCAAGGTGCGCGGGTGGCGATGCGCCAGCATTTCAACCGCCTGCTGGAGTCGATGCTCGATGCCACCGAACAGCGGGAGATCGAGGAATTGCAGCGCCGCAATGCCGAAAGCCGGGCGCGTTTCCTGATGAGCGCGCAGCTGGGCTAGAGCGTTACCGGACCAGGTTGAACCATCGTCATCGCCCTGCGGGCGACCGCTGCCGGGTCCCACCGAAGTATTACTTTGGTGGGCGCCCTATAGCGGCGGGGCGCTTTTGACGTGCTGCTGCGTTGTTCGTCGGTCACGATGCGTCGGCATCGCGCCCTCCTCATGCCTTGCATCACCTCAAAATCACCTCCGGGCCGATGATCCAACCTGATCCGGTAACGCTCTAGGGCCAATCGACATTCAGAGCAGGTGCGGAATCTCTCCTCCCTGGAAGAGCTTCAGGCCGGTCATGCCCCCGGCATGACCTAAGCAGTGCGGAGCACTGCTTACCCGAAGCTGGGTCGGGGGTGGGTTGGCCCGCGAGGCAGCGTTATGCCAGCCCCAGACCGACCCACCCCCAGCCCCTCCCTTCTAGAGCGTGATGACGTGGTGTTGACCCGTCGTGACGGAGCGGAATGTCGTTCGTGGACAGGAGCGAGGAAGGAACGGGGCTTTGCCCCCGTGACGGACGAGCGACGACGCCACGGAGGACATTCCGCCCGCCGCGCCGCGGTTGTCCCGAGCCGCCCGCCGGACGTCGTCGCGCCGCTTGCACGGGCTACCAGCCCGCGCTGCGCGCCGCTCCTCGCCGACGAACGGCTCAGGACAATCACGATGGGTCAACATCACGTCATCACGCTCTAGGGAGGGGAGCAATTTCATTCACGATTCTGCTGAATGTCGATCCGCCCTGGGTCCCGGAGGTGCTGTCGGTCTGACGTGAACCGCGCTCCGCACGATGCGGATCCCGCGCTCGGGCGGCAGGTCCGCGACGTTCCCCGCGACGGCGGAACGCGCACGACGCGCTACCGCACGCCGTCGGACGGCACCCGGAAGTCGACCCGGGCCGTCGCGACCTCGCGCCGCCATGCCGCCTCGTCCGGCGTTCGGCCGTCGCGGCTCCACGCGGCGCCGATGTGGTAGACGAACGGTCGGCCGGGCCGCACCCGGATCAGGATCAGGCGGTTGTCGGCATCGGCGCCGATCCGCTCGATCGTCGTGGGATCGACGAGTACCGCTACCCCCATCGCGCCGTGCGAGGCGCTGTCCGGTCCCCACCATGTGAAGCGCCCGGTCGCGGGATCGGCATGGAAGCTTCCGTCGCGGACGGGGTCGGTGGCGCGCCTGGAAATCCCGATGCCGACGATCAGCGGAGCCCCGTCCGGCGACCGGATGGTCGATACGATGCGGGTAAACGGCGTGCCTGCCGCGAGGGTGAAGCGCCGGGTTTCGCGCACCTGTCGTCCGACCCCCACCGGCCACGGATCATATTCGACGGTGAAGTCGGCGACGCGCGGTCCGGCGCTTGCGATCCGGTAGCGCGCGTAGTTGCGGGATACCCAGAGCTTGTTGTCCGCCCAGACGCCGAGGCCGCCCGCGCCGCGCCCGCCGCCGACGTTGTAGAAGTCGACGCCCTCGCCATGGTCGGCATGCTGGTCGCCGGTGCGCAGCTGGCGGTCCATGAACGGCCATGCGACCGACTTGCCCCAGGCGTCGATGCCCGAGCCGGACGGGGGTTCGACCGCTTCGAGTGCCCGGCCGTAGATGCGGTGGGCGGTGCGGTCATTCTCCCACAAGAGGTCGTCATGGCGATAGTCGGCGTGGACAACCGCCGCCCGCGCCTGCCGCTCGACCGCGGTCGCCGGGCGATAGGGTGCCTCCCTGGCGGCAAGCACCAGCGTCGCCGAAGCGAGTGTTGCCACGATCCTAACGGCGGACATGTCGGCAACCACCGCGATGGGGGGCGAGCCCGGCCCGGCGGAACAGCGACGCATCGCCCGGCAGCGCGTGCCCGAGCGCGGCGCCCTCCCGGAACAGGTCGGCAGGCAGATAGCGCTCGCGCAGTTCGTCGTTACTGACGCACGCCGTCATGTCGGGGTGGGTCGCGTAGGCGGTGCGATCGAACATGGTAGCTCCGTCCCTGTTTCCGGTTAACCGGTGTCACAGGAAAAGTTGTATGTCAACTTTCCGGGCGCGTCACCGTGCCACGGCGGATCGGTTTCGACCGGAACAACGCTGCCGGTCGGCGCACGACTTGACCTGCCTTCGGGTCGTCGCCGTGCAACCCGGCCATCCGGTACGCCCGAGGGGCCATCCGGCCACGCTCCGCCCATTGTTGTACGACAACATGTTGACAGTTCGCGATCGGCGATGGAAGATGTCGGCAACCGGTGTCAAACCGGAATGTGGGAGAGGCGGGTGAAGCGCGTGGTAATCACTGCATGGTGCGCGTCGGCCATGGCAGCGGCCGGGACCGCGGCAGCCGTGGCGCAGGGCAGCGTCGCCGATGTCCATCCCGCCCGCTGGCCTGCCGGTCCGGCGTCGCCCGCCGATCCGGCGATCGAGGCGCGCGTAGCCGCGATCCTTGCCCGGATGTCGATCGAACAGAAGGTGGGGCAAACGATCCAGGGCGACATCGCCAGCACGACGCCGGAAGACGTCGCCCGCTACCATCTCGGCTCGGTGCTGAACGGCGGCAGTTCGTCGCCGGGCGGTGACGAGTTCGGCCCGGCGTCGGACTGGGTCGCGCTCGCCGACGCATATTACGCAGCATCGATGCGGCCGCACGGCGATCTGCCGCGCATTCCGGTAATCTGGGGCTCGGACGCGGTCCACGGCCACAACAACATCGTCGGCGCGACGCTCTTCCCCCACAATATCGGGCTGGGCGCCGCGCGCGATCCCGAATTGATGCGGCGGATCGGCGCGGCCACCGCGATCGAGCTTCGCGTCACGGGGCTCGACTGGACCTTCGCGCCGACGGTGGCGGTCGCGCGCGACGATCGCTGGGGGCGCACCTACGAGAGCTTCGGCGAGGACCCGGCGATCGCCGCCGGCTATGCCGGGCCGCTGGTCGAGGGGCTTCAGGGGCGGCGCGGCGCCGCCGACTGGTTGCGTGGGCCGCACGTCATCGCGACCGCCAAGCATTTCCTCGCCGACGGCGGGACCCGTGACGGACGCGACCGCGGCGATGCGCGCCTCACCGAGGCCGAACTGATCCGCCTCCACGCACCCGCCTATGTCGCCGCGCTCGGCTCCGGCGTGCAGGCGGTGATGGCCAGCTTCTCCAGCTGGAACGGCATCAAGATGCACGGCAACGCCGGACTCCTCACCGGGGTGCTCAAGCGGCGCTGGGGGTTCGACGGACTGGTCGTCGGCGATTGGGACGGCCATGCGAAGGTCCCCGGCTGCACGACCGTCGACTGCCCCGCATCGATGGCGGCCGGGCTCGACATGTACATGGCGCCCGCGAGCTGGAAGGGGCTCTATGCCAGCACCCTCGCCGCGGCGCGGGACGGACGGCTGCCGATGGCGCGGCTCGACGACGCGGTGCGGCGCATCCTGCGGGTCAAGCTGCGCGCGGGGCTTCTCGACGCGCCGAAGCCCTCGGCGCGACCCTATGCCGGGCGCTACGAACTGCTCGGCGCGCCCGCGCATCGCGCGGTGGCGCGCGAGGCGGTGGCAAAGTCGCTGGTGCTGCTCAAGAACACCGGCGTGCTGCCCCTGAAGTCCGGCGCACGGCTGCTGGTTGCGGGCGACGCCGCCGACAGCGTCGCGCGTCAGTCGGGCGGATGGACGCTGACGTGGCAGGGAACGGGGACCGGCCCCGGCCATTTCCCCGGCGCGACGACCATCTTCGCCGGGTTGCGCGACGCGGCGAGGGCGACGGGGGGCAGCGCCACGCTGTCACCCGACGGCAGCTTCGCCGCCCGGCCGGACGCGGCGGTCGTGGTGTTCGGCGAGGCGCCTTATGCCGAGTTCCAGGGCGACCGGGCGGACCTTCTGTTCGACAACGACGCCGGTGCCCTTGCGACGCTGAAGCGGCTGCGCGCGGCGGGCGTGCCGACCGTGGCGGTGTTCCTTTCGGGCAGGCCGATGTGGGTCAATACCTATCTCAACGCCGCCGATGCGTTCGTGGCGGCGTGGCTGCCGGGATCGGAGGGCGGCGGGGTCGCCGATGTGCTCTACGGGCGGCGGCCGTTCACGGGCAGGTTGCCGATGTCATGGCCCGGCGACGCGCGCGGCGCGCCGCTCAACGCCGGTGATCCGGGCTACCGGCCGCTCTACCCGCTCGGCTACGGCCTCGACGCCCGGCGCCGCACCGGATGGAAGGCGTTGTCCGAGGATTCCGGTGTCGTCGTCCAGGCATCGACCACCGGCCCGCTGTTCGCCGCAGGCCGCGCCGCATCGGGTCGCTCGCTCCGCATCGATGGCGCCAACGACAGCCCGCAGGCGGTGACCGGCGCCGCCGACAATGGTTCGGTGGCGATCGTCCCGATCGATCGCGACCGGCAGGAAGACGCGCGGCAGGTGACGTGGAGCGGCCGCGCGCGCGGTACGCTGATCCTCGCCAACGACCGCGCGCAGGATCTTTCGCGCGCCGGCCCGCTGGCCATTCGCGTCGCGTGGCGGGTGGAGGCGGCACCGACCGCGGCGGTCGTCGCCGAACTGCGCTGCGGACCCGGCTGCACCGGTCGCCGCGACGTCACCGCGGCGCTTGCCGCGGCGGCGGGGAAGGGGTGGACGACATGGCGGCTGCCGCTTGCCTGCCTGCCGGGTGCCGACCTGTCGCGCGTCACGCAACCGTTGGCGCTGACCACCTCCGGCCGCCTCCGGGTCGCCATCGCCGAGATCGCCCTCGAACCCTCCACGGGAGGAGCCACTGCATGCCCCTGACCCTCATCGCACCGATCATGCTGACCGTCGCCGCGCCCGCCGCCGTGACCATGCCGCAGCCCGCCGCGATCCTCGCCTCGACCCGGCGGGTCGCCGACTGGCAGCTCGCCCATGCCGATCGCTTCGACCTGATGCCCGCCGCGCGCGAGAGCGTGCGCAACCCGCGCGACTGGCAGCAGGCGACCTTCTGGGTGGCGCTGACCGACCTCGCCGACCGCGACCGGCGCTACGCCGCGCCGATCCTTGCGCTCGGTGCCCGGGAAGGGTGGCAGCTGGGCCGCAAACCCTATCACGCCGACGACCAGTTGATCGCGCAGGCGTGGACCTGGGCCGCGGCGCACGGCGGGGGCCGCGCGGCGCTCGCCCCCGCCAAGGCCTATTTCGACACGCTGTTTGCAAACCCGCCCACCGGCAGCCTGGAATTCGTCCCGCGGCGGCCGGGGGGCAACGACAGCGCCTGCACCGACCGCTGGTGCTGGTGCGACGCTTTGTTCATGGCGCCGCCGACGCTGCTCCGGCTCGGACAGGCGCTGGGCGATCCCCGCTATGCACGCTTCGTCCATGCGGAATATCGTGCCACCGCCGACTATCTCTACGATCCGGCGGAGCGCCTGTTCTTTCGCGACAGCCGCTTTTTCGACCGCCGCGACGCAGCCGGGCGCAAGCTGTTCTGGAGCCGCGGCAACGGTTGGGTGATGGCCGGCCTCGTCCGTGTCCTCGAGACGCTGCCGGGGAACGATCCGCATCGTCCCTATTACCTGAAGCTGTTCCGCGACATGGCCGCCCGTCTCGTGACGTTGCAGAAACCCGACGGCTATTGGGCGCCCTCGCTGCTCGCCAACGGTGCCGATACGCCGCCCGAATCGAGCGGCACCGGCTTCTTCACCTATGCCTTCGCATGGGGGGTGCGCACCGGCGTGCTGCCCGCGCAGCCGTACCGCGACGCCGCGATCCGCGGCTGGGGTGCGATGGAGCGGGCGGTGCAGCCCGACGGCATGCTCGGCTGGGTCCAGCAGGTCAGCGACCGCCCGGACGCGGTGGCGGCGCGCGAAACGCAGTTCTACGGCACCGGTGCCTATCTGCTCGCAGGCACCGCCATGTACGATCTGGCCAAGGCAAAACGCTGAAAAATATGCGTCAAATGTTGTAATACAACTATTGACGCGTACTGATGACACCGGTAACATCGGCGGGTCGGCTCTACTGAAAGGAGCGGCACGCAGGGGAGAGAGAACATGGTTGTCCTGAGCATCCGCGCCGCCTTGTTGCTGGGCGTTTCTGCTATCTCGGTACAGGTTGCCGCGCAGCAGACCGCGCCGACCACGCCGCAGGGCCAGACCGGCAGCGTCGCCTCGCCGACCGTTCAGCCCAACCCGGTCAAGCCCGAAGGCGCGCCGACCGACCCCACGCAGACGACGACGCCCGATGCAGCCGCAGCCGCTGCGGGCGACCCGATCGCCCAGGCCGCCGAAGCGGCGGACGCGCAGACCGAGGGCGACATCGTCGTCACGGGTGCTCGCGCCACCCAGCGCACCTCGATCGAACTGAAGCGCAACGCCTCGGTCATCGTGGACGGCCTCGTCTCGGACGAAATCGGCGCCACCCCGGACAATTCGGTCGGCGACACGCTGGAACGGATCACCGGTGTCACCGCCGACCGGTTCAAGGGCAACGCCAATGAGCTGTCGGTGCGCGGCCTGGGGCCGACGCTCAGTTTCTCGACCTTCAACGGTCGCGAGGTATCGACCGCAGGCCCCGACCGCTCGGTCGCGTTCCAGCAATTCCCGTCGGAGCTGGTCAACGGCGTCCTCGTCTACAAGTCGCAGCAGGCCGATTTCCTCGAAGGCGGCGTCGGCGGCATCATCGAACTCCGGTCGCTCAAGCCGCTGGACTATGGCAAGCGCCGCATCTCGGCGGAGATCCGCACGGACTTCCAGCCCAAGGCCGACGACGTCTATCAATCGAGCGGGCTCGGCTATCGCGCCAATATCTCCTACACCGACAAATTCTCCACCGGTATCGGCGATATCGGCATCTCGATCGGCTACCAGCGGCAGGATACGACCGCGCCGGAGGATTACTACAACGCCAACTCCACCTTCCAGCTCTGCAACACCGTCGCCAACAACCCCTCGCTGGTGAGCGGCACCGCGGCGGCGCTGGTCGCGGCGGGGTCGGGTGCCAACTGCACCTTCGCGACCGGGCCGCGCTCGGTCGCCCCCTCCACCGGCGCCACCCCGGTGCTGGTCGGCGAAACCCGCGGCGACTATTACTTCGCCAACTCGTCGCGCAGCTTCCGTGCGCAGCAGACCGCCGAGGTCCGCGACGCGGTGATCGGTGCCGTCCAGTGGAAACCCACGCCCGAGTTCGAGATCGCCGTCGACGGCCAGTATTCAAACCGCGCCAGTCTGGAAAAGCGCAACGTCCTCGCCATCGCCGAGGGGCTGCGCGGCGTCCAGCCGCTCGTCATCGGCAACGGCACGAACGGCTACAGCGCGGGCGCACTGATAAGCTATCGCGGCAACTCCAACATCGAGACCCAGCTCGAGCGGCGCAACCGCGTCGAGGAGTATCTCGGCGGCGGCCTGACCCTGTCATGGCGGCCGGACAACTGGGTGTTCACCGCCGATGCCAGCTATTCGGGATCGCGCCGCACCGAAACGCAGAAGCAGACGCGGCTGCGCTCGACCACGCGGGTGCCGTACCAGCTGACCTACGAGGACGACAACCTCGTCCCCACCGTCACCTTCGGCAACGGCTTCGACGTCACCAACCCCGCGAGCTTTCTCGCCACCTCGAATACCGCGGTGTACGCGCGCAACCGCTTCGTCACCGACCGCAAGGACGAGATCATCGCCGGGCGGATCGATGTCGAGCGGTTCTTCGACGGCGGATTGCTGACGTCGTTCAAGTTCGGCGGGCGCTATTCGGAACACAGCCGCACCAACGACAACGCCCGCAACAACGACCTCAACACGATCCCCGGCACGCCTGCGCAGGTCGCCGCGCTCGTCACCTCGGCCAACCAGAACTGCCGTGCACCCTTCACGACGCGATCGTACATGGCGGGGCTCGGCACGAACGTCAGCCAGTGGGCGACCTTCGACAACGACTGCGTGTTCCGCACGCTGGCGGGCGGCGACGACGCGCTGCCCTATCCGGCGGACGGCCGCGACCCGAGCGACATCGACGTCACCGAGAAGATCTACACCGCCTATGGCATGGCGAGCTTCCGGTCGGACCTCGGGCAGGTGCCGGTGTCGGGAAACGTCGGCCTGCGCTGGATCGACACGCGGATCACCTCGATCGGCTTTCGTCAGGCCTATCTCATCACCATCGATCCGGGCAGCGACACCTACACCGTCGCGGTCGACCCCGCCGGCGCGCTCACGACCCAGACCCGCGGCGGCCATTACAGCTACCTGTTGCCGAGCACCAATATCGCCTTCGATCTGTCGGACCAGGTCAAGCTGCGTCTCGCGGGCTACCGCGCGATCGCCCGCTCGGGGATCGAGAGCTTCGGGGCGGGGATCAACCTCAACCCGTCCACCGGCACCGGGGGGCTGGGCAACATCATCTTCAACGCCACCACCGGCAACCCGAACCTGAAGCCGCTGCGCTCGTGGAACGCGGATGCATCGCTGGAACTCTACGCCTCGAAAGACACGCTGTTCGCGCTTGCCGGCTACTACAAGTGGGTCGTCGGCACGGTGATCGGCCGCAACGAAACGGTGCCGGTGCCGATCACCGTCACCACTGTCACGCTGACCCCGACCGGGCCGGGACCGCGTTCGACCGCCGACCTCATCATCAATCCGGTGGTCGCCGCGAACGACACCGAGACGCGCAACCTCTACGGCATCGAATTCACCGGCAACCACGCCTTCACCTGGGCGCCGTCCCCGTTCGACGGGTTCGGCGTGCAAGGCTCGGTCAACCGCGCCTTCGCCAATTTCGAATATCCCGACACGTCGGGCAACGCGATCTCGCAGTATGTCGCGCCGAACAACCTTATCGGCCTGTCCAAATGGACCGCCAGCGGCTCGGTCTATTTCGAGAAGTGGGGTCTGTCGCTGCGCGCCAACTATCGTTACCGGTCGAGCTACTACAAGCCCAACGGCGGCACCAACCGCGAGGTGCGCGGCGCCGATTATGTCAACCTCTCCGCGCAGTACAATCTCACCCGTAACGTACAGCTCAAGGCACAGGTGCTCAACCTGACCGGGCAGGAGGACGTGTTCTACAAGGGCGGCAGCTACGACAACATCGCCGAGGTCTCGAACAGCGGCACGCAGTATTTCTTCGGCGCGCGGGTGCGCCTGTGATCCCCGGCGGGAGCGCCCGTTCCTGCGCTCTTGCCTCCTGTGCCGCCGCCGCTCCGGCGGCGGCGGCACCTTCCTCGCCCGCGTGCCCGCCGCCGCTGCTCGCCGCGGGCGTCGATCCCTACGCATGACGGAACAGGGCCGCGACCGCCGGCCGCAGGCAAATGACGGGAGTTGCACTTGAGCGTTACCGGAGAACAGGCCATTGCGGCGCGCTTCGTCGCGGCGCGCCGTGCGGGGGAAGGCTTTGACGACTACCCCGGCGAGCCGCCCGCCTCGCTCGCCGACGCCTACGCGATCCAGGCGCATGCCGCGGCGTTGCGCGGCGGCGCGATCGGCGGCTGGAAGATCGGGCGCATCGCCGATGCCGCCGCGGCGACGTTCGGGGCGAACCGCCTGGCGGGGCCGATCTTCGCCGACACCATCGTCGACAACGGCGGCGAGGATACGCCGATGGCGGTGATCGGCGACGGCTTCGCCGCGGCCGAGGCGGAGTTCCTGCTCCGCCTCGGCGCGCTGCCCGACCCTCTGCCCGCCTGCTGGTCCATCGACGATGCGCGCGCCGTCGTGTCGGACGTCGCGATCGGTATCGAGATCGCCAGTTCGCCGCTGCGCGCGATCAACGATCTCGGGCCTGCGGTCACCGTGTCCGATTTCGGGAACAACAACGGGCTGCTGGTGGGGGCGGCGATCCCGCCCGACCGCGCGCACAAGCTCGATGCGATCCCGGTGTCGCTCGCGATCGACGGCAGGACGGCGGGGGCGGGCGACACCTCGACGATGCTCGACGGCCCGTACGGCGCGGTCCGGTTCCTGCTCGAACTCGCCGGGCGGCAGGGGTTGACGGTGCGTGAAGGCCAGTGGGTGTCGACCGGCGCGGTCACCGGCGTCCACCGCGTCGCGCCGGGCGCGCGCGTCGTCGCCACCTTCGGCGAGCTGACGCTCGCCGCGACGATCGTCGACCAGGCGGTTGCGAGCGGAGGCGCGATCGATGCAACAGCCTGACCCCTCGATCGTCGGTGCGGCGGAACGCGCAGGGCGGTACCGCTGGCTGATCTGCGGGCTGCTGTTCGCCGCCACCGCGATCAACTATATCGATCGCCAGATGATCGGCGTGCTCAAGCCGACCATTTCGGCCGAACTCGGCTGGTCGGAGACGACCTATGCCGACATCGTCTTCTGGTTCCAGGCCGCCTATGCGATCGGCTATCTCAGCTTCGGTCGCATCGTCGACCTGCTGGGCGCGAGGATCGGCTATTCGATCGCGTTCGTGGTGTGGACGATCGGCCATACCCTGAGCGGCTTCGTCACCACCGCCTTCCAGTTCTCGGCCGCCCGCTTCATCCTCGGCATCGGCGAGAGCGGGAACTTCCCGTCCGGCATCAAGGCGGTGTCCGAATGGTTCCCCGCGCGCGAGCGGGCACTGGCGACGGGCGTGTTCAACGCCGGTGCCAACGTCGGTGCGGTGCTGACCCCGCTGATCGTACCGGCGATCACGGTGGCCTATGGCTGGCGCATGGCCTTCATCGCGACCGGCGCGGTCAGCCTGTTGTGGCTGGTGGCGTGGATCGGCATCTACCGCCGCCCGCGCGAGGTCGCGCGGCTCAAGCCGTCCGAACTGGCGCTGATCGAGAGCGATCCCGCCGACCCGGTCGAGAAGATCGGCTGGAAGCGGATCCTCGGGCGCCGTGAAACCTGGGCGTTCGCGATCGGCAAGCTGCTGACCGATCCGATCTGGTGGCTGTTCCTGTTCTGGACGCCCGACTATCTGTCGAAGGCGTACGGGCTGAACCTGCTCACCTTCGGCCCGCCGCTGGTCGCGATCTACCTCATTTCCGACGTCGGCAGCGTGATCGGCGGCTGGTGCTCGTCCCGGATGATGCAGCGGGGGGCGTCGGCGAACCGGGCGCGCAAGCTCACGATGCTGGGCTGCGCGATCCTGGTCACGCCGATCTTCTTTGCGCAATACGTCACCAGCCTGTGGGTCGCGGTATTGATCCTGGGACTTGCCACCGCCGCCCACCAGGCATGGTCCGCCAACCTCTACACCATCCCCTCCGACCTGTTTCCGCGCGCGGCGGTCGGGTCGGTGGTCGGAATCGGCGGCACGGCGGGGGCGATCGGCGGGATGGTGATGGCAAAGCTGGTCGGCGCGGTGCTGGAATCCACCGGCAGCTACGCGCTGATCTTCGCGGTGGCGGCAGGCACCTACCTCGTCGCGCTGGCCGCGATCCACCTTCTCACCCCGCGCCTAGCACCGGTGACGGTGTGACCCTCGCGCCGTCATCACGCTCTAGGACCAGCCCCGCCATGAACGCCTGCCGCATCGCCATCCTGCATCTCGCCGCCGCATCCTGCGCGCTGGCCCCTGTCGCGGCGGGCGCCGCCGCGCCCGCGCCGTTCCGCGGCGGCACCGTCGCGATGAACACGATCGTCACGGGCCGCATCCAGCCGCAGGCGGAACGACTGCTCGTCGGACTCGCAAAGGAGGGGCGCGGCTACCGCATCGACGGCGTTGCGGTGTTCAACGGCAGCGACAAGTTTCTCCCCGGCAAGATCGCGCTCGGCCTCGTCGACTTCATCGCGGCGTTGCCGAAGGACGACCCACGGCTGCCCGGCTACCTCGCCGATTTCCGCAAGATCGCCAGGTTGACCGTCGACGATGCCAACGACAGCTGGGGCATCTATTACTACCTGACCGCGATCGACCGGCTGCGCGAACGCGGTCTCCTCGAACAGGCGTTCGATCGCCTTACGCTCGCGAAGCTCCGTGTCCGCCTCGACTGGCGCAGCTTCGTCGATACCCGGAACTATGCCCTGATCGACCATCCCAACAACTATTACTGCGTCGCCTTCGCCATCGCCCGGCTGCGTGCGCAGCAGGGCTGGGAGACGCGGGAAGGCGCGGACCGGCTCTATGCGGCGATGGTGACGCATTATCGGGAATATTCCGGCCCGTTCGGCTTCGCCGACGAGACCGAGGGCGCGGGGCGGTTCGACCGCTACAGCGTGCTGCTCGCCGGCGAGATCGCGCAGCGTTTCCTCCAGACCGGCGAGAAACCGCCGGCCGAGGTGCTCGGCTGGCTGCGCAAGTCCGCCGACGTCATGCTGCAACGGGTCAACCTGAAGGGGCACGGCTTCGAATACGGCCGCAGCCTGGGGCCATATGGCGAGACGTCGATCGTCGAGGTGCTGACCGCCGCGGCAGCGACCGGGGTGCTGACGAAACCGGAGCTGGAGCTTGCCTACGCCTATTCCTCCAGCGCCGCGCAGCATTATGTCGAATTCTGGACCGATGCGAAGACCGGGTCGGTGAACCTGTGGGACGGCGGACGACGCACCGACGCCTATCGCGGCAAATTCCGCATCCTCGGCGAGAACCTCTCGCTCGCGCACCAGTTCGTCTACACCAACGACTGGTGGAACCGGCTCGGCTATCGCGACAAGGCGCCGACCCCCGACTTCGACCGCCTGGCCGCCGCCCTGCCGGATCGGACCACGACATGGTTCGCAAAGGGCGGGTACGACCGGCTGCTCGTGACGATGCGCGACCGCGGGCGGCTGGTCAGCCTGCCGGTCATCAACGGCGCGGAGTCGCAGCACGACCACAACCCCTATTTCCCGATTCCCTTCTCGCCGGGAATGCTGGAGGGCGTTGCGGACGGATCGGCACCGCTGATGGTGCCGCAGCTCAAGCTGGCGGACGGCACCACGCTGATGCCGCTCGCCTATTTCCGGAACGCGAAGGTGCAGACGCGCGGCAAGCGGACGATCGTCACCTTCGATCAGGCCGAGCTCGACCGCATGGGGGATCGCGCACCGGTGCCCGACAGGCGGATCGCGGTCGCCACCCGATACGAGTTCGCACCCGGCCTGATCCGCCGCACCGACACCTTCACCCCCGCTGCGCCGGTGGCGCTTGCGGGGATGACGCTGGCGTTCGGCACGTTCTCGGGCATGCCGTCGGGCAGCGGCACGGCAGTGACCTTCGGCGAGGGCGACGTGCGCGCCTTCCGCACCACCGGCCTTTCGGGATGCGAGGCGTCGCCGGTCGGCGACGATCCCGAATACCGCGCGGCGATCGGCGCGATGCGGACCAGGGTCGTGTGCCGGTCGGGGGCGCAGCGCGCGGACAGGCCGTTCACGATCGGCTGGGAGTTGCGGTACCAATGAGCGGACGGGAGCGGGGGTGGCCAGCATGCCGGGCCTTGGGGCATAGCCGTTGACCCGACAAACGAACGGCTACAGGATTGAAGCCATGGCATCGACGAAGGCGGTATCGCTGGCAGGCAGCTTGGTAGCCGAGTTCGCCGCCCTGATCGAACGTGGCGACCTGCCGCCGGGCGGGCGCTATCCGACCGAGCGCGAGATTACCGAGCGCTTCGGGGTCAGCCGGACTGTCACCCGCGAGGCGTTCGCGCGCCTCGCGGCGCAGGGCCTGCTCGAATCCCGTCGCGGGTCGGGTGCCTATGTCCCGACCGCCGTCCACTACCGCGCCTTCCAGGTTACGCCCGACGACCTCGCCGAACTGGAAGACGTGCTCGCCCTGCTCGAGATGCGGGCGGCGGTGGAGGCCGATATGGCGGCGCTCGCGGCAAGACGCCGTACCAAGGCAGACCTCGACGTGATCCGGGGGCATCTTGCCGCCATGGAAAGCGCGGAGGACGAGGACGTGGCGACCGCCGCCGATCGCCGCTTCCACGCCGCAATCGCTGCCGCCACCGGCAACGCCTATTATGTGCGCTTTGCCGACTTCCTCGGTCTCAGGCTGATACCGGCGCGGCGTACCATCCTCGACCGGGAAAGCGACGTCAGTCGAACCGAGTATGCGCGGATGATCGAAGCGGAGCACCGTGCGATCGTCGACGCCATCGCAGCGGGCGACGAGGCGGCAGCGAGCGCCGCCGCCCGCGCCCATATGCAATCGAGCTACAGGCGCCATGCCGAGTTGCGTGATCGGGTCCGCAGCTAGCCGTGGCGCAATCTGCGGTACCGGCGGTCACGCGACGCGAAGCGCTGCGGCGCGCCGCCGTGCTGACGGTCGCGATCGCGTTTGCCGACCGCGCCGCGGCGGTCGCCCCGCGCGCATCCGACGGCCGCTGGCCGTCCGATGCCGATCGCAGGCGTCTTGTCGCCGATGCCGATCGCTACCTGACGGTGCGCCCGCGCACGACGACCTCCGCGATCGCGCCACGCAGTCCCGGCGGCCCCAAGGACTATTACTCCGAGGCCGATTACTGGTGGCCCGATCCCGCAAATCCCGCCGGGCCGTATGTCCGTCGCGACGGCCTGTCGAACCCGGACAAGTTCGATGCGCACCGCGATGCGATGATCGAACTCAGCCTCGCCGTGCCCGCGCTCGTCGCGGCATGGAGGCTTACCGGGGACCGGCGCTATGCCCGGCATGCGGAGACGTTCCTCGATGCATGGTTCGTCGATCCTGCCACCGCGATGAACCCGAACCTGCAATATGCGCAGGCGATCATCGGTGTGAACACCGGCCGCGGCATCGGCGTCATCGACACGCTGCACCTCGTCGAGGTCGCGCAGGCCGTCATGGTGCTGGAGGGGGCGGGTGGCGTGGCGGTCCCGGCGCGTTTCGGGCTGACGCACGACCGCGCGATCCGCGACTGGTTCGCGGCCTATCTGCAATGGCTCACGACGTCGAGCAACGGGACGGAGGAGCGTGACGAGCGCAACAACCATGGTACCTGCTGGGCCTTGCAGGCGGCGGCGTTCGCGCGGCTGACGGGCGATACCGCCGTCATAGCCTTTTGTGCCGATCGGTTCCGGGAGCGGCTGATCCCCGACCAGATCGCACCCGACGGATCGCAGCCGCTCGAGCTCGCCCGGACCAAGCCGTTCGGCTATGCGCTGTTCAACCTCGACGCGCTCGCCGCGCTCGCGCGGATCGCCTCGACCCCGGGCGACGACCTGTGGCGGTTCGCGACCCCCGACGGCCGGTCCCTGGCCGGGGCGCTGGCGTTCCTGTATCCGTTCCTGCGCGACAAGCGGACATGGCCCTATCCCCATGACGTCGAATATTTCGATCAATGGCCGATCCGGCATGTCAGCCTGCTGTTCGGCGCGGAGGCGCTGCATCAGCATCGCTATCGACGGCTTTGGCGCGAATTGCCGCCGCTACCCCCCGTACGCGAGGTGATCCGCAACGTGCCCCTGCGCCAACCCACGCTCTGGATGTGAGGGCGGCAGGATTCGTCGCGCTGTCGCTGGCGACGGCCACGCCGGCGGTCGCGGCGAGCGTGCATGTCGAACCGTTCGGGCGGACCGCAGGCGGCGTCGCGGTGTCCCGCATCGTCATGACCAACGACCGTGGGATGCGCGTCGCGATCATCGATCGCGGTGCGACGCTGACGATGATGGAGGTTCCCGATCGCCGGGGGCGCCGTCGCAACGTCGTCCTCGCGCTGCCCGATGTCGCCGCCTATGAACGGACGCAGCGGCGGTGGGGCGGTATCATCGGTCGCTATGCGGGGCGCATCGCCGATGCGCGGTTCGTTCTCGACGGGCGGACCCATATGCTGACGCCCGGGCGCAACGGCGTGACGCTGCATGGCGGTCCCGATGGCTATGACAGTCGCATGTGGCACGCCGAAATGCGCCGTGATGCGACGTCGTCGCAAGCGATCTTCCGCCTTGTCAGCCCGGCCGGGGACCAGGGCTTTCCGGGTCGATTGACGTTGCAGGTCACCTATCGCCTGATGGACGGGACCAACGAACTCCGCATCGAATACCGGGCGACGACGACCGCGGAGACGGTGTTCAATCCCACCAATCACATGTTCCTGAACCTTGGCGGCGCGGATAGCGGTACGATCGACGCGCACCGCCTGCGTCTGTTCGCCGACCGGTATGCGGAAAGCGACGCGCGCAGGATTCCGACCGGGCAACTGGTATCGGTGCGCGGCACGCCGCTCGATTTCCGGCGGTGGCGGGCGGTGGCGGCGAGCCGGGCGGCGACACATCCGCTGCTCGCGGCATCGGGCGGCTACGATCATGCCTATGTCCTGCGACACGGCCCCGCGTCCCGCCCGCTGCCGGTCGCCGTGGTCGAGGATCCGCAGTCGGGGCGTCGACTGGCGATCGACAGCACCGAACCGGCCGTCGTTTTCAACGGCGGCAACGGTTTCGACGGCACCGAAACCGGCGCAGAGGGGGTCGCCTATGCCAGATACGCCGGGTTGGCGCTGGAAACCCAGCATCTGCCCGACGCACCGAACCGTTCCGCTTTCGCGTCCACCGTCCTGCGACCGGGACAGGAGTTTCGCTCGACCACCGTCTACCGCTTCTCGACCGTGCCGCAACGCAAGATGTAACAAATCTTGCGGTGCGCGTCGCGATCCGGGCCGGGTTTCATCGCTGGAGCAAGGGGTGATCGGGGTCGAGCGTCACCCGGACCCGGATCAGCGATCAAAGGTGAGCGCGGTGAAGCGGACCTCGCACGCACCCGCCGATTGCAGGTAGCAACCCGCCTTGAAGTAGGTGCGCTTGCCCGCCTGTGTCCAGAAGGCGAAGTTCTCGTCCAGCCGCACGGTCGAATCGAGCCCGCTCGACAACAGCTCGATCGCGCCGCCGATATTGTACCTGATCCTGATCCGCCCGGTTTCGTCGGGTGTCGGGGCGGCGCCGAGGTCGGTGAAGCTCGTGTTATCGTCGCCCAGCCCGCGCCGATATGCCGCCCAGAGGTGGTTGGCCTGCCCCTCCCGGCTGGACGAGAAGAAGACGCGCAGGATCGGTGCGCCGTCCGTATCGCCGAACACCTGCGCGATCGTGAAGCTGCCCGACCGGTTCGGAATGACCGGCAGCCGGAAGCTGGCATCCAGCACCTTGTCGGCCGCCGCTGCGTCGAAGTTCGCGCCGCGCAGTTCCATGCGGGTCGTGACGGACGCATTACTGTCGTTGACCCCGTTCGCGAACGAGAAGACCAGCCGCCCCGCGTCGTCGCGATAGAAATTGTCCGGATCGATCGCGAAGGCCTGCAACGCGGCGGTGTTCATGCAGGCGTTGACGCTCACCGGCCATTGCAGCGTCAGCGCGTTGTCGAGCACGCGCCGGAACGCCGGATCCGAGTAGGGCGAAAGACTCGTCGGATCGGCAGTTACCGGCTGGCAGGTCGGCACGGCGGCCGTAGGCGTCGGCGTATCGGTCGGTGCCGGCGACGGACCCGGCGACGGGTTCGGCGGCACGGTCACCGTGCCGGGTTCGGTGCGGCCGTCGCCGCACGACGATGTTCCCAACAGCATCAGAGCCGTTCCGATCAGCCGACCGTGCATCACGCTGCCCCCTCGATTCCAACCATGCAGATGTATGACAACGCCTAGGTTGTAATACAACCTTGGAATGCGACCGGCTGGAGGCCATGGGCGAAGACGCAGGCGATCGCGGCTTCGGTTAAAGGTGTAATACAACTTCGTTGACACCGGTTCGCATGTGGGCATAGTTGTGTGACAACAAAGCCGAACGGCTCGATCGGGAGGGGGGCATGATGCGGCACAGGCCGGTCCACGACATGACGCGCCCGCGCTCCGCAAGCAGCCTTGCGGCACCGGCATTCGCGCATCCCGCCGATGCGCGGACCGGCAGGGGCCAGCCCTTTCCGGCAAACCGCGCATCGCCCGCCGGGATCGGCGTCCGGCGAGCGTACCGCCCCAAGGTTTCAAGCGAAGAGGAGAGGAACATGAACAGCGTCAGGAACTTGCTGCGACCGGCAGCGGTACTGCTCTTGATCGGCAGCGCTACCGCGGCCTTCGCCTATACGACCGACGTCGACGCGGGTGGTCGCATCGACAACATCAGCGGCGGCAAGCGCTTCACGGTGCAGCAGCGCACCGACACGGTCCCCGGTCGCGCGGAACTGCGCGGCGCGTCCAGTACCACGGGCGTCTCGGCGCGAGGGCGATTCCGGCTCGTCAGCGGCGGCAAGTATCTGAGCGTCATGCAGGTGCTGAACGTCGCGGCGGCGGGGCAGACCTCCGGCCCGTCCGAGCCGATCACCCAGTTGGCGACCCGCCCGAAATCGGGCACGTCGCGCTACGAATTCTACATCGTGCAAGGCGGCCAACTGTGCTCCGGCGCGCCCGAGATCACGATCGGCACCTTCTACGACATCAGCGTGACGGTCAGCACCGGCCAGAGCCCGGAGTATCGCATCAACGGCGTCGCCTGCCGCAAGTCGAATCCGGACGGCGATCGCGCCGGGACCATCTACGACAACGGCCTGAAGAGCGGCCGACACTTCTACGCGAAGATGGGCGCCTATCACACGTCGAGCAACCAGACGAACCGTGGCGGGTCGTCGGTGGCCGAATGGACCGAAATCAACATCTGAGAAGTCGCGGCGGGGCGGTTTCGTCGACGGAACCGCCCTCCGCCTGCGTTGCAGGGTGAACCGCATCGGATTTGCCGCGGGCCGCCGCCTGCGGTTGCTCGAAGAAATCGCTGCGAACCACGGGAACAAAACCGCCCACGGATATTGATCGAAATTAGTTTTCGCACGTGCCGGACGGTGGGGAACGCAAGCGGCGCTGCGTCGTCCAGCAGGAGATTCCGCTGGATGAGGCCGCATGACGCAACCGACGTTGGTATTTCTGCACGCACTGGGCGCGAGCGGCCGGGAATGGGATCTGGTCCGTGCGCATCTGCCCGACCATCGCTGTATCGCACTCGACCTCGCGGGCTTCGGTGCGCGTGCCGATGCGGGCTATGCCGATGTCGCGACGATGGCCGACAGCCTTGCCGACCAGATCCGGGCGCGGGAACTGGCCGCGTGCGTACTGGTCGGGCACAGCATGGGCGGCAAGATCGTCACGCTCGTCGCCGCACGCGCGGCGAGCGGCGAGCAGGGGCTGGCCGGGATCCTCGGCGTGGTGCTGGTCGCGGCATCGCCGCCCGCACCCGAACCGATCGCGGACGACCGCCGGGCGCGGATGATCGGCTGGGTCGCCACGGGCCCGGTCGCGCGCGCCGATGCCGAAACCTTCGTCGATGCCAATTGTGCCGCGCGCCTGCCCGACCCTGTACGCGAACGGGCGATCGCCGACGTCGAGCGATCGAACCGCGAGGCATGGCTGGGCTGGCTCGAGCGCGGCAGCCGCGAGGACTGGACGGCGCGGGTGGGCACGGTCGCGATTCCGGCGCTGATCCTTGCCGGGGCCGAGGACGGCGATCTGGGCGAAGCGGCGCAGCGCGCGCTGAACCTGCCGCACTATCCGCACGGCACGGTAGCGGCGATCGACGGCGCGGCGCATCTGATCCCGTATGAACAGCCCGAAGCGCTGGCGAAGGCGATCGCCGGGCATGGCGCTGCCGTGGCGTCGGCGTCGCTGCCGACGGGGTTCGCCCGGCTGCTCGACTCGGATCGCGTCGGTCGCCGGACGCGCGCCGCGATGCTCGATCGGACCCGGCCGGTCCCGCGCGAAGCAGCGGGCTGGTCGGACACGCAATTGCACCTCGTCGCCGCGCTGGTGGCACAGGTCTTGCCCGACCAGGGCGCCGATCAGGGTCTTGCACTGCGGGTAGGCGTGGCGGTGCGGGGGCCGGGCGACGGCTGGCGCTTCGCCGACCTGCCGCCCGACCCGATCGCATGGGCGCGGGGCCTTGCGACGCTGGACAGGCTGGCCGGGGGTTTTGCCGCGCTTGACCATGACGCGCAGCGCGACTGGCTGATGCGGATCGACGCCGGGGAAGCGGGTATCGCCGACGATCCCGACCACCTCTCGCCCGCGCAGATGGCGCTGTGGTTCGCCGACCTGCGTGCCGAGATCGTCCGCCAGTGGATGGCAACCCCCGCCGCGATGGCTGCGATCGGCTATGACGGATTTGCGGTGGGCGGCGATGGTCCGCGCAAGCAGGGCTATATCCGCATCGCCGCCGACGACATCGAACGGTGGCAGCACGCCGCGGAGACGACCGCATGAGCCGTGCCCCCTTCGCCACCGGCGAGATCGTCGATGCCGTGGTCGTCGGCACCGGTGCGGGCGGCGCGCCGCTGCTGGCACGCCTCGCGAAGGCCGGGCTGTCGGTCGTCGCGCTGGAGGCAGGACGCGCCGTTCGACCGCACGAACATGTCGCCGACGAACTGGCCGCCGACATCTACTGGATGGAGGAGCGGTTGAGCGGCGGCACGGACCCGACCGCGTTCGGATCGAACAACTCGGGCATGGGCGTCGGCGGATCGACGCTGCACTGGGGCGCCTTCTGCCCCCGGCCCGATCCGCGCGACCTGCGGCTGCGGACGCTGACCGGACAGGGGGCCGACTGGCCGATCGACCCTGCCGAACTGACCGGCTATATCGAGCAGGTCGAGGATTTTACCGGCGTGTCCGGCCCGGCGCGCTATCCGTGGGACGAACGCCGCCGCTACGCCTATCCCGCGGTACCGCGCAATGCTCCGGCGGAGGCGATGGCGCGCGGCTGTTCGGCGGTCGGGATCACCGCCACCGATGCGCCCGCCGCGTTGGTATCGCGCGACCGCGACCAGCCCGACTGGGGCCAGCGGCAGGCGTGCGTCAACTGCGGCACCTGCCACCAGGGGTGCCGCAATGCCGCCAAGACCAGCATGGATACCAGCTACCTCCCCCATGCGGTCGCGCACGGTGCCGAGGTGCGGGCCGAGGCGCGGGTGCTCTCGTTCGAGTTCGATGCCGACGGCCGGATCGGCGGCGTCGTCTATCGCCGGCAGGGCAAGGACCATCGCCAACGCTGCCGCGCGGTGTTCCTGTGCGCGGGCGGCGTGGAGACGCCGCGCCTGCTGCTGAACCTCGGCATCGCCAATTCGAGCGGGCAGGTCGGGCGCAACTTCATGGCGCATGTCGCGACGCAGGTCTGGGGCCGTTTCGATGCCGAAATGCGGATGAATCGCGGCTATCCCTCGTCGCTCGTCACCGAAGACCTGATGCGGCCCGCCGATGCCGATTTCGTCGGCGGCTATCTGATCCAGAGCCTGGGCGTGCTGCCCGTCAACCTTGCGGGCGGCCTGGCGCGGGGTGCGGGGCTGTGGGGGGAACGGCTGGTCTCTCTGCTGCGCAACTACAACCGCATGGCGGGGATCGGGATCAACGGCGAGTGCCTGCCGCACCCCGACAACCGGCTGACCCTGTCGGACGAAACCGATGCGTTCGGCCAGCGCAAGGCGCGGATCGATTTCAGCTACCAGCCGAACGAACGCGCGATCGACCGGCACGCGCGTCGCACGATGACCGCGATCTGGGAAGCGGCGGGCGCGCGCGACATCTTCGCGGTCGACCGGTCGGCACATACCATCGGTACCTGTCGGATGGGTATCGACGGCGACGAAGCCGTGGTCGACGCCGACGGGCGCAGCTTCGACATTCCCAACCTCCTCATCTGCGACAATTCGGTATTCCCGAGCGCGCTTGCCGCCAATCCTGCGCTGACGATCATGGCGTTGTCGCTGCGCACGGCGGACCGCTACCTTGCGGCGGCGCGGTAACGGAAGGTCGGGGGCCGCGACCTGCACGGACGACTCCATGGATTTCCCTGAACAAGGCTATTGCCGGTCTTGCCGCCGGGAGCGTCCCGCCTGTTCCCGGAACCACCGCCTTACCCCGTATGTGCCGCACCGATCTGCCGGCGTGTTTTCGCGAGAAGCATGCGGTTCCGGCAGATCGACCGACGTAGCCGTAGACGGCGCGGCGAGGCGCTGTCATCATCGCTGCCGCAATGTCGGGGGGCAAGCCATGCGAATTGGTGCGTTTGCGGCAGGAATTGCGTTGCCGGCGGCGCTGGCGGCACAGACCGCCGGTGGCGGGCTTACCAACTTTCCACTGCAACCCAGCGCCGAGCCGTTCCGCGAGACGGTGTTCGGCGTCGCGATCGACGATCCGTATCGCTGGATGGAAGATCCCGCACGCAAGACCGAGCTGGCGCAGTGGATGACGGCGTCCAGCAGGCACACGCGGGACCAGCTGGCCGCGCTGCCCGGCTATCCTCGACTGCTTGCCGACATTACCGCCGCGTCGAGATCGGCACCGGTGGTCGGCGAGGTGAAGGCGGCGGGCGGTCGGCTGTTCTACGAGCGGCTCGATACGGGGCAGGACCATCCGGTGCTGATGGTACGCGAGGCGAGCGGTGCCACGCGCGTGCTGCTCGACCCGGTCAAGGGCCGCGCCAGGCCTGTCGCGATCGGTACGTACCAGCCCTCCGCCGACGGCAGGTTGGTCGCGGTGCAACTGTCGGAAGGGGGTGCCGAAGTCGGTGCGACGTACATCCTCGACGTGGCGTCGGGACGCCGGCTCCCCGATGTCCTGACCCCGACGTGGAGCGACACGCCCTATTGGGTCGATGCAAGGACGTTGGTCTATGCCCGGCTCGCCGCGACGGAAGGAAAGAAGAGCAGCGAGGACGTGACGATCTACCGGCACATTCTGGGCCGGCCGACGACCGCCGACGAGCCGTTGCTGGGCAGCCTGGCGACCGGATCCGCTGTGCCCGTGACGCCGCAGGAAGCCGCCTTTCCGGCTGCCAACGCCGCGGGGGGCTGGGTCGTCGCCCAAATCGGTCAGGCGCGTGCCGATACGCGCATCGTCGTGGCGCCGACGGCAACGGTCCTTGCGGGGAAGCCGCAATGGACCGCGCTGGTCGATTATCCCGACCAGGTCGCCCGGGGCACGGTCCACGGCGGCACGCTCTATTATGTGACCAGCAAGACGCTGCCGGACGGCGAAGTCCGCGCCGTCTCCCTCACCTCGCCGACGCTGGCGGCAAGCCGGCGCATCTACGGGGGCAGGGGTGTCGTCATCCGCGAGCTCGTCGCCGCCGACGACGGCCTGTACTTCACGACGGTGCGGCCCGACGGATCGTCGCGCCTGATGTATCAGCGCCACGACGCTACCATTCCGACCGAGGTCGGTTTGCCCTTCGCAGGCGCGCTCGCAAATCTCGTCGCGGGCGAGGGGGGCGCACCGACAGTGGTCTCGGCCACCGGCTGGCTCCACAATACGCAGTTCTTTGCGCTCCGGAACGGCCGGGCCACGTCGCTGAACCTCGGCAATCCCGGGGATCCGAAGATCACGGGCGGCGCGCGCGTCATCGAGGAAGTCGCGACGAGCCGTGACGGCACGAAGATACCGATCACGATCCTTGCGCCGCCCGCCAGCGTCACCGGCCCGCGTCCGACGATCCTCGAGGCGTACAGCTCATATGGCGCGATCGCGTCACCGTTCTACGGTCCGGTGACGCTGACCTGGGTCCGGCGCGGCGGCATCTATGCCGCCTGTCACGCACGCGGTGGCGGCGAACAGGGACGCGCCTGGCACGAGGCCGGGCGCGAGACAAACAAGCCGCGTGGCCAGGAGGATGTGATCGCCTGTGGTGAACGCCTGGTCGCGCTGGGCCTCGCCAGCCCGCGGACGCTCGGCGCATGGGGCACCAGCGCCGGTGGTACGATCGTTCCGCCGGCGGCGCTCGCTCGCCCCGATCTCTTCCGCGCGGTGACGGCCTCGGTCAGCATGCTCAATTCCACGGCGTTGGCGCGTGGCGAGAACGGCGCGATGCAGTTCGCCGAGTTCGGCGATCCCAACACGGCCGCCGGCTTCAGCGCGCTCACGGCGCAGGACTCGACCTTGCTGCTGCGCAAGGCGAAGGGGGGACCGGACTTCCTGTTCACCGTCGGCCTGAACGATCACCGGGTACCTTTCTGGCATTCCGCAAAGCTCGCTGCGGCGATGCGCGCTCGCTGGGGTGACCGGCACCTGGCGCTCCTGCGGGTCGACGAGGACGCCGGACATGGAATGGGTTCGGGGCGCGAACAGACGCTTGCGCTTCGCGCAGACATGTTCGCCTTCTTCCTCAATCGTTTCGAGGCGCCGGGTTTCGTCAGATAGCGCACGCACCGGGCCGTCGATCTGCCGTTCGGCCAACAGCAGGGACCGCGATCAACGCGGCGATGCGCCTGCCAAGCCGCTACGCAACGCGCGCATCGCCGCTCACAAACGCAACCGTGATGCTAATCCTCGCCGTCTGGCATCCGGTTGTCGGCGATGCCATAGGTCGGCGCGGATTTCCCCCTTGCGCTCGCCGCAGCCGCGGCGATCGTCGCGGCACCCTCCTGCCGGTCGGTCTTCCCGATGCGGATCGGCGACGGTATCTGCCGGATCGCGATCGCCTGCAACGGCTGGCCACGGCGTTGGACCAGTTGCGTACGCGCGCTGCGCCGGCGCTCCTCCGCCTCGCTCCGCGCGTCGGCCCTGGCCTTGATCTTCGCCCATTTAAGCATGATGTCGCGCAGCGCGGCACGCAACTGCACCTCGTAGACCGGCTGGTAGATTTTCGCATGGCCCAGACGGTTGGGATGGACGATGCCGAAGAAGTCGCCCTGCACCAGGAGCGAATCGTGGAGCCAGTTGTTGAAATAGGGCGTCTCGCCGTCGCAGATGCCGTGATGGCGCGACGCCTGCATCGTGCCGCCGACATAGCTGAACCCGGGCATGTCGGCGATGGTCGTGCGGATGGCGGTGTTCAGCGGCTGGAGGAACGCGGCGTACATCGCGCTGGTTTCCGCATCGCAGAACTGGCCCGTCCTGCCCCGCATCGGATCGGGATATTCGGACACCAGCACCCGGTCGTAGGCGAAGTTCTGGTCGAACGCCTGCCCAAGGCTGCGATAGAGCTGCGGCACGTCGTTGTTGATGACGGTGCGCAGCGCGTGGAATTCGGGCGTGTCGGCCTTGAACTCATTGGGCCACACCAGATATTTTTCGACGAACAGGCCGAAATCCACGTCGTTGCCGCCACCCGAAACCATCGCGACGTTCAATTCCGCATAGCCGTTGTCCGCCATCCAGTCGCGAACCTGGGCCAGCTGAGGCGAAACGACCGCCCGGGATTCGTCGGACTCGCCGAACCAGGTCTTCTTGCGTTGCGACAGCAGGATGCCGTTGGCGATCTGCGCGCCCGAACAGGCGACGTTCTTGAACGCGATGGCAAGGCCGGGGTTCTCCTGCTTGATCGTGGCGACGGCACGGGCCTGACCGGAATTGCCGCTGCGATGGCACAGGTCGTGGTCCCATTTGTCGTCCCCGACATAGGGCGCACCCTCGCCGCTCGAATAGCTGTCGCCGAAATTGGCGATGGTCAGCTTGTCGGGCATGACGAAGCTGACGACCGGCGAGGCGACGACCGTCGCGCCGCGCTTCTTGACCAGCTTGTAGAACACCGTCCGGCCCGATCCGATCGGTTCGGCGTTGCTGTCGTTCATGTTCGGCCGACGATTGTCGCTGTGCGGGAAGATGAAGGTGCCGGACGCCACGCCCTCGCCGTTCACCGACTCCAGCCGTACCTGCCCCCGCCATGCATCGCCGCCCAGCGGCGCACCCGCCACCTGCGCACGATCGCGGCCATAGACGACCCACAGCTCGGTATTCGTGTTGCTCTCGCCGCCGGTCAGCCGGATCGACAGCTTCATGGATCGATCGCCGGGACCGAAGGGGGCGTTCTCATAGGAAACGAAGGTTTCCGGCGGGGTCTGGGCCAGCGATGCAGGTACGGCGGCGCACAGCAGCGCCGCGCCGCATAACAGTCGAACGGCATGGAACGGCGGCATGGGGATTCCTTTCTGATCGGGGGAAGCTCAGCCGTGGACCGTCGGCGCGATCATACCGGCGAGGGTCGGGTTCGACATCATTCCGCTGAGCACCGCGACCGCGATCGTCGGGTGGCTGATGCAGATTTCGCCGTCCGCGAAGACACCGGGGTCGAACCGGTCGAGATAGCTCAGCTGGAACGAGATCGAGCTGGCATAGCGCAGCAGGATCGCGAGGAAGCAGACGATCCCGATGAGCGCCGGCACCACGCCCGCAGGCAGGGCGGCGATCGCCGCAGCAACGCCCGCGGCGACGGGAATCTGGGTCGCGGCGGCGAACTGCGGCACCAGCGCCGCCAGCACCGTGAGAAGCGAACTGAAGGCACTTATCATCTCGCCCGCGACGTTCTGGATGAACAGCGTGCGTGCACAGGTCGCCGTGATGCAGACGCGCAGGCCATAGGGAATGCCGACGCCGGGCACGAACGGAATCCCGGCCTGCTCGATGCTCCACTTGCCCTCGACCAGGCATTTGGCATGCGGGCCGAGGAACGCGAACAGATCGTTCCAGTTCTTCTTCAGGAAATCGAGCGCCGCCCCCATTTCCTTGTTGCTCGGCACGGCGTTCTTGAGTTCAAAATCGGGCAGGCGGATGCCGGGCAGATCCCATTTGTTCGGGATCAGGCCGGCGAGCGGCGCGGCGCAGGTGATGACGTCGCGTACCGTCTCGGTGATCACCTCATCGAGAATGGTGATCAGTCCGACGGCGACTTCGGCAAAGCCCTTGGCGGTGCAGTACGCCGCGGCGCAGACCCCCGCGAGCGGGCCGCACTTGCCGGTCTTGACCGCATCGTCATAGCATTCGGCGTAACGTTCCGCGGCGGTCTGCACGACCTCGATGGTCCGCTCGACCACCGTCACCACCGTTTCGGTGACGCGCGTCACCGTGCACACCGCCGCATTGCCGAGTTCTTCGAGGATGGCGTCGCGCGTCGCCGCGACGCCCTTTGCCGGGGCGGTGTTGGCCACGACCGCCAGCGCGGTGAACGACGTCACCATGCTCGAGCGCATCTGCATCGCCGCGCTCAGCGCCTTGCGGTCCTGCTTCAGCGCGGACTTCAGCGCAGCGATGCCGTTCTTGTCCCATGGATATGGCTTGCCGCCGTCCAGCTCGATGCCCGCAGGCGTCAGCCGTATCTCCTTCGCACCGCCCAGCCGCACGAACGGCATGCGTCCGCTATAGTCGAACACGCCCAGCTTGTTGGCGGACTGGATGAAATACGGCACCAGCCCTTCGGGCAGGCGCGCCGCGCGCACTTCCCCCCACGGCCCGATCATGCCTGCGCCGTTCGCGCTGGGGGTATAGAGATTGCCGAACGGCCTTCCGCTCCACTTCTCCTGCCGGGCGCCCAGCGGCGCGGTGGCGAACAGGCCGGCGAGGCCGAGCGACGTACCGGCGCCGAGGATGGCGCGGCGGTCGAGGTGGGCTGGAACCATGGGAATCTCCTCTTTGAACAGGGGCGGCGCGCCGCAGGGCGGCTGCCCGATCGCCGGAACCGGGCCGGAACCGGACCGATCGTGCGACCGGATCGACACCCGGGATGCTAGCGCGGGCGAGACGGGGATGCCGTGTCGCAACTTGTCGCTTGTTGCGGGAAATGATGCTGTCCCGCCGATGCGACGCATCGCGCCGCGGCGTGGCACGTTCGCGATGTCGCCCGCGCGCCCGGCGGGTGGCTTGGCCGGCGGGGCGCGGGGCATGTGCAACAACTTGCCACGCTGTACGACAGCTTGTGCCCTTGGCCCGCGCGACCCGTCCGCCCACCGTGCCGGGCATCGCAATCCATCGGGGACGGGCAGGGCATGGCAGGGGCAGATATCGTCAGGATCGGCATGATCGCCGTGGCATTGGCGAGCGGTGCGACACCGGCGCTCGCCCGGAAGAAGGACGCCGATCCCGCCGTCCTGTCGTCCGACGTACTGCGCGACCGGGGGGCTGCGATGCTGATCGCACGGCAGGGCGACCGGGCGTTGCCGATGCTGTCGGAACTGGTTGCGCGCCAGCCGCGCGACGGTGCCGCGCAGACGCTGCTGGCGCTGGCGTGGCATCAGGCGGGGGCAAGCCGGGGGGACGCCATCGACCTCGCGCTGGCGGGCTATGACCTGGCGGCGCGCGCCGATCCGGGGGGCAGCTGGCCCGCCGCGCTGTCGGGGCGGGCCACGTTCGACCAGGGCCGCTACGCAGAGGCGAGCGAGCATTTCGCGCGCGCCGTGGCGTTGCGGCCCGACGACGCGCGACTGCTCGGCAGCCTGGGCGCCGCCGCCTATATGGCGGGCGACGCCATGCTGGCGGGGATCGCGAGCGCGCGCGCCGTCGCGGTCGACGGCGGTCGCAACCCCGATCTGCTGCGCCTCGCCGCGCTGGCCGCGGCAGCGGGGGGCGACGGCGGGACGGCACGCCGCTATGCCACGCGGCTGGAGGTGGTCGCGCCGGTCCTCGCCGCCGCGACGCATGCGCGTATCGCCCAGATCGAACAGACGGCCGCGATCGACCGGCCGGTGCCGCTCGACGCGCCGCCGCAGGGACCGGGATCGACCGATCAGGTGTCGGTCGATGTCGCCATCGTGCTGTCGCAGAACACCCGGCGCGAACGCAGCGGGATCAACCTGCTCGACGGCCTCAGCCTGCAATATGGCCTGGGCCGCAACAGCACGCGGACGGTCCGCGACGACGGCGGCAGCGGCGGCGCGAACGACTACCAGCGCGTGCTGACCAGCGCGATCACCGTCCCGCAGCTCAATTACAACCTCAACCTGTTCAGCCGCGGCGGGCAATATTATTCGGTCGTCGCCCGCCCGCAGCTGACCGCGTATCGCGGCGAGCCGAGCGAGTTCTTCGTCGGCCGTTCGCTGAAGGTCGCGGTGAACGGCATCCAGTCCGGCTCGCTCGAGCAGATCGACATCGGCGTCGAGCTGAAGGTGACGCCGGTCGAGATCACCGCCACCGGCACGCGCGTGAAGATCGAGGCGAGCCGCAGTTTCGTCACCGCCGATCCCGCGGGCAGCTTTGCCGAGGCACTGACGACCTTCCGCCAGAAGGTCGCCGCCACCGCCGAGATCCGCTTCGGCGAAACGCTGCTGCTGTCGGGCCTGAACGAGACGGTCGACGACATGACCTTTTCCAAGACCCCGGTCCTGGGCGACCTGCCGGTCGTCGGCAATCTGTTCCACGAGCGCGGCAAGACCCAGCGCCGCGATGCGGTTATCGTGCTGGTCACGCCGTCGCGCCCGACCGGGCTGGCCGGTCGCCCGTTCGCACGGGGCGAACATGCCGCGCGCCTGACGAGGCTGTGGACGCAGGTGGTCGATCCGATGAGCGATGCGGCGGCGACCGCCATGCGCCTGTCGCAGATGCGGATGTTCTCCCGCATGACGCGCGGCGACGTCACGCTGGCGTTTCCCGACGCGGCGACCGCGGCGGGCGAGATGTTGGAGGAGATCCTCCTGCCGCGATCGCGATGACGCAGCCCCTTGGCGACGAAGGACTCCCGCTGCATGGCGAGGGACTGTCGCCGACGTCCCCCGGCGATGTGGCGCGGGAGGTGATGGTGCAGATCGAGCATATCTACGACGCCGCCTTCGATCGGGCCCGGTTTGCCGGGCTGATCGAGCAGTTGGTGCGCGCATTCGACGCGCAGTCGGGCTTCCTGGCATTCAGCGGGCCGGGCACGCTGGGCTTTCAGGCGCAATATGGCAACGAGCCCGTCTGGCTCGAACGCTATATGACGACCTATGCCGGGCACGACGTGCTGCGGCCGATGCTGACGGCCCTGCCGGAGGGCGTGTGCAGCACCGCCGCGCCGCTTCTGGCGCGGCCGGAGGTGCGCGACAGCATCTTCTACCGCGAATATCTCGCGCCGCAGGGGATTGTCGACAATCTGGCGGTGAACCTGATCGTGCAGCCCGGGTTGAGCGCGCATCTGGCGTTGATCCGCCGCGATCCTGCCCCGCTGTTCGATGCGGCGGACGAGACGCGGCTGACGCTGCTGACCCCGCATCTCCGCCGCGCCGTCTATATCCAGAGCCGCCTGATCCGCGCGGCCGATCACCTTGCCGCGATCCGTTCGCTGATCGGCGATGCCGACGGCGCCCTGCTGATGCTGGACGCGCAGGCGCGGGTGGTCGATTTCGATCCGGCCGTCGCCGCCATGCTGGCGGTGCGCCTCGGCGAGACGCTGGGCGAGACGGTCGCGGGGCGCGGCATCGCCGTCGCGATGCAGTCCGGCCAGCCGCTTGCCGTCGAAACGACCGCGCCGGACGGATCGCCGGTTTCGCTGCTGTTGCAGGCGCGTGCGCTCGATCGCGGCCGGTTCGGCGAACTGGGCGACGTGGCCGGTACGGCATGGGTCGTGCATCTCACGCGAATCGACCGGCCGCGCCCGATCGCGATGGCCGCGATCGGCGCGTTCTATGGCCTGACGCCCACCGAATTGCGGGTGCTGGGCGACGCCATCACCCATGGCGACCTGGCCGGGATCGGCGGGCGACTGGGCATGGCGCGGGCGACGGCGCGGACCCATCTCCACCGCATCTACGAAAAGACCGGGACCGGCGGCTTTGCCGCGCTCTCCAGCCTGGTCCACCGCTTTGCCCGCGTGACCCCCGCACCATCGGAGAATTCGCCAGCCTAAACAGATGATGGACGCTACCGCGGCGCGATGCGGGTAAACGGTTGTGCAGGGCGCGCGATGTCCGGCGCGCGGGCTGTGGGTAAGTCATGGGCGTCTTCACCGTCAAGATGGACGCAGTGCGTCCTGCCGATCCCGTTCGGGGTCCGTCCGGCATTCGCCCGGCGGAGCGGCTGGACGGGTGGAAGGCCATCGCGGCCTATTTCGGTCGCGACCGCACGACCGTGATCCGCTGGGCGCGCGAGCGCGGCCTGCCGGTCCATCGCATTCCCGGCGGACGAACCGGGACGGTCTATGCGATGCGCGCGGAACTGGAACGCTGGGCGGGAGTGCCCGGTGCGACCGGCGAAATCCAGCCGCCACCGGCCGCGCAACCGCCGGTGGCCGCCGCGCCTGCGCGGATCGACACGCGCCGGCGTCTGATGGTTGTCGGCGTCGTGATCGCCGGTATCGCCGCGACCTATCGGATGGCCGACCGGGCCTTGCCCGCCGCGCTCCCCGCCGCGATCGCGCTCCCCGCCGATCCGGCTGTCGCGACGCAATTCATCGCCGCGCGCGACCTGGTTGCCGAACGCAGCAGCCCGTCGATCGAGCGCGGCATAGCCATGCTGGAGCAGGTCACCGCCGCCGCGCCCGACTTCGCCGAAGGCCATGCCGCACTGGCCGAGGCGTTGCTGCTGTCGCGCGAATTCGGCGGTCGGAGCGACGAGGCCGCCTTTGCCCGCGCCCGCGCATCGGCGGGCATCGCGGTGCGGCTCGCCCCCGGTCAGGCGAGCGGATATCGGTTGCTCGGCTTCATCGCTTACTGGGCCGATCGCGATTTCGGCGAGGCACAGGCGCAGTTCCGCCACGCGACCGCACTGGCGCCGGGGGAGGTTCAGAATCATTTCTGGCTCGGCAACATCCTGTCGCATCACGGGGAACACGCCGCCGCGCTGGCCGAGCTGAAGCGCGCACGACTGATGCAGCCCGGGTCGGTCGCCATTCGCACCGACCATGCCTGGGCGATGTGGGCGGCAGGCCGGGAGGCGGAGGCGATCGCGGCGTTGCACGACATCGCACGACGCTATCCCGATTTCGCGGTGGTGCAGGATTGTCTGTCGACCATCGCGCTGGTGCGCGGCGACGACGACGCGCACGCCCGGCATTTCACTGCCTTCGCGCGGGCGCGGGGCGAACCGGCGCTGCTCGCCCGTGCCGCAGCGATCGCCGCGGCGCGGGCGGCCGGGCCGGACGCGCTGGCAGGCGAGATCGCGGATCAGGCGCGCAGGGAACTGCGGCGACCACATGTGTTCGAGCGCGCGCTGGCTGCACTCGTCCTGACGCACGCCGGCGCCGGGGACGAAGTGTTGGCCTGGGCGAGGCAGCCCGAAGGCCGCGACCCCAATTGGGGATCGGCAGGGATGCTTGCGCGCCTGCGCATTGCGTGGCGGGATCGACCACCGTTGCTGGCGCTGTTGCAGGACGGCGTGCAGCGCACGGCGTAGCGGCCATGGAAGCATGACCCGGTCGGCGGCATCGCGCCCTCCCCCCCGCCTTGCATCGCGTCGAAATGACCTCCGTGCCGATGATCCGACCTGATCCGGTAGTGCTTTAGAGCGTGATGACGTGATGTTGACCCGTCGTGACGGAGCGGAATGTCGTTCGTGGATAGAAGCGAGGAAGGAACGGGGCTTTGCCCCCGTGACGGACGAGCGACGACGCCACGGACGACATTCCGCCCGCCGCGCCGCGGTTGTCCTGAGCCGCCCGCCGGACGTCGTAGCGCCGCTTGCACGGGCTACCAGCCCGCGCTGCGCGCCGCTCCTCGCCGACGAACGGCTCAGGACAATCACGACGGGTCAACATCACGTCATCACGCCCTAGAGACGGATCCCCAGCCCGACGCCGAACACGAGCGGGTCGAGACCCAGTTCGACCTGCTGGGTGCCCGCTGCCGCGGTATCGAGCCGCACGCGCGTGTCGATGTCGATGTACTTGACGTCGAGGTTCAGGAAGACCCTGGGCGTGATGTCCACGTCGATGCCCGCCTGTGCCGCCCAGCCGAAGCTGTCCTTCATGTGGACGCGGGTCTGCCCGACCGCGGCCTGCAGGCCATCGGAGGCCGTTTCGTTCCAGAATAGGGTGTAGTTGATCCCTGCGCCGATATAGGGACGCACATGGCGGGCGGGCATGAAATGATATTGCGCGGTCAGCGTGGGCGGCAACACCCAGGTCGTCGCCAGCTTGCCGATCCCGCCGGTCGTGCCGCTCGTCCCCCGGGCGGTGTGCCTGGTGGTCGATGCGATCAGTTCGAAGCCGATATGGTCGGTCGCCATATAGGTCACGTCGACCTCCGGCATGACCGCGTTTCCGACGGCGAGCGTTTCGGTCGGAAAGGCGGGGGTGATGCCGCCCGAATCCTCGTTCGGTACGACGGCGATCGCACGCGCGCGCAGCAGCACGTCCCCGGCGGCGATGCCGACACGGGGCTCGGCGCCCGTCGCGTCGACGCTCTGTGCCGCTGCCGGGACCGCGATCGCCGCCGCCGACATCGCAATCAGGGTTTTCGCGGCGTTCCTGACGATATTCATCCCCAAACCTCCTTGTCACAACCGGGTGCAGGGAGGCTTTAGTCCCGTGGTCCGCGGGCCGACTTGACCGTGGACAAGCCCGGATTTGACCGCGATCAATTGTGCGGCGCGGCGCGCGGGCGGGGGACAAGTCCGTCCGGCTCTGCTACGCTCGGGGTCATGATCGAGACGAACATTTGCGCCGATTGTGCCGTCCGCGATCGGGCGCTGTGCGGCAGCCTTGACGACCGCGAACTGCGGGCGCTCCATGCTCTGGGCCAGCGTCGCCGTGTCGCGGCCGGACAGGCGATAGCCTGGAGCGGCGACGAGGCGGTGATGTGCGGCAACGTCCTGTCGGGCGTCCTGAAACTGGTCGCCGGCACCGCGAACGGTCGCGAGCAGATCGTGGGCCTGCTGTACCAGGCGGACTTCTTCGGCCAGCCCCATGCCGGGATTACGGATTTTACGACCGTGGCGCTGAGCGATGTCGAGCTGTGCATGTTTTCCCGCGCGGCGTTCGCGCGCGTGCTGGAGGAGCATCCGTGCATGGAGCATCTGCTGCTGCAACGCACCTTCGCCTCGCTGAACGAAGCGCGGGGGCGGATGCTGGTGCTGGCGCGGCAGTCGGCGAGCGAGAAGCTGGCGGGTTTCCTCGTCGACATGGCGGCGCGTATGGGCGAGACGGCCGCCGACGCGCGTCCCAACGCGCCGGTGCGCTTCGAGCTGCCGCTGACGCGCGGCCAGATCGCCGACGTACTGGGGATGACGATCGAAACGGTCAGCCGCCAGCTGACCCGGCTGAAGCTGGCCGGGGTCATCGCGCTGCCCGGCGGTCGTGCGATCACGATCATCGACGGCGCGTTGCTGGCCGCGCGGGCCGAGGCGGCTTGAGCCTCAAGGCGACAGGGGGACGGAGCGGCGTGCGGCGCGGAACCGCAGGCTGTCGAGCAAGGCTTCCCGCGCCGTGCGGGTCAGCCGGTGTCGCGCGAGCGCGAGGATCGCCAGTTCCTCGCAGTCCATCGCCTGGCGGCAGCCGTTGAAGAAACACCGCAACATATAGCCGAGCGTGTCGGGCGAGACCCGCTGTTCCCCGTCGGGGGCCGCGTCCAGCGCATCGGCGAGATCCTGGGCATGCGTCACGTCGGTCGCGTGGCGCGCGCCGATGTCGATCAGCTCGGCCAGGGTGGGATAAGGTGGCCG
Organism: Sphingomonas silueang; assembly: GCF_040049155.1. Taxonomy (NCBI): domain Bacteria; kingdom Pseudomonadati; phylum Pseudomonadota; class Alphaproteobacteria; order Sphingomonadales; family Sphingomonadaceae; genus Sphingomonas; species Sphingomonas silueang. Next base: position 481,731 of record NZ_JBDZDK010000001.1, read on the forward strand.
ATCGTCCCCGCCGGGCTGCGCCAGCGTGGCCAGCGCCTTGCGAAGATGGGCGGTCGTCGCCGGGGACGGCCATGTCGGCAGGTCGTCGGCACAGCGTTCGAGCAGGTCGCAGAGCGCTGCCAGCCGGCGGTGATCGGCAATCAGCCTCACTACGTCGACCTCGTGGATGACGTGCCACTGGTTTACCAGCGGCACGACGTTGCCGCGTCTCGATCTTGAAACCAACGGTCCCTCCCTTCCTGCGGGGAACGACCGTCGCACGGGATGCCCGCCCGTCCATTGACCGCCGTCAAAGCGTCACCGGCATGGGCCGCTATCCACCGTGCCATGGAATGCGACGTGATCGTGGTCGGCGCCGGGCCGGCGGGACTGGCGTTCGCAAGGGCGCTGCGCGGCAGCGGCCTGCGGGTGACGCTGGTGGAGGGACAGTCGCGGGACGGGCTGGCCCACCCCATGGACGACGGCCGCGAAATCGCGCTGACGCATCGCTCCGTCGCGACGTTGCGTGCCCTCGGCGCGTGGGACGGGATCGATCCGGCCAGCATAGCGCCGTTGCGGCAGGCATGCGTGCTGGATGGCAGATCGCCCTTCGCATTGTCGTTCGCCCCGCCCGAAGGCGGTGGCGAGGCGGATGGTCTGGGCTATCTCGTGTCCAATCATCGCATACGGCGCGCCCTGTTCGCCGCCGTGGAAGGGCAGGGGGGAATGACGCTCCTTCCGGATGCCCGGGTGACGACCGCCGTGACCGGCGACGCCGGTGCGCGCGTCGTCCTGCATGATGGCCGGACGATCCGGGGGCGGTTGCTGGTCGCGGCCGATTCGCGCTTTTCGGCAGTACGGACGCAGCTCGGCATCCCGGCGCGTATCGAGCATATGGGTGCGTCGATGCTGGTCGCGCGGGTGACTCATGCCGAGGATCATGGCGGCGTCGCGACGGAATGGTTCGGCCATGGCCAGACGATCGCGTTGCTGCCGCTCACCGGGCGGCGCGCGTCGGTGGTGCTGACGCTGCCCGGGGATGCGGCGGCGCGACTCGCCGTCGCGGACCACGAAGCCCTGTCCCGCGAGCTGACGCGGCGGTCGGCGGGTCGGCTCGGCGCGATGCGGGTGCAGGGCGACGCCCGCCTCTATCCGCTGGCCACCGTCTGGAGCCGGCATTTCGCCGCCACGCGGGCGGCACTGATCGGCGATGCGGCGGTCGGGATGCATCCGGTGACCGCGCACGGTTTCAACCTGGGACTGCGCGGCGCGTCGTCGCTCGCGGCGCTGATCCGGGTGGCGGCGCGGCGCGGGCGGGACATCGGCGGGAGCGCGGCGTTGCGCCGTTACGAGGCCGAACACCGCCTCGCCGCCGGACCGTTGTTCACCGCGACCGGGACGATCGTCCGGCTGTTCACCGACGATTCGCCGCTGTCGCGTCTGGCGAGGCCGGCCGTCCTGCGCATCGCCGCGCACTCCCCGGTGCGGCGCGTCGCCACGCATCTGCTCATGTCGCATTGAGGGAAGACGACGACGGCGCCGTCGCCCCGATCCGTCCCGGCGAGACGGTCGCGACCGGCGGCTTCACCGGCTCGGGCCGTCCCGAGGCCGTGCCGCAGGCGGCGGCGCGGCGGATGGCGCCTGCCGCATCGGACCCGGTCGTGGTCCGCGCAGTCGGCACGAACATCGTTCGGGATCATGGCCGTGGGTATGGCAGGGCAATGATCTCCCGTCGCCGGGCCGGTCGTCCGGTCCCGTCAGTGCGGCGGCGACACATCCTCTTCCCGCGGGAGGTGGAATTCATGCCACATGCCGTTGAGGATGCCGAAGGCGATGGCGAGGCCGAGGCCGAGAACCCACGAGAAATACCACATCGGATCGATCCTTTCTCAGTAGAAATCGGGGTTGGTGCGTACCGCCTCGGCCGTCACGCGGCCGAACATCACCCGATATGCCCAGGCGGTGTAGGCGAGCACGATCGGCAGGAAGACGATGGTGACGAACAGCATGATGCCAAGCGTCTTCTGCGTGGACGAGGCGTTCCACACCGTCAGGCTGCTGTGCGGGTCGATGCTGGAGGGCAGGATGAAGGGGAACATCGAACCACCGACCGTGGCGATGATGCCCGTGGCGGCGAGGGACGAGCCGGTGAAGGCCAGGGTTTCGCGTCCACCCCGGATGCCGACGAGCGCGAGCGCGGCGCCGATAAAACCGGTGACGGGCAGCGCGATCATCCACGGATAGGTGGCATAATTGGCCAGCCATGCGCCGCCCGCCGGTTCCGCCGTCGTCCGCAGCGGGTTGGACGGCCCGAGCGGATCGACCGCGCCGACGATCCGGTAGCCCATGTCGCCGAGCGCGACGAAGGCGAACCCGCCCGCGAAGAGCAGGATCGCGGCGATCGCCGCCACCGTACCGAAGGCGCGTGCCCGGTCATGCACCGGGCCATGCTCGACCTTGATCGACAGCCACGCCGCGCCGTGCAGCACCAGCATCGCCACCGACAACAGGCCGCACAGCAGGGTGAAGGGGGTGAACAGCCCGATCAGCGTGCCGTCGTAGAAGGCGCGCAGATCGCCGTCGAGGCGGAAGGGCGCGCCGAGCAGGACGTTGCCGACCGCCACGCCGAAGACGAGCGCGGGCACCAGTCCCCCGACGAACAGCGCCCAGTCCCAGCGGGTACGCCAGGCCGGGTCGGGCTTCTTCGAGCGATATTTGAATCCCACCGGCCGCAGGATCAGCGCGGAGAGGACCAGGAACATCGCGAGGTAGAAGCCGGAAAAGCTGACCGCATAGACGAACGGCCACGCGGCGAAGATCGCACCGCCGCCCAGGATGAACCACACCTGGTTGCCCTCCCACGTCGGCCCGACCGAGTTGATGACCATCCGCCGCTCGACATCGGTCCGCGCGACGAAGGGAAGGAGGGCCGCGACCCCGAGGTCGAACCCGTCGGTCAGTGCGAAGCCGATCAGCAGCACGCCCAGCAGCGCCCACCAGATCAGGCGCAATATCTCATAATCGAACATGTCCCGGTCCTTGTCTTCAGGCGGTGGCGGGAATGGCGGCGGGGATGGGGCGGCGGGCGGGCCGGTCGTCCCGTTCCTCCGGGCCATGGGCGATCGCGGCGAGGATCAGCCGCACCTCGATCACCGCCAGCACACCATAGAGCGCGGTGAAGCCCGCCAGCGTGGTCCACAGCGCCCCGCGGCTCAGCGAACTGGTCGCGAGGAAGGTCGGCAGCACGCCCTCGATCGCCCAGGGCTGACGCCCCAGTTCGGCGACCAGCCATCCCAGCTCGGCGGCGACCCACGGCAACGGCAGCGCAGCCACCGCGAGGCGGAGGAACCAGCGCGCATGCAGGTGCATCCTGAGCGAGCACAGGATGAAGGCGGTGGCGAACAGCGCGATCATCGCAAAGCCGATCCCGGCCATGATGCGGAAACTCCAGAACAGCAGACCGACATCGGGCACCGTGTCCCACGCCGCCGCCTCGACCTGCTCGGGGCTGGCGGCGCGCGGATCGGCCATCTGCCGCTTGAGCAGCAGAGCATAGCCGAGGTCGCGCTTGTGTGCCTCGAACCGGGCACGCTGCGCGACGTCATCCGGGTTCGCCTTCAGGCGCTGGATCGCGTCATAGGCGATGATGCCCGAGGCGATCCGCTCCTGCGCCTTCAGCACCAGCTCGGACATGCCGGTGACGGTGCCGTCGAGGCTGCGCGTCGCGATCAGGCCGAGAACCCACGGAATTTCGACCTTGTAGCGTGTCTCGCGCGCCACCGTGTCGGGCAGGCCGAACAGCGTCAGTCCCGCCGGTCCGGACTCGGTGTGCCACACCGCCTCGATCGCGGCGAGCTTCATCTTCTGGTTGTCGGTCAGGGCATAGCCGCTCTCGTCGCCGAGCACGACGACCGACAGCGAGGAGGCGAGGCCGAACGCCGCCGCCACCGTCATCGACCGGCGCGCGACGGGCAGGAAACGGCCCTTGAGCAGCCAGAAGGCCGAAACCCCCAGCACCACGACCGCGGCGCAGACATAGCCCGCGCTGACGGTATGGACGAACTTGGCCTGCGCGACCGGATTGAACAGCACCGCGCCGAAGTCGGCGACCTCCATGCGCATCGTGTCGGGATTGAAGGTCGCACCGACCGGATTCTGCATCCAGCCGTTGGCGACCAGAATCCACAACGCCGACAAGTTGGTGCCCAGCGCCACCATGAAGGTGACGATCAGATGCCCCAGCTTCGACAGCCGGTCCCAGCCGAAGAACATCAGCCCGACGAACGTCGCCTCGAGGAAGAAGGCCATCAGCCCCTCGATCGCCAGCGGCGCGCCGAAGATGTCGCCGACATAATGCGAGAAGTACGACCAGTTGGTGCCGAACTGGAACTCCATCGTCAGCCCCGTGGCGACGCCCAGCACGAAGTTGATGCCGAAGACCTTGCCCCAGAAGCGCGTGGTCACGCGCCATTCGGGGCGATTGGTCATCACATAGACCGATTCCATGACGACCAGCATCATCGACAGGCCCAGCGTCAGCGGCACGAACAGGAAATGGTACAAGGCGGTGGCCGCGAATTGCAGCCGCGACAGGTCGACGACCCCGGGGTCCATAGCATGTCTCCATAACAGGAGCCGCCCCCGGCCCCTTGCCGGTCGATTCGCTAGGCTCGCGGGCCGGTACCGACATTGACCGCGGTCAAAGACGGGGCGGTCGGTAGAGGCGACGGTCGGGTCATGACGACGATCGCCCATGACGCCTCGACCACCCGGATGCGGCACCGCTGGCTGAAGGACGCTTCCGGCGGCCGTGACGGAACGGTGGGCCTGTTGCTCCTCGATACGCTGGCCGCGATCGGCTTTGCGGGCGGGGTCGCAGGGGCGGTGGCGGCGGTGGCGGGGCAGGCGACGCCATGGCCCTGGGCGCTGCTGATGATCGGCATGGGGGCCTTGCGCGGCCTGTTCGCGATGCTGGCCGTGCGGCGGGGTGCCGCGCGGGCGGGAACGGTCAAGCGGGCGCAGCGGCGGCGGGTCGTCGCCGCCACGCTCCATCGACAGGCGGGCGCGCCGATCGACGGCGGCCTGCTGGCGACGCAGGCGGTGGACGCGGTCGAGGCGCTGGACGGCTATGTCGCCCGCTTCCTGCCCGCGCGCCGGGCCGCCGCCATCGCGCCGTTGCTGGTCCTGGCGGCCACGGCCTGCGCCAGTTGGGTCGCCGCCGTCATCCTCGCAGGCACGCTGCTGCCCTTCGTGGCGGCAATGATCCTGGCGGGGGGCGCGGCGGCGGACGAATCGCGGCGGCAATTCACCGCCCTGCATCGCCTGTCGGCCCGTTTCGCCGACCGGGTACGCGCGCTACCCGTCGTGCTGGCGTTCCGCGCCGAGGCGCGCGAGATCGGGGCGATCGGCGCGGCGGCCGAGGAACTGGCGGAGCGGACGATGCGTGTCCTGCGGGTCGCCTTCCTGTCCTCCGCCGCGCTGGAGTTCTTCGCGGCGCTGTCGGTCGCGCTGGTCGCGGTCTATTGCGGCTTTTCGCTGCTCGGCCTGCTGCCCTTCGCCGCGCCCGAGACGCTGACGCTGGCGCGGGCCTTTTTCGTGCTGGCGCTCGCGCCCGAATTCTACGCACCGATGCGCCGCCTCGCCGCCGCCTATCATGATAGACAATGCGCCGAGACGGCCGCCGACACGCTGATGCCGCTGGCCGAGCCGGTGCCGGGCGGTGCGGTCGTGGCGGCGGCCCCCCTGACCTTGCGCGATGTGACGATCCGGTATTCGGGCAGCGACGCGCCCGCCGTTTCCCGTCTGTCCTTCCATGTCGAGGCGGGCGAGACGGTGGCGCTGCTGGGTCCGTCGGGCAGCGGCAAGACCAGCGTGCTGCATCTGCTGCTGGGCCTCGCGCCGCTATCGGCGGGAAGGGTCGAGGCGGGCGGTGTCCCGCTCACCTCGCTGGCGGGTCAGGCGAGCTGGGTCGGCCAGCATCCCCTGCTGATCGCAGGCACGATCCGCGAGAACCTGCTGCTGGCCTGTCCCCGGGCGGATGATCTGGCGATCCGGCGCGTGGTCGCGGCGGCGGGGCTGGGCCGGATGCTGGCGTCCCGACCCGGCGGGCTGGACGCGCCGCTGGATGCGCGGGGGAGCGGCCTGTCGGGAGGCGAGCGGCGGCGGATCGCGCTGGCCCGCGCCCTCCTCAACCCCGCGTCGTTCCTGTTGCTCGACGAGCCGACCGCGCATCTCGACACCGTTGCCGAAACCGCGCTGATCGCGACCATCGCGCGCGCGGCGCAAGGGCGCACGACGCTGATCGCCACCCACAGCCCTGCGCTCGCCGCCGTCGCGACGCGCGTCATTCATCTGGGACACGCCGCATGACCCTGCGCACGCTGATCGCCGCCGAACGCCGGAGGGAGCGTCGCCGTTTGCGGCTGGCAGGAGCGTGCGCCGCGCTGGTCGCCGCCGCCTCGGTGCTGCTGCTCGCACTGTCGGGCTGGTTCCTGAGCGCCGCCGCGCTGGCGGGCGGCGCGGGGATCGTGGCGGCGCAGGCATTCAACTACATGCTCCCCTCCGCCGCGATCCGCCTGCTGGCGATCGTGCGGACCGGGGCGCGCTATGGCGAGCGGCTGGCGAGCCATGGTGCGGCCTTTGGCGCGCTCGCCCGGCTGCGGCCCGCGCTGTACCGCGCGATCACCGCCGCGCCGCCCCCGGTCGCGCTGGCGCTCGGGCGGGGCGAGGCGACGGCGCGGCTGATCGGCGATGTCGATGCGGTGGAATGGCGCTTCGTTCGCCTGTCGGGACCGTGGGGTGCGGTGGCGGCGGTGACGTCCGGCGCGGTGTTGACGCTGTTCGGCGGCTGGCTGGCGACGGTGGCGACCTTGGACTGTGCCGCGGGGATATGGGCGCTGGCGCGCGCTGGTGCGCACCGGTTGGAGCAGCCGGGCCGCGCGGTACAACGGGCGACCGGTGCCCTGCGCGAGGAAGTAGCCATGCTCGGCGGCGCGGCGGCGGAGCTGCGCTGCTTCGCGCTGGAGGATTGGGCGGCCGCGCGCGTCGCGGCGGCGGGCGACCGCCTGTCCGGGGCACAGGTCCGGCAGGCGGCGGTCGCCGCATGGTTCGAGGCGTTGCACGCGATCGGCGTGGCGCTGGCGGCGGCCGCTGCCCTGACGCTGTCGTCGGACGCCGGGGCACCGATCGCCGCGCTCGCGGCGCTGGCCGCGGCGATGACCGTCGACGGCATCGCACCCGTCCTGCGCGCGTCGACCGAGCGCGGGCGCGTTCGCGAGGCGGAAGCGCGGCTGGACGAAATATTCGACGCGGCTGGGGATGCGCCTCCGGCCATCGGCCCCCGCGGGCCGTCGATCCGCGTCATCGATGGCGAGCGGTTCGTGCCGGGCAGCCGGATCGCGCTGACCGGACCCTCGGGCTGCGGCAAGACGACGCTGGTGGAAGGCTTGCTGGGGCTGCGTCCGCTGCAGCCAGGCCGGATCGGGGTCGATGGTCGGGATGCCGCCGATCTCGCGCCTGCGACCTTGCGCGCGACCTTTGCCTGGGCGCCGCAGGATGCCGCGCTGATGGCGGGGACGGTTCGCGACAATCTGCATATCGCCGACCCCCAAGCGAGCGAGGATCGGCTGTGGGACGCGCTGGGCGACGCGGCGCTGGAGGCGGTGGTGCGGGCCTTGCCGAACGGGCTCGACACATGGCTGGGTGAGGATGGAGCGCGGCTGTCGGGCGGCGAGCGTCGGCGGCTGTCGCTGGCCCGCGCGTATCTGGGCGAGGCGCCCTGGCTGCTGCTCGACGAACCGGGCGAGGGGCTGGATGCCGATGTCGCGGCCGAGGTCGCCCGCCGCCTCGACGCCCGGCTGCGGCGGACGGGACAGGGGATGATCCTCGTCAGCCATCGCCCCGTGCTCACCGCGCTGTGCGAGCGGCGATGGGCGGCGGACGAAGCATCCCGCCGATCCGCCGCCTGAGCACGCCTGCGACCCGGCCGGCGCAATGGCTCAACGGTCCGGCCGAACGCCCGTCCGGCCCGACCCGCGACCGATATGACGAAGCGCCACGAGGTTCGCTCCGTTCAGGCCATCGCACAATGCCATGCCCCGCGCGGGGCAGGCGGCACGGCGCGGCGGAAGGTCAGACGGCATGGCTGAAGCGCATATCCTCCTCGGTGCGCCAGGCGTCGAAGGCGGCGGCGATGCTGCGGGCATAGGGCAGCGCATCTGCCGCCAGTCGCAGGCGATGCCCTTCCCATGCGATCAGACCGACCCGCTCGAAGCGGCGGAGCCGGGCGCGAACGACATCGCGCTCCGGCAGTCGGTCCGTATCCGCGACCCCGTGACACAACAGCGCCGCTATCGCCTCGCCGCGTCGCCGGTCGAGTGGCGTGCGATGGATGCCGCGTGCGGTCGCGAACCGCCCTTCGCCGATCGCCCGGTGCCAGTCGCCCGCCCGTTTGGCGTTCTGGAGCAACCGGTCGGGAAATCCGCTGATCGCGCTGGCGCCCAGACCGATCAGGACATCGGCAGGATCGTCGGTGAACCCCTGGAAATTGCGGCGCAGCGTACCGTTCGCCGCCGCCTGCGCCAGCGGATCGCGGGGACGCGCGAAGTGATCGAACCCGACCGCCCGATAGCCCGCCGCCGTCAGTCGCGCATGCGCCAGCGCCGCCTGTGCGAAGCGTGCCGCCGCGCCGGGAAGTGCTGCGCCGTCGATCCGCCGCTGGCGTGGGATCAGCCGGGGTACATGGGCATAGCCGAACACCGCCAGCCGCTCGGGCGCGAGCGCGATGGTTTCCTGCAAGGTTGCTTCAAGTGCCGCATCGTCCTGACCGGGCAGGCCGTACATCAGGTCGAAGTTGATCGATCCGACCCCGGCGGCGCGCAGCAGCGCGACGGCGCGGACGATGTCCTCGCGCGGTTGCACCCGACCGATCGCCGCCTGCACGACCGGGTCGAAGGTCTGCACCCCCAGGCTGACCCGCGCGACACCGGCGTCCGCGATGGCCGCCGCCCAGTCCGCGCCGAAGCCGCGCGGATCGATCTCCAGCGACAGGGTGGCACCGTCGCCGGCCATGGCGGCGCGCAGGTGGGCGACCAGCCCGGCGAAGGCGGCGGGCGGGATCGCATTGGGACTTCCGCCGCCAAAGGCGATCCGTCCGATCCGTCCGCGGCCCGCCAGCCGTGCGGCCACCAGATCGATCTCGCCATGCAACCGCGCGATATAGCCGTCGAGCCGCGCGGTCCGGTTCGCCGCGCCGGTATTGCATCCGCAATACCAGCAGATCGCCCGGCAATAGGGGATATGCACATACAGCGACACGGCGGTTCCCGCATCGACCGCGTCGAGCGCCGCCGCCATGTCGGCCGGACCCACATGGTCGCCGAACTCGGCGGCGGTGGGATAGCTGGTGTAACGCGGCACGGGCCGGGCGAGCAGTTCGGGATGATAGGGCCACATGACGGATGCCGTGCCGAGCGGGGGCTTGTGGCGCCTTGACCGCGGTCAAACCGGCGTTCGTTTTCGGCAAATCGGGCGGGATAGCGGGTGATGAGCGGAGCCGGGCCGAACGACCCGAAGGTCGCCGGGGCATTGATCCGGGGGTGACCTGCTGCCCTTTTTCTGGACCGCTTTAGGCTGGAAAATTTCAGTTATGAGGGAGGGTCAGGGAAACGGAGTGAGCGATGAAGAGGTCGAAATTTTCGGAGGCGCAAATTGCCTTCATGTTGAAGCAGGCCGAGGATGGCACGAGCGTGGGCGAGGTGTGCCGGAAGACCGGGATCAGCGAGGCGACGTTCTACGCATGGCGCGAGAAACATGCGGGGCTGATGCCGTCGGAGGTGCGACGTCTGGGCCAGCTCGAGGAAGAGAATGCCAAGCTGAAACGGTTGGTCGCTGACCTCAGCCTCGACAAGGCGATGTTGCAGGATGAGGCCGTTTGACGATCAATCCGGGGAATTGATCGTAGGCCGGATGGGTCGCGAAAGCTTTGAGGCCTGACCGGCGCCGGCAGCTCGTCGATGATGTTCGCAGCACATGGCAGGTCAGCATCAGGCGGGCCTGCGGGATGCTCCGGGCGGAGCGGTCGAGCTACCATTATCGTGGGCGCCGCGCCGATCAGGCCGACCTGAAGAAAAGGATGAAGGAGATTGCCGAGACGCGGGTGCGTCACGGCTATCGCCGTATCCATGTGCTGCTCCGGCGGGAGGGCTGGGACGTGAAGGCGAAACGGGTATACCAGCTTTACAAGGAGATGGGGCTGCAACTGCGGCACAAACCGCTGAAGCGCCGGGTGAAGGCGAAGCTGAGAGGAGGCCGCTGCGCGGCGTCTTGTTCGAATGAGGTATGGGCCATGGACTTCGTTCATGACCAGCTCGCGACGGGGCCGAAGCTGCGTATCCTGACGGTGGTAGACACCTTCAACCGGTTCTCGCCGGCCATCGTGCCGCGGTTCCGCTTTCGGGCGCCGGACGTCGTAGAGGTGCTCGAACGGGTGTGCGGCGAGCTGGGCTATCCGGCGTCGATCCGCGTCGACCAGGGCAGCGAGTTCATCTCGCGCGACCTGGATCCGTGGGCGTACATCGGCGGCGTCACGCTCGACTTCAGCCGACCCGGCAAGCCGACGGACAATGCGTTCATCGAGTCCCTCAACAGCCTGCCCCGGCGAAGGCCGGGGGCAAGTTCCGGGCGGAGTGCCTGAACCGGCACTGGTGCATGAGACTCGACGACGCGGTGCGAAAATGCGAGGCTTGGCGCAGAGACTGTAACGAGGTGAGACCGCATAGCGCCATCGGCAACAAGACGCTGATTTCGCTGGCGAAACGGTTGGCGGCACATGGCCCGCCGCTGCCGGCAGATGCTGGATGACACCCAACAGGGTGGTCCAAGAACGGGTAGCAGCTCAAACACCGGTCAGTCTCTGGTTGCCGATGGATGAAAGACCGGGGTCACGTCAACATCCACTAAGTATACGATAACGAATGATTTTTTCAGTTTTTGGCGGAGCGGGAGGAATCTTGATTCCTCACCTAAAGAGTTGCAAAAAGACGATAATCTTTGATGAATGGATAGATTGCCCCACATTTCTCCCCACACTCCGTATGAGATCATGTGGAGCGATGAGAGCTTTTCGCCGATACGATGAAGCGCGATGGGGTGGGAAGGGCTCAATGCCCAATAGCCGCTTTCTGCATGCCGGGGAACACTGTGGCGATCACGTCGCGCCGATCGCACGAGCCATTAGTCCTGCGCGGAGAGCGCAGATAGGTGAACAGGCCGGTCACGGTGGACCCGTCAGGCGGCGTCTTCCCAAGGATTGGCCAGCGGGACGCCGGTTGAAAGGAAGTCGGCGGTGTTGCGGGTAACGACGGTGAGACCGTGAACGAGAGCGGTGGCGGCGATCATCGCGTCGCGCTCGGGCCGCGGATCGGGCACGTGCAGCGCGGCGCAACGGCGCGCGACAGGAATGTCGACCGGCAGGATGCGATCGGCAAAATCGGCCATCACGCGATCGTCCATCCACGCGCGCAACATAGCGGCCTGGCCGGGATCGCGGCGATTCAAAAGCAGGATGCCGCGTTCGATTTCAAACACAATGATTGTAGAGAGAAAGAATTCGGCCAGATTGATCCGGGCGGCCCAGGCGAGGACATTCGGATTCCCGTGGTTCGGACGGCGCAGCGCAGAGATCGCGTTGGTGTCGAGCAGGAACATCAGTCGAATTCGGCCGGACGCGATACGAAATCCATCTTCGGCGGATCGAAATCGAAATCGCCCCCGTTCCAATCTGCCAGCGCATCGGCCAGCGTTCGGCCCTTGCCGGTCAACCGCTGATACTCCTCGATCGACAGCAGGACATGCGCGGGGCGACCGCGATCGGTGATGAAGACGGGGCCACTCAGCGCCGCTTTCTTGGCGCGAGCGGCGTCCTGATTGAACTCTCGGCTAGTAACGCTGGTGATGCCCATGACGCCCTCCTAGCGTTTGACGATATGTTGCTACATCGGTGGCAGGGCAGATAAAGTCAAGCTGCGTAGAGCCGCCAGCAGGTCTGGAAGGCGACCGCAATCTTCCACGCGCCGATGCAAAGAGCGTTTCGAACTGGTCCAATCCACGCGGTTAGCCGACTCATCGCGCTCGCCCGAACCCCGCTGGTCGTTCAACTTTGCCAGCGAGCCCTTGTTCAGCGAGGTTTGGCACTTTTCTGCCATTGGCGTGCGACATGTCGAACGGCAGCTCTGGCCGGAAGGCGAGATCAACCTTCGCTCGACCTACATTGCACAGCTACTGAAGATAGGCTGGTATCCGTATCGCCTTCCATGCTTGCGCGGCGCTCAGCGAATGCGAATCGCGGATCAGTGCGAAGAGTTCAGCCATCGCGATCAGACCCTGACCCGGGCATAACCGCGGCCCAAGACATACCCATCATCGAGGCAACCGCGTCGCGTCAGCCCCGCGCCCGTCCCGTTAGACCAGCCCGAGGCATCAGGCCGAAAGCGAAGGAAAGAGGGCCAGCTCGACGGGGTCGGCTTGTTCGTTACGATGTGGACAAGACGCTTGCGCCCGTCGCGGATGTCGGAAACGGGCTCGACAGTAAACCGCTCGCCCCATTCGTCCGATCGGTCGAGTGCCGCGTGCGTGCGCGTGTGCGGCGTGGCTGGTCGACGCGGCGCCGCGTCCGCCGCCGCGACTGCAACCTGGTTGCGGCCCTCCCATGCACCGAAATAGATGTTGCCCGCGCAATTGAGATATTGGTGCTCGTTGAGCGCCGCGACGTCGGAGAAGCGCTGGACGTCCACGAAATGACCTTTGTGGGTGACCGAGTAAACCGCCCCATCATAGAACAAGGCGAACAAGGAGGGAGTCAGCGGCAGGAAGAATAACGCGCCCGCTGTCTCCACACCGAACGCGCGTTTGCCGGGGGTGGGGCGCTGGTAATGCAGACGATTGGTGAGTACGGCGGGATTGTCAGATGTGACGAACGGCAGGTCGGTCGCATTGCGGACGATGCACATCTTGAGATCATCGACGATGCCCATCGCCTTGGCGTAGTGCAGCATCGCTTGTTCGGTGGCGATCTTCACCGCCTCCCCGAACGTCGGGACCGGGAAATCCGAGCCGGGAAGGTCGGTCATGGCCAACATCATCGCCGCAGAGGCCTGCGCCGCAGCCTCAGTGCGCAAAAACTGGTGATACACGTAGCGCCGCAACACGATGTCCACCCCGGGTTGTACCGGACCGCCATCGACAAGGTGTCGCACGGCCTTGCCATAATGCCCCTCTACGAACTGGATCGCTCTCTCCAGTTTCGGCTCCTGCCCGTAGAAATAATCCTTCGAACACTGGTTCTTCGCGGGCGCGTTCGGGATCGCCTTGATCCCCTTCATATTCAAGAGGTTGATCGCCAAGCCTTCGCCATTCAACGTGAACGGCTTGAGATGCGTGCGCGGCACGAAATGCTGGTTCTTGTTGTCCGCCATCGCCGCTTCGCCACACGAGATCGGCACCCCTTCCCCGGGTCGCCGCAACGTGCGAGATATAGCGGAACGAAAGGAAAACAACAAGGCGCGCCCCGGGCGTTCGCCAAGGTGAATTGGGGCGCGCGATGATCGGCGAAGACGAATATCTGGAGCGCATTGTTGCCGGCATCCATGCCGTCACGACCAGCGATGCCGACGTCAGCTGGAACGAAGTCATTAATGGACGACAATTCGATGTCGTCGTGCGCTTCGCGCTGGGTACGCTTCGCTACCTCGTGCTGATCGAGGTGAAGAACAAGACACGCCGCGCCTCAGCGCAAGATCTTGATGCCTTCGTCACCAAGGCGCGAGACCAGAATTCGAACAAAGCGGTGTTCGTGAGCGCGGCCGGCTTTCAGGCGGGTGCGATCGAGGTCGGCAAACGACACGGCGTCGACATGTTCCAGGTGTCGTTCGATGAAGAACAACTCGAACTCTCCACAACCTCGGGCTATGTCGCGATCCGTCGCTCCGATATGCCGATCCTGCCAGGGACAGTGCCGACATTGTCGATCGGCGACCCCGAACCGGCTCTTTCAATCGACAGCGTCAGCCTCTTATTCACGGGAGGTCGGCGGTACGCGCTACCCAACGAGCAGTCGCAATTGACCTATTATGTTGGCAAGACGCGGTTCCACGACGGCCGCGTCCTCAGAGACGCGATGGATCACCATCCTTTCGGCCCCGTCGAGCTCAACAAGACCCGTAAGGAAGTGATCAAGCTGCGACCGCCGCGAAATGTAACGCCTCCCGATACCTATTACTTCCCCGCCGGCAAGCTACAGGCGATCGAGTGCTTCGTTACGCTGCGCCAGGCGCGGCACGTCAGCGGGAATGTGCGGATAGATCCCGGCGCGTTCCGGCCGCCGGTCATCTATACCAACGTCGTGACCGGGACGTTCGACCGGTTCGCGCTCGACCAGCTCCCCCTCGGCACCGGGCCGGTGAACCCTGGTAACTTCTATTTCCTGCTGCACCCGTTGCGCTATTATCACTGCGCCGACGTGCACGGCGGGCTGGTCACCTGGGAACTGATCGAGAGCTTCCAGAGTGGTGAAAAGATGTCGGGAGCCTATACCCAATCGACCGACTATGCACCGCACTATATCCCGGTCACCGACAAGGCGATCATCAAGCGTCTCGAATGGCGTCTCGCCGATTTTCAGGCGTTACGGAGCGGCGGAGTTCGCCCAGTCGCCGAGCCGCCTCGGCTGGGCCGGTGGCCATGGCAATTGCCGTGGCGCCGTTCGGATCCCCGGAGTTGAACAATCGCCGCTAGGAGAGAAGTGCAGACGGACCGGTCATGGCAGAATTGTAAGTTTACTTGGACCTGAGTGGGAGCATCGACGCATGATTTCGAGGCGTACTGGTACTGCGTTGATGCTCGTCGGCGCAGGCGCATCCCTTGACTACGGCGCGCCCTCTACCCGCACCCTGACAAGACAAATCCGCAATGCAGTGCTGTCGGATCACTGGATGCGGCTGTCGGGTGGGGGCGAGGCGTATGCCGAGATCTCGGCCACGCTAGCCGACTACTACCACGGCGGGGAAGACGCGGTGAACTTCGAGCAGATCTACCACTGCGCCCATGAGCTGATCTACGCGCGACCGCCATCTGCCGGAGCGGTTGACACGTTCCGGCCTGCGCTCAGCCCCTTCGTCGCAGCGAAGGTCGATCTCGGTGAGCGCGCTCTCGTCAGCCTGATCGGGTTCATGGAGGACACCATCTTCGAAACGATGACGTCGGCCTCCGCCCGCCCGACCGCCAGTCTCGTGCCTCTCGCGAGGTTCATTGCGAACATCCGAGCGGACTGGGTCACCCGGATCTACACGACCAACTACGACGACTTCATCCTGCAATCGTCCCCAGACCTTTTTACCGGGTTTCCGGAAGGAGGGGCGAGACAGCCCAGGCGCTTCGATGGCCGCTGCTTCTGGGCCGGGGAACGACGCGATTGCGTGTTTCACCTTCACGGGGGCGTGCACATGGGCTTCCATAACGGGGATGCCAACAGCCGCATCGGCGACCTGTTCTGGTATGATGACCGCGAGGAGGCCCAGCTAAACGCCTCCTACATGGGATCGGGCCACCGACGTCTGGATGGCAGCCAAGTGCACCGCTCGGCGATCGTCACTGGCCTCGACAAGCTCTCGCGGCTCCAGAATGCGCCGATGTCATACTACTACACGTCCTTCGCGCGTGACGCGCTCGCGGCCGATGTGATTTACATAGTAGGATATGGGCTCGGCGACGTGCACCTCAACAACTGGTTGCACCAAGCGCGTGCCGGATCGCCGCGGCCGCCGCTCGTTTTCATCGACTATTGGCGCGAGGGTTTCGCCCGGAGCTCGGCGTTCAACGAGAACGACCATCGGCTGCTTGAGATGTGGCACGAGTTGCGCATGCCGCTCGGCTACCAGCCGGGTCAGGACGATCATTCACACGACGGGTGGACGCTCGACGGTGGCGCGACCTGCGCGGTCTGGGACCGGGGCCTAAGGGCATTCCTCGAGGATCCCGACCGTCACGCCCCGGTGCTGGCACGCCTCGGCGTGAAGCCGTGAGCGGTTTGCCGATCGACGGCTTGAATCGGCCAGAGTCGCAGCTTTCGTCGGGATCGGACGTTCATCGGCGCGGAGGTGCGCGGCAGGCTTTGGGCCGTCTTCCGCCTGTCAGCATTCAGGCGGAGCGCTTCGAAAAGCTGACATTTGATAGAGCCGTCGCCGGGCCAGCAGTCACTGGGATACCGACCCTTCCAAGTTTCAGCATTCCCGATGGTTGCAGATCATTCACGCGTCCGCGATGGCTCCCCAGTTTGAAACGGGAAGCAGGCGATCAACATCAAGCGCCCATGCGATGAATGTAGAAGGCCATCGGCACCATCGGCAGGTGATGCTCAGAACTCGACATAAGCAGCAGGCGATTAATCGTATTGTCCTGGATGCCTGTCGGCGCGAAAACGCAGGAGATTCTGCCGTCATTTCCGACGTCTCCCCGCTTGCGAAGCGCGTTCTGGGCGGCTGTATGCGTGCTGACGAACCGCGAGGCGAGCCCTGCCTCGAAATTCGGCCGGGGACCGCGATCTTCGACAGCGGCGAGATACCGGAACATGTCGCCGAACAGCGTGGGATAGCCCGACAATATGCCCTCCCGTGCCAACTGGATGATACGATCCGGGTTGTCAGGAAACAGAAAGGCGGCGTCGGCGAGATTTCCGGCGAGCTGTCTGAGACGAGCCGGCGGCGCTCCCGCCCTCGGTCGCGCCGCGCGGAGAATCTCACGCCAGCGGAAGGCGCTGTCGGTCACGATCGAGGCCCCGGTCACCTGCGCCAGATACATGGCAATTTCGAAATTCGGCCCCATCTGCATCAGGCGCATTTGGCCGCCCTCCTTGCCGCCGTCGAAGATGCCATCCTGTAGCGCCGTCAGCGGGTCTTCCTCCTTCAGCCGCTCCAGCTCGGACCATATGCCAGCAACCTCGGTCGCATCGAGGCCGGGAAAATTCTCCCTCAGCCGGGCCTCCTGCGCGTCCTGGGGCCACATAAGCGTATCGCGCATGAAGTCGGCGCGCATCAATTCTTCCAGCCGCGGTTCTCCGCGGAGACTGATGTCGATGCCCGCGGCGCGCTGCTTGGCCATCGCCATGGTTTCGCGGCGGAGATGATAGTCGAAGGTCCATGGGTCCGGGATGAGGTTGATCAGTCCGGCGTCCACAAGTGGCATGACGTTGAGGAAGAAGGCCACGGCCTTCAGAAATTCGAGATGATAGCTGCGCGGATGCACGGTCGGCCGGAACTTCTCGGCGATGGTGCCGGCGTGGACGAACGGGGTCTCGACGATCAGCTCGCCGAAATAGAGCGACGCACCCAGCGCGAATTCGACGATGGACTGCGGATGGAGCGATCCGGTGTAGACCGCGCGCGGACGCCCGTCGGGCTTGGGCAGTAGCGCGAGCAGGTCGGTCTCGAGCGGCCAGAGCGCCTCGTAGAGAAAGTAGACCTCTTTAATCTGGTCATCGGTCAACTCGCGCCTGACCGCTGTCCAGTCCTTGCCCGCGTCGAGACCCAGGATCGACAGGATGCCGCGATGAAGGACCAGATTGCGCTCGCGAATGCTACGCTCTGTCCAGCTTGGCCGCAGCGCAGGTGACCTTGTCTTGCAACAGATGCGGTAGGGACGTCCCGACCCGCAGCCGCAGGGGGCGCTCGGAGCCAGTTTCTTTGCCGGTGGGACCTTCTTGAGGGCTTCCCGCTCCTTCTCAGTCCGGCCGTAGGCATCCTGGTAGCGGACGCTGCCGTCTTCGAACCCCACATAGGTTTCGCCGCCGTAATGCCAAAGCTCGTCACGCGGCGGGAGCAGAGTTGCGGCAAGGTCGGCCCATGATCCGCTCGCGTGCTGTTCGGGATAGAGCCATTCGCGCTTGCCGGCGGCTATATGGCGCTGAGCCCGCGCTTTAAGCACATGGTTGACGCGTGCCACCTCGATGTCGGTGAGCCGCCGCGTGCGTATCATCTTGTCCGTGCGCACCATCGACTGGCGGAAGTTGCGCGCGAAGATTCGCTTCTCCAGCGGTGGTACCGACGGATTTTCGGCATATTCGAGGTTCGTCAGGATGAGACAGTGGTCACGGCTCATCGGGAACAGGGTCTGCGATGCTTTCAGTGCGATCCCCGGATCATGGGGAAAGGCGCACTGCGGCGCTTCGGGTGGTAGGGCGTGATTGTAGATCGTCACCGGATGGTCGGTCAGGAGAAACTTCACCCCGGCATCCTCAGCGGAGACGATCTCCCGCACGCACTCGGTCCAGATCGTGGCGTGGAGCATGCGGATGCCCTGCATCTCCATCATCAACTCATTCTGGTGAAGCGCAGGATAGTGTGCCCGCAACCACGCCAGGCCCTTCGGCGTGCGCAGCTTCTGGATGTCGATATATTCGAAGAATGTACCGAAATGCTCGTGCCAAGCGGCGATGTCAGTTCCCGCGAAGGCCCTGACCGCCTGCGATCCTCGCGTGTCGATATCGCCGAACAGCTTCCGCTCGATCTCGTCATTCACCTCTGTCAGGAAGAAGGTCGAGTATAGGTCGGTTTGGAAGAAGCAGCGCTTTGTCGGCGCATCGAACAGCGATCGTTCGTGAATGACGCTCCCGTCGGCAAGAAGCTTGGTGGGCGGTTTTAGGTCGAGATAGGCCAAGGTCGAGCGACCTGGTTCGAGGAAGCCCCTTTGATGCCATTGGGGAACGAAGTGATTGTCTCTCGTGATCACCATTTGCGATCGCGATCATATAGTCCGGGCGGCAAGCGGACAACGTCGCGCCGCCGTTTCTGATGGATGATCGACGATGGCGCGTGCATGGCTGCGCCGTTGCCGTTTCCCTTTCGTTCCGCTACGTTTCCACCCCATTTGAGACAGTGGGAATCGGTTGATGGGTTCGTTGCAATCCGTGCTTGAAGAGCAACTGGCAACCATGCCGCGGATCATCGCGACGGAGCTAGTACGAGACAAGCTCAAGGTAGCCGGGCATGCCGAGAATGAAAAACTGGTCGAGCAGATAGTTGATCAACTGCTTGGTGCCGGCTCTGACAAAGAGGATGGCGACGACGGAGATGTCCTCGAATTCGAGACCGACGAGGAGATCGTGCTCGAATTTACCGACGCTGACATCGCCCGCGCGCAGGAATATGTCGACAAGATCAGTGAAACGATACCTGAGTTGATCCACGGCGCGGCTGAGGCCGCGGCGGTCACGATGTTGCGCCAATACGAACGCGACTGGGCGGCTTGGCGCGAGGCGACGGACATCCAGATGGATCAGTTTCGGTTCAACCTTCAGGCGCGCTGGGGAAAAGGCTTCGACGCGCTTCGCATGCTGATTGAGCTGTCGCGCGACATCGGCACCGATTTTTATCGTCGGGCCAGTCGCTCGCGATCGCGCCGTCGCGCGCATCTCAACAAAGCGCTCTCCCACCTTCATGTCCGCGCCATCCAGATCGCGTCCGAGATCATGGTGCTGATGGAGAATGGCTATGCCGACGGCGCCATGGCGCGGTGGCGCACGCTGCACGAGGTCGCCTGCGTCGCGATGGTGCTGGGCGATGGCGGCGAAGCCTTGGCCGAACGCTATCTCGCCCACGAGATCGTCGAGGCAAAAAAGGGGCTCGGGCAATATCAGCAATGCCATCCGAAGCTCGGCTATGCGCCGTTCTCGATCCGCGCGGCCGCGCGGATCGAGCGCGACTATGCCGATGCGATCAGCCGTTACGGCAAGGATTTCGGCGGCGACTATGGCTGGGTCGCGGCGCATCTGGGCAACCCGAGACCTAATTTCAGCAATATCGAGGATGCCGCCGGCCGGGCGATGATGCGATCGCACTACAAAATGGCGAGCCATAATGTGCATGCGAGCACCAAGGGCATCGCCTATCGACTTGGCTCGCTCGACCGCCAATATGCCGTAATCGCGGGCGCCAGCAATGTAGGGTTTGTCGAGCCTGGCCAGAATCTGGCCTTGAGCCTCATGCACATCACGATGCTGTTGCTGCCGACGTCGTGGACGCTCGACAAGATCGCGCAATTGATGGCGCTCAACAAGCTGCATGACCGCATCCCGCGCGCGCTGGCTCAGTCCGAGCGGGCGATCGCCAAAGACGAGAAGGCGATCCGCGAGGCCGCGGTCGCTCGTCGCGCAAACCGCTCGCGCGCAAAACCCAGATCGCGGTCGCCGCGCCGCGACCGATCCTGCGCCACTGCCACGATATAGATGAAGATGGAGAATGGTCCTGCCCGTGCGCCTGATGCGACGCTTGACTGTCCTGACTATGCGATTGTCGCCATGGTCCAGGGCAGTTTGGGCGAGCCGAGCGTCACGTTGGGCACGAAGGGGCGTTGCCGGTTCTGCGGAGAGACCGCCCCCCGTGCGTTTCGCAACGTCGCTCATACGCTGCCCGAGGCGTTCGGCAATAAATGGGTGACGTCGCTCGACGAATGCGATGCCTGCAACGCGCGGTTCGGCGCATTCGACGACGCGCTGGTCAAGAGCATGGGCGCGATCCTCACGGTCGGCGGCACACAGGGCAAGGGCAACAAGGTGCGCCAAACCGGACGCACCGACGGCCCCGCATCGATCCGCCACCAGATCGTCGATGGCCAGCGGTCGATCTCTATGCGCGCCAACGGCACGCCGTTCAGCGACCATTTCGGCGTGAACTTCAAGACTGGCGAACTTGTCTTCCGTATCTCTGGCGGGACCGAGCGCTTCGTTCCGGCCAAGGCTTACAAGGCGCTGGTCAAAATGGCGGTGGCGCTGCTGCCGGACGACGAACTGCCGAACTTCACGAAGATCATCGCCTGGCTTGGCTCACCCGACGACGATCTGCTGCCGCACATGGTCGTCGGAATCTCCTTCTCGATTATCGGTAATTCTCCGCCGCTGCTTGCCGCAGCGCTATTGCGACGGGCATCCGTCAGCCGGGACACCCCCTATATGCTGTTCGTCACCACCATGGGTTCGGTTTGCCTGCAGATCGTGCTCAAGGCCAACGCATTGGACGGGGCGTGGCCGTCGCGCCTGCGCACCCGCCCCAACATCCGCTGGACCAACTTACTAGCGCCGCCAGGCGAGGAGCCGCTTGCGCTCGCCTATGACGCGCCTGTCCATCTCGACTGGGGACGCGCGGGGTTGGAACCGCCTGTGATCGAGGCGATCGTCACCGCCGTCCATCCGCAAACTGCCCAAGGGCGGATGACCGCCGTACTTCGGCAAAGCGCGCTCGCCTCGCCGCCATGAGCACGGCGTTCTGATCAGGGCGCGCGCTTGGTCGGAAAGCCGACCCGCCGGTTTGCGCGACCCGAATGCCGGATTTCAGCAAAAGCCGACGCTCACATCAACGACGTTGAGGGTCTTGAGGTGGTCGACAAGTGCCGCAAGCGGGAAGACCCAATCCCGGCCATTCACGCCGCCCTCTGCAATTCCCAACTTCCGCCGTTCGTTCAGTTCCCGATCGTTGGCTCAACCTGGCGGCGGCTGACAGGCAGGTGTTTTGTAGCCGATCGAGCCTGCTACTTCATCGAACTTCCTTAGACGGTTTCCGCGCGTGCGGCCAGCACGTCGCGTTCGAGAAGCCCGATGCGGTAGGTGATTACGCGCGTGGTGAACTCTGTCGGTTCGCCATTCCCCATGCGTGCGAATTCCGTCGAGAGCCGCTCCGCCGGGTCGCCATCGAGCTCGCCTCGGACGCGGTCGAGCACCTCCTGTATCAGCAAGCAGGCTGCGCCGATATCGTCATCATATTCAGTGTCACGCAGCCTCTCGAGCAATCCCAGCCGAGCGCTGACGCTGTCGACGAGCTCCTGCGCATACCCTAGCTCCTCCTCATTGAGGTCCCGGTCCGCGTTCGCGAACACCGCCGAGATCTGAAGTAGCACGTTGAACGCCTCCGCAAGCGCCGCCGCCGCGCGCTCCTCCAAGATCGGAAGCGGTAGATGCCCCGACCATTTCGTGGCGAAGTCGACCATTGGAAGAAAGGTCGAATAGAACACGCCCGCAAGCGCTGCGACCACTAGCCCCTCGCGGACCGGCACGATGCTGACACGATGGGTGTCGGGGAACTGGCCGACGACTTCCGTAAAAGTGTCGGCAAGGGTCATATAGTCAATGAGATGTTCGACCGGCAGCAGGATCGCATAGTCGACGCGCGGCCAATAGGGTGCGTCCGGCTCGTCCATCGGCCGCGACACCACGAGAGCGTCGATATCGTTCGCGGCAAGCACGGCGCGGATTTGCGCGGTCATCGCTTCCGCCGCGTGCCGCGCGCGATCCCTCGCGTCGGCCGCGAACCGTATTCGGGCCCGACGACTGCGGCTGGTGCGCTCCGCCAACAGCCGCGAGCGCCGGAATGCCTCGGCATTTACATGGGCATCGCCGAGAATCGCATCGATGTCATGGAGGGTTGCGGACAGGCTCTGCAGCGCATCCATCGGCGGAGCTTCGACCCATCGCCAGTTGCTCGCCGACAGCAATGCTTCGGCATTCGCATGCAGCTTCGCGGCATTCACGGACACGAGGATCGGCCGCTCAATCGTTCCCCCCAATTCCTGGGCGAGCTGCGTAACCGATGCCACAAAGTCGTATGTCTGGTCGGCCGTTGAATACTCGCCCTGGTCGCGGGCAGAGTGTGTGGTCGAACCGACTGAGGGTGGCTGGATAAACGAATTCAGCAATGAGCGGACAGCCAACAAGGTGGTGAAGCGTTGATCCGCCGCTATCCCCCGGCAATACAGGTCGGCCGCGTCCGCGAGCATCGTTGCGAGTTCCGTAATGGCGCTGGCAAGAGCATTCGCACGGCCGCTTTCCGTGGTTGGTCCGGAGCAGCTCTGGATCGCCCGCAACGCCGCCCTGTTCCAGGCGACACGCACCGGCGTGGGTAGGTTATCGCGGGGGATGTGTTTGGTCGTCAGTGGGTGACCCTGGAATCCGGCCGGGTTACCGTCCCATCCAAGCATCGAGGAAGCGGCAATGTCGGCTGTCGGGACGGCGGCGAACAGCCGCGCACATTGCTCGACCACGGTATCATTCGCATCTGGATGGATCGGCTCCCCCTGGAAGCGGACGTTCGAGGTTACCACCCGCAATCCGTTTTCTTCCTCGATGGTCGGGCGTGTCACCCAGGCGACTTCTTGATGGATTCTCGACAGCAAATGATCGCTCCCTCCGAAGCGTTTCACGAGTTGCTGCGCCGGTGCGGCTCCAAATTCGCGTATCGTCGCCGCGACCGCGAGTCCCTGCTCGAGCGGCACATCGGACCAGTCGCCCGCTGGCAAGGCGGTGAAACTGGGAGCGGGCGCCATCGTCACCATCGGCGCCAACGCAGCGGCAAGCTCGTGATAATCCTCCAGGTCTGCATCAATCTCGGCAGGCAAGCCGGACAGGCGTTCCAGCAGCGCCGCGCGCAGATCGCGCTGGCCGACCTCGGGCAGCCGCGCAATCACGGCGTTGATCTTCGCGAATTGGGGGAGATCGAGCTGCGATCCCGCCAGAGCGAACGAGAAGGCTAGGCCGGCGTGCCTCACCTCGAGCTCTTCCTCCTCGACGATCGCGATCCAGCGCTCAGCGACCCGATCGCACGCGGCAAGTCCGAGCCCGTGGAATATCGCGGCCAGTTCAGGGACCGAGAGTGCCGCGGCACGTCCAGCCAGTGCGTCCAGAACCGCGTCATCGGCTTCGGGCAGCGCGGCGAGAAGCTGCGGGAGGACAATTGAGAAATCGTGGCTACGCAGGACGGCCGCCATTTCCTCCAGCTCGATGTCGAGGCCGCGAGGCAATTGCTGCTCAAGCGCGGCGTATAGTCCCGCCGATCGAATTTGGTGCAGTCCGCCGAGGCTGCCATCGTCCCTGACGCGTATCGCATGTTCGTCGACCAGCCGCGCCAAGGCGCGCGCGAAGTCACCTTGGCTCAATCCCACACGGCCGCGGAGCCGTTCGGAGTCGGCCGCGCCGCCGAAGCGCGCGGCAGGAACGACCGCCTGAAGGATAGCAAGCTCATCGTCGCGCCCTTCGAGCATGCGGCGGCGGACCTGCGCGTCCAGCGTATCCTGCAGCCGCTGTCCGCTTGTCAGCAGGTGCCCATATTCGAGCAGCAGCCCTTCGCTACGTTCGAAGGGCTCCCGCCAGTGGAGGAAAGCCAGCTCGCGCTCTTCCCGCAACGCCAACCAGATCCTTTCGGCAAGCTCGGCGTCGAGGGCCGGGCGCGCGAGGGCGGTCGAGGCGAGGCTGCCAATGAGGAAGAGGTCCTCCTCGCGTATGGTGCCAAGCAACAGCACTCCGAGCGCGTGGCCGAGTTCGTCTGCCAGCGCTTCCCAAATCCCGCCAAGGTCGCGACCGACATCGTCGAGCACAAATCCCACGGGACGCTCAGGCGATGCTTCCAGGCTGCGGGCCAATTGGACCAGCAGATGGGCCTGATCGGCAGTTGCGCGTCGCAGCCGAAACCAGCGGATGGCATGCCGGTTTTGGTAGGCGAACAGCCAAGCCGCTGCGGATTTGCCGCTTCCTGACGGCCCCGTGATCAACGCGCGCCGCTGCCGCTGGAGGCCGGACGCTACCTCAGCCATAAGCTCCGGGCGCTCCAGCACGAGCCCTGCGGCGACATGGCCGGGCGCGACATCGACGCCCTCATAGAAATACGGATCCTCCAAGGGCGCAAAGGTGACCGGCTCGCAAAGACCACCAGCGATGGCCGGAAACAGTCCAGCGCGGTCGACAAGGGCAAGGACATCTGCGGCCAACGCTTCGACGTCGGTTGCGTCAACCACGGCCGGCTGGTCTGCGGGCGCGCGATAATTGTGATCGGCTTGCTCGCCGACAAGGTGGCGAAGCCGGTGCGCTATTAGACGCCCGACGGCGTCGGCAGTATCGCGGCGGGCGGCAAATAGGATGACGCTCTCATCCAGCGGATTGGCGATGCTCACTACGGCGGAAACCCTAAGAAGCTCATCGAGCGTCAGGCCTTTCGACTCCGTAAAATCCGCAAGATGGGAAGCCAAAAGTGCGGCATTACTCGCTTCGTCGGTGAGGTTGCCGTCCCAGCCAGTTTCGACGAGTTCCTCAGCCGGTCGCTCCAGCAAAAGTACGATCCTGCACGATCGGGACCGCAGCTTCTCCACATCAATGGTGCCGGCCGATTTCACGAGGATCGCCGCGAGTTCTGCGGTCGTGAAGCACCCCCGCGGATCGTGGCGCGACTTCGCTTGGATTCGAATCTCTGCGGACCCACCGTGGAGCGTCAGGTCATCCACGCCCTCGGGCACAAGCACCGTCTGACGTGACCCCCTGGTTTCCACCAGCGCGGATTAGAGCCCGGCAGCTTTGTTGCGCATGAGCGCGGGTTGAGCAATGGCCTGCGCAGCGGAGCCCGTAGGGCGTAGCGAAGCAGAACATTGC